>CAZZJN010000022.1:0-22346 GCA_964654505.1 uncultured Ardenticatenaceae bacterium | reverse complement strand
TGGGCGTCCTGATAACGGTAGCCGCCCCGCAGTCCGGCTGGGGAGATGTAAGGAGCCAGCATCTGGAAATCTTGCGGATTATAATAGCGATGGCTCCATTGCTGGGCCATCAGATCATAAACGGTCAATCCCGCCCCGTATACCAGCCGCCCACCCATAGCCCCATCATCTTCATATTGAGCCAACAGGAACCCCAATGGGTCGATTAGTCCGGCCCCCTCAGCCAGCAGTTGCTCCCGGCCTTGCACGGAAGCCCGCGTCAGGCCCACTTGCCCCGTCTTCAGGTAGCGCAGGCCGCCATGAACCAGCTTCGATGAGCGGCTGGATGTCCCCCAGGCGAAATCACGCTGCTCGACCAGCAAGGTTCGAAAGCCCAGGCGCGTCGCTTCGCGCAGGATGCCGGCGCCGGTGATTCCCCCGCCCACCACGACGATGTCCCACTTCTGCTCGGCAAGGCTTTCCCAGGCAGATTCGCGATAGCTAATATTCCAGTCATTGGCAGATGTCATCGTTCCCCTCCTCTCTGGTCGTCAATGAGCACGCCGGGATTCATGATGCCCGCCGGATCAAACTGCCCAATGGCCACCGCCAGCGCGTTCATCCCCAACACCCCTTTCTCGGCCGTCAGGTATTCCCGGTGATCGCGGCCGACGCCATGCTGATGGCTGATCGTTCCGCCACTGGCGACAATGGCGCGACTGGCCGCTCCCTTTAGCAGCTCCCAACGCTCAAGCGTCTTCGCCGGGTCGACGGCAAGGCGGAACAAATAGGTCGTATACACGCTGGCCCCCTGGGGGTAAACATGAGACAGGTGCGTGAAAACATGGACGCGCTCGCCGTCCGGCAAGGGTGAATGCAGAGCGCTTTCGATCCGTTCGACCATGCGCGGAATATTATCCCATGTGGTCGCCGTCTCCAGCGTATCCACGGCATAGCCCAGACCCCACAACGTATTGCGCAGGTAAGGCGTGCGGAAGCGACCTTCGATCCACTGCTCGCCAAAGCGCTGGCCGACGTGGATGCCGCCATGCTCCTTGACGATATCGATCACATCATGGCGGGCGTCGCGAATCATGTCCGAGCGACCGGTGAAGCCACACAATAGCATGACCTTGCCCTCGCCCGCGCCGCGCACAGTGAGCATCGCCTCTAATATACCGATGATCCGCTCATGCCCGGCCAGCGCCAATGTGGTCCGCGTTTCCATCGGCGTGCTCAATCGCAACAACGACAAGGGTAGCCGGGCCTGAGCGATCCGGCGCGTCGCGGCCATCCCCCCGATGAAATCAGGAAAGAAGACGGCATGAAATTCCTCGTGGTCGGGCAACGGCGAGACACGAACCGTGACATCCGTCAGAATGCCCATTCGCCCCTCGGAACCGAGAACGAGCTGGCGTAAATCAGGCCCGGCGGCCGAGGCCGGAAAGGGCGGCATGCGTAATTCTCCGGCTGGAGACAGCAGCGTACCACCCGCGAAAAGGCCCTCAATTCGCCCATAGCCGAGGGATTGTTGCCCACTGGACCGTGTGGCCACCCATCCGCCGAGGGTGGAAAATTCGAACGATTGGGGATAGTGGCCCAGAGTGAAGCCGCGGGCGCGCAATTGTGCCTCCAGCTCAGGACCGGTGACGCCCGCGCCGAAGGCGGCCAACAGGCTAATGGAATCAAGGCTCGATAACCGGTTCATGCGGCGCAGGCTCACTGTCAGGACGGGTTGCTCGCCAGGTTCGGGGTTGATATGACCCACGACGCTCGTGCCGCCGCCATAGGGGATCACGCGCACATCGGTCTCGGCAGCATAGGCCAGCAGTCGAGCCACATCGGCCGCGCCGGTTGGGAAGGCCACGCCATCGGGAAAGGCGGGGATACGGCCACTTCGCAGAGCGACCCAGTCGGGCAGGCTCTGACCGCGCGCATGCCGCAATCGGGTAGCCGAGTCAGTCCGGATCATGTTTGTATCCGGCAGATTCGTCAATCGAGAGGGCGGCACTTTCGCCAGGACATCCGCCATTGGCGCATCGATTGCCGGCACGCCATGGCCAACCGCCTCTTCCAGAAACGACAAGGCGCCACTCGACAACGGATATTGAATCGTATCGTCTCCCCAGCCATTCCAGCGACGCATAGTCCCTCCTCCTTCGGACGAATTAGGTCAATTGATTCTTTTCCCAAAAGGCGATGCTGGCCAGCATCACCCGACGAGACAAATCCTCGGCCGCATCGGGATCGATCGCCAAAGCGTGTCCTCGCAGTTCACGATAGAAACCGGCCGACATGGCGCGAGCGTCGGCCGACGAAAAATAGCGGCGCGCCACCTCCTCATAGATGCCCACGAAACCGTTGAGGATCAGCGTATAGATGGGGTTGCCGGAGCATACGGTCAGTCTGTGATGCAGCAGCCAATCGAAGCGGGCGAAATCAGCCGGCGAATCGGCCAACTCAGTCGTGGAAGCCAGGAATTCAGCGACATCCGGTGCTGCATAGGCCACGGCTGATCGCGTATAGGCCGGGGCAAGATGAAGCCGCACCTCCAACAGTTGGCTGATAAAGTTTGGAGACAGGTGAGATTGACGTTCGACCAATTTGCCCAGCACATTCAGCCCGCCCGCCTGCCAAAAATCATTGACGGCCGTGGGCTTGCCATGGGCGACGGTCAGCCAGCCATCCCGGGCCAGACGCTGGATAGCCTCGCGCAATGTAGGGCGGGTAACGCCCAAGCGCACCGCCAGCGACCGCTCGCCGGGCAAGGCAGAACCCGGCGGGAATTCTCCATCGAGGATAGCATCAACCAGCGCTCGTTCGGCGTGCTCTCTGGGGCGTGTGGGAGTTGGGTGTTGATTCATTGGTTACGCAACTGGTAAGTGGTCTTACCAGTTAAAGAAATCATAGGGGATCGGCCTCTTATTGTCAAGTATCCAAATCTGTCAGGAGGAGGTTGGGCAATTTACCTCATGGATATCTTCCCCCGACATCGCTTATAATTCACTTAATATTTACAGGATCGCTATTTACCTTCTGATAGCCGGTGTTATCTTATATGATCAAGTAATTACGCTTGATAACCATTCATACCTCCTTGAGTGGCTGGACAGGATAAATTATTATGAGCACTAATCATTCATCGCCCAACGGTCAAAAGATAACCGGTACATCTGCAAATCAGACGATACTATCGGGATCCGCCAAAAAGAGAAAGTCTCCCGGTTTTATTGAGACGTCAGGTTTTAAGCCAAACTGGCTTGAAACCGGCCCCCTGACCCCCGAAATTCTGCGCGATTCCCTCAACATGCAAGACACGATCGAGCCGATCGAGGATGAGGCAACGCCAATCGAGGCCGATCCTATCGCTGAAGAAGCGGTCCTGGAAGAACAGTCCGATCCCCAACCATATCAGGTAAACGAGGCGACGCCCGCGCCACAAGCGACCGAGGTTGAAGAGCAATCACTCCCTATTGCGGCCGATGAACAGCCTGAAGAGTGGGTGCAAGCTCTTTTCGAGAATGGCAACGGCGTTCGAAGCGCTGAATCCGATACGGCCGTAGCCATGGAAGAGATCCTGTGGGCCGAACCGGTGGAGGATGAGCATAACGGTTTCATTGTCGAGACGGCCGAAGAGGCGATTGCGCCAGCGGCAGAAGCTGAATCATTCGATTCGATGGCAGCCATGGAAGCCGCATTTGTTGCGGACCAGCAGGCGTTCAAGGAACACAACAGCCGACGAGTCCCAGGCCTTCTCTGGGCGAGCCTCATCATGCTTGGGCTTGCCGCAATACCCTTCTTCTTCAACCCACGCCCGTATGCGCTCCAGCTGACCAGCACTATATTGATCGGATTGGCCGGTCTGTTATTGCTCATTATGATTACCAGATCGTTAATCCTCGGCAACGACAGCTTGCAGATGGAACACGGCTGCCCCCAATGCGGCCAACAAGAGCTGATGCGCGTCAGCCGCCGAACGAGACAGCGATGGCTAATTATGGTGGGCATACCCGCCTACCGTTACCGTTGCCGAAACTGCACCTGGGAAGGAACCCGATTGAGCGCTGTGGGCGAGGCCTTTTCACGGGGTTCGTTATTCGACACCCACGCTAACGATCTCTAAACCCACCCATCGAGTATCATCTTTGCCTCTCCGGTAGCCTACAATGCCTTTTGACGGCCGCAAGGCTCCGGTGAACAGCCAATGGATGCGGCCGGAATGAATGCCCGTGTCCTATCTTCCGAATGCGGATGCGAGGCGCCGACGACCGGGTTACAATTCGGCTAATGACAACTGCCTGCCCGCAGCACGGAAACAGCCGTACATGGTTCCTCCTTTTAATCTTACTGACGCTTTCGGCCTGCGTCCGGCCCGGCCCAGGCCAACCTCCGCCTTCAAGCGGCGTCAACCCAACCGCGCCAGGTAGCGACCCGGCCACAACCATATCCGAGGCGACGCCTTTCGTCTCGGGCACGCCGCTCATAGCCCAGTTAGGCACACCGGCGCCCGAGTACGCCGGCTCACCCACGGCCGACGGCGCCCACTATTCAATTGACGCAACAGGCAGTCCGGGCAGCCATACCGTGACCTTCGGCGAGACACTCGGCCTGCTGGCACAACGCTACGGCACGACTGTCGAAGAATTGATGGAGCTCAACGACCTGACGGATCCCGATCTCGTCCAGGTGGGTCAGTCCCTGCTGGTTCCGGGGGTTGAGATCGCGGCGACCGTCGGCCCGGATTTCAAGATCATCCCCGATAGCGAACTGGTCTATGGTCCGGCGGCACGGGATTTCGACGCACCCACCTTTTTGGCCGGACTGGGCGGCTACCTTCTGCGCCATCAGGAAGAAGTTGAGGGACAATCAATGACGGGGCCGGCCATTCTTCAACTGGTCGCCGACCGTCACAGCGTCAATCCCCGGCTGCTTATTGCCGCGCTGGAATACCGGACGGGGTGGGCCACCAAGGCAAGTCCAGCCGCAATAACAGCGGACATGGGCTATTCCGGCGCGGGCGCGAATGGGTTATATAGGCAATTGAGTTGGGCAGCCAATCTGTTTAATTTGGGTTTCTATGGTCGGGCCGAAGGTGGCTTGCGCGGATTCAACCTCCCCGACGGCAGCCCGGTCATCTTCTCCCCGACGGTCAATGACGGCACCGCCGGCGTCCAGCGTTATCTGGGAGCAATCGACGGCATGGCCCCGGATTCATGGCAGCGGGAATCAGGCCCCGACGGCTTCCATGCCACCTATGTTCGGCTGTTTGGCAACCCGTTCGCTTATTCCGTCGATCCCCTTCTCCCCGACGGTTTGGAATCGCCCGCGTTGGAGCTTCCGTGGGCGGCGGGAGAGACGTGGTATATGACTAGCGGGCCGCATGGCGCGTGGAACGTCGGTTCTGCATGGGGCGCGCTGGATTTCGCTCCGCCGGGCGAACAGCTGGGCTGCATCCTCAGCGACGATTGGGTAACGGCCGCCGCGGCCGGTACAGTGACCCGCAGCGGAAACGGGGCGGTGGTCGTCGATCTGGACGATGATGGATACGTCGGAACGGGGTGGGCGATCACCTACATGCATCTGGAAACCCGCGACCGCGTCGCCGTGGGCACACAAGTGGCAGTTGGCGACCGGTTGGGGCATCCGTCCTGCGAAGGCGGTTTCTCGAACGGCACACACCTGCATCTCGTCCGCAGCTACAACGGCCGCTGGATCTCAGCCGATGGTGGCTTGCCCTTTGTGCTGAGCGGTTGGGTATCCTCGGGGACGGGCACGGAATACGACGGCTTTCTGAAGCGCGGTGAAACAGTCCGCGAGGCCTGCGTTTGCCGCGAGGAGAGCAACGCAATCACCCGCTAGACAGGTCCGGCCAACCGATCAGCGGCGAACCACCATCAGCCCAATCGGCCGGCCGCCCAACAAATGCATGTGGAGATGATAGATCTCCTGACCACCGTCCCGATTGACATTGACGATCAGCCGGTAGCCACTCTCGGCAATGCCCTCTTGCTCCGCGATCCGGCGAGCCGCCAGAAACAATCGCCCGGCAACTCGCTCGTCATCCTCCGTCAAGTCGTTAACCGTGGCGATCTCCTTGTTGGGGACGATCAGGATATGGACCGGGGCGGATGGGTTGATATCGCGAAACGCGGTCACCAGATCGTCGCGATAGACGATGTTCGAGGGTATCTCGCCGCTGATGATTTTGGAGAATATCGTAGACAAGTCACTCATTCCTTCGGCCGTTTGGCCGGCAATTATAATTTGATGTTGTCGCCAACCCGATCGGTTGTACCGGCAAACGACCGGGCGCGCAAACCGGCAACGCTGCTATAATAGAACGACCTGATTTGAACCGGCACCGCGAGTTTGACAAGTGATATAGCTTATGACTACTGCGCCACGAAGTGTCACCCCCACAATCGACATCTACATTCGTCTGGCCCAATATCCGGTTTTAGCCGACAGCATCCGCGCGCGGATGAGACAAGAGTTGTTTCGGCGCGGCATCATCGATGAAAACACCTTCGAAGCCCAGGTGCGGGAGAAGGCCATCGAGTCACAATGGCGCGAGCGACTGATCGATCCTTACGGCCAGGAGGAAGGGCACGTATGGCAGCAGCGCAAGGAGCGCGTACGCGACTTCCAGACCGACGCCATCTTTGCCGCCAACCTCGGCAGCATTCTGCTGGATCAGATCATTACCGAAGTGCTCGGCAACCAACCGTCGCCGTCGGTATCGTCCGGCCTCAACTTCAATCCCGAAATTTCACCGTGGGAGGTCCTGTTCCGGCAGGGGGAGATCTACGAGCAGTTGCCCGAGGACGAACGCGAAAGAAGCCGCCATCACCTCGAGGAAATCAAGGTCGTTCTCATCAAGCGCATGATCAGCGATCAACTGCCCTATATCGGCGTCGCCAAGCGCATATTCAGCATCGCCGATCTGCGCTACATCTATGAGCGCCGTATCGGGGCGGGCAAAATTGGCGGCAAGTCGGCCGGGGTGATGCTGGCCTGGCGAATCCTGCAACAAAACCTGGGCGATGGAATCGAATCACATCAATACGTCGGCGTCCCCGACTCCTACTTCATCGGCACGGAGGTGATCTACGAGTTCCGGCTGATGAACGGCCTCGATCATTTCATGAATCAGAAATATCGGCCGCTGGCGGAAATCCGCGAGGAATACCCGCACATCGTCGAGGCTCATCTGGCCGGTAAATTTCCCGAGGAGATCATCACCCAATTGCGCCGGATGCTGGAGGGTGTGGGGAATAGCCCGCTGGTTGTGCGGTCGTCGAGCCTGCTGGAAGATAATTTCGGTTATGCTTTCGCCGGCAAGTACAACAGCTACTTTTGTCCCAACCAGGGCACGCCGGAGCAGAACCTGCGGGATGTGCTCGACGCGATCCGGCGCGTCTACGCCAGCACTCTCAATCCGGATGCCATCCTCTATCGCCGGAGGCACGGGCTGATCGACTACGATGAGCGGATGGCCATACTGATCCAGAGAGCCATCGGCAAGCCATACGGCCGCTACTATTTCCCCACTCTGGCGGGCGTCGGCTTCAGCCAAAATCCCTTTCGCTGGAACAACAAGATCCGGCGCGAGGACGGCTTCTTGCGCATGGTTTGGGGCTATGGCACGCGAGCTGTCGACCGGGTATCCAATGACTATCCTCGCCTTATTGCGTTGAGCCACCCCCAACTGCGACCGGAAACCGGCGCGCGCGCCATCCGGCAATATTCCCAGTGGTATATCGACGTCATCGACATTGAGGAAAACAGTTTCAAAACAGTTCATATCTACGATGTCCTGGACGAAAAATATCCTCTCATTCGTTATATCGCCTCGGTGAGCCGCGACGATTACCTGCAGGAGATACTATCGACCGCATCGTTGCAGCCCGGCGATGAATTCATCCTCACCTTCAACACATTGACCAAGGATAAAACATTTGTCGATTTGATGCGTACTTCGTTGCAGCGATTGGAAGCCACCTACCAGCGGCCGGTCGATGTCGAGTTCGCCATCGACATCCTGCCCCACTACCCACAAACCGAATATCGCCTCCATGTCCTTCAATGCCGGCCGTTGAGTCAGCGAACCGAAGATACAGCGGTGGCCATTCCCAGGAATCTGCCACCGGAGCGCATCCTGTTCACATCCCACCGGCTGGTGCCCGACGGACGAGCCGAGGACATTCGCTACATCATCTATGTGGAGCCGCAAGCGTATTACGGACTGCACGACAGCACGGTCAAGCACGAGATCGCTCGGGCGATCGGCCGCCTCAACAAACTTCTTGAAGACGAGCATTTCATCCTGGTGGGGCCGGGGCGATGGGGCAGCGTGAATATCGACCTCGGCGTCCACGTGACCTACGCCGATATCTTTAACACCAAGGTATTAATCGAGATGGCCGTATCTCACAACGGCAACATTCCCGAACTATCCTATGGAACCCACTTTTTCCAGGACCTGGTCGAGGCTCAAATCCACTCCCTGGCCCTGCATCTGGGCGCCGACTCCGATAGCGCCACATTCAACGAGGAATTTTTCGCCACTTCCCCGAACTGTTTGACCGATATTCAACCTGAAGACAGCGATCTGACCGCCTATCTCAAGGTCATCGATTTGGACCGGTATCCCAATAGCCCCCGGCTGGATATTCTAATGAACGGCGCGAAGGATGAAGCGGTCGGCTATCTAACCGAGGGTGAACGACATGCCAAGTGACCTTCCATTGCGAACCACCACCCCCACGATCGATATCTATATCAAGTTGGCCCAATACCCGATCCTGGCCGATCGACTGCGCGATCGCATGCGGCATGAACTGTTTGCGCGAGGCCTCATCGACCCCGATCGGTTCGAATTTGAGGTGCGCGAGTTGAGCATCGCCTCGCAGAAACGGGAAGGGCTGAGCGATCCATACTATGAGGAGAACTCCCTGACCTGGCAATTGCGACAGAACCGCATCCGCGACATGCACACCGACGCCCTGTTTGCTGACAACCTGGGCAGCGCGCGCCTGGATGCCTTGATCGAGGAAGTGCTCAACAGCCGATCATCCGCTCCGGATATGGTGACCCTCTCCTTCAATCCCGAGATCGCCCCGTGGGAGATGTTGTTCCGGCAAGGGGAAATCTACGAAAGCATGTCGTCCGACGATCTGGAACGCTACGGGCACCACCTGGAAGAGATCAAGGTCGTGCTGATCAAACGATTGATGAGCGATCAACTGCCCTACATCGGCGTCGCCAAGCGCGTGCTGACTATCAGGGACCTGCGCCGAATCTATCAAAGCCTCATCGGCACAGGGAAAATCGGCGGCAAGGCGGCCGGAATCTATCTTGCCTGGCGCACCTTGTACACTGTGGACGACACATTCAGTCAGGCCGACATCAATATCCCCGATTCATTCTTCATCGGCACCGACGTCTTCTACGAGTTCTTCCTGATGAACAAGCTTGAGCATCACATGAACCAGAAATACCTCCCGGTGCAGGAGATACGCTCGGAGTATCCGCGCATCATCGAGGATTTTCTGGCCGCCAAGCTGCCCGATTACGTGGTGATGCAGGTGCGAGAGGTGCTCACCTCCTTAGGGAACAGCCCGATCATCGTCAGGTCATCCAGCTTGCTGGAGGACAATTTCGGATTCTCATTTGCCGGCAAGTACAACAGTTTTATTTGTCCCAACCAGGGTTCGCCCGAGGAAAATCTGGCCAAGGTGCTCAACGCCATACGCCGCGTCTATGCCAGCACGATCAATCCGGACGCCCTGCTCTATCGCAAGAGGCACAATCTCATCGACTATGACGAACGCATGGCGATCCTCCTCCAGCGTGTGACCGGCCGCTGGCACGGCGATTATTTCTACCCGGACGTTTCCGGCGTGGGTTTCAGCGAAAACCCGTTTTGCTGGACGCCGGAGATACGGCAGGGCGAGGGCTTTTTGCGGGTGGTAACGGGGTTGAGCACACGAGCCGTCGATCGGGTCGATCAGGACTATCCGCGGCTCGTCCCACTCAGCCACCCACATCTACGGACGGATGATACAGTCGAAGGTCGTCGCACCTACGCTCAACGATTCATGGCCGCTATCGACCGCAATCAAAACGCCACGACCACGATCCCGATACGCGAGGGATTGAGGGCCAACGGCCGCCTCCTGCCGATCCTCGCCACCCTCGACACCGGCGAGGATCTGCTTCCATTCCCGGAAAGGCACGGGCTGACCGAAGACGATCACATTGTCCTGACCTTCGATGGGCTGATCGATGACCCCACCTTTCCCGACATGATGCGCGAGTCTCTCAACCGGCTGGAGATGACCTATCAGGAACCGGTCGATCTGGAATTCGCTATCCAGATCGAACCGGAAGGCATCGATCACAAAGGCGACCTTGTCGGCCGAAAATACCGGCTCTTCATCCTGGAATGTCGCCCCATCAACGAACGTCGCTTCCGGGCCGAGACTCCGAAAGAGCTGGAAGGCATGATACCCGACACCAACCGGCGCCTCTTTTCCATGCCCACCCGCTTGCCCGCCGGCATGGTCGAGGCCATCGATTTTCTGGTCTTCGTAGATCCGGAAATTTACTATGACATCGAAGATGAGGCGCGCCGGAAGAAGATCGCCGACACCGTGACCGCGCTTAATGATCTCTTGCCGGCGGAGCGCTTCGGCCTCATCGGGCCGGGTCGCTGGGGCAGCGCCAACAGCCGTCTGAGCGTTCCCGTCACTTATAGCGACATCTGCAATTCCCGGCTGCTGGTAGAGATCAGTCCGCCCTACACCCCTGCGCCGGAGTTGGCCTACGGGACGGATTTCTTCGAGGACATCATCGAGGCGGGAATCCTCGTCCTGGGAATCCAGCCATCCCCGCAGGGAGGTATGATGGACTGGGATTTGTTGCGCAATTCGGTCAACCGGCTGAGTTTCTATCTGCCCTGGGCGGCCGATCTGGAGGACGTAGTGCGCGTCATTGACCTGCAAGCCGTCACCGGTGGCCCGCTCAAGGTCATCATTGACGACGAAGCCAAAGAGGCCATCGCCTGGTTCGTTACATCCTAACCGACAGGGTTCTTCTAGGCCAGGGCTTCGGACACCAGCGACTTCATTAAGGCGAACTCGGCCTCGTCATCCTGAACTTCGCCGTCAAGCCGGGCATCGAGCAGCCGGGCCAGAATCCGGGTATACATCGGGCCGGGGGATAGACCCGCCCGCCGCAAGTCATCGCCGGTAACGGCCGTCCTGACGTGCCGCCATTCCGCCATGTAGCGGTCGAGCCATACGCCCGCGCGTGGACTTTGATCAAGTATCCGCACAATCAGCAAGGTACGGGGAGCGAATTGGCCAAAGGCGCGCACGATTTTGCTGGGCGGTGCGTTGTCGGGCAGTTCGGCCAGCATCTCCCGCAAGCTGTCCATACCCAGCAGATCATCCATCGTCGCCTTTCGCACGCGCAGCCGCCCGGCAACCAATTCGGGGACAGGCTTGGGGAACGGGGCCAACCAGGCGGCAAAGTAATAGAACTCCGGCGCGCCGGCGCGATAGACCTCACCCCAGAGCGGATCGGCCGCGTAGCCGGGTATGCGAGTGAAGACAGGCGCCGTCTCCCCGCGCCACGACAGTCCGGCATGGAGTTGCCGAAGGACGCCCAGTTCATCGAGGCGCTCCATCACCAGGATCGGATTGGCCTCCTTGAGGCTCAGCTCGATTTCATGCCGTATGCGCTCACCGCTGACCCGGTCAAGTAACGGCAGGGCGGCGCCAATTAGATCGGCCGTATTCTCCTCGATGGTGAAGCCGAGCCGTTGCTCCAGGCGAACAGCGCGCAAGATGCGCGTCGGATCGTCGATGAAGCTCAGGCTATGAAGCACACGGATGAGGCCGCGTCGCAGATCGCGTCGCCCGCCGTAAAAATCGAGCATCTGACCGAGGTGGTCGCCATCGAGGCGAACGGCAAGGGTGTTGATGGTGAAATCCCGCCGATGCAGATCAAGTTTGATCGACCCCGGCTCAACGTCGGGCAAGGCGGTCGGCCGCTTGTAGAACTCCTTGCGCGCACTGACGAAGTCGATCTGGCCAGGCGCGGGCATTCGTGTGCCGGAACCGTTCGGCTCGTCCACTGCCTTGCCGGGATACTCCTCGGCGGCCGTGTTGAGTATAGCCTCATAAGATTCCACACCCAATGACCACTTGGCTGTGCCGAAACGATCATGACTGTGGACTTCACCGCCGAATCGACGGCACAATTCCTGCACCAGCCGGATGGCATCACCCTCGATCACGATGTCGAGATCGGTCGACGGCTTGCCGAGCAACAGATCGCGCACCAACCCGCCGACGAAATAGATCGGCATCTGCAGGCGGGCGGCTGTCTCGCCGACGATACGCACTAACGCCCACAATTCCGGTGAAAACGAACCGGCCAGCCGCCGGCGCATGTCGGTCTCCAGCGTCTCCGGTGGCGACCGAAACAGGGCGTTCAGCAAGTCGGTGCGGGTGACGATGCCGATGGGTAACGGGCTGTCGGACTCATCGTCTTCGGCAATGACCGGAATCTGACCCCACCCTTCGGCCGCCATCAACTCCTGGACGCGCTCGATGGTATCCGTCGGTTTGACGGTGATCGAACCGCGGTGCATGATGCGATCGACCGGGTGCCCGCCCATGTCGTGATTGATCGCCCGATCTACGCCCCGCCGGGTGACCAGACCGACGATATGTTTTTTATGAGCGTCGACGACGGGATAGCCCTCATGGCCGTATCGCTGCATCAGGTCGGCCACCTCGCGGATCGGTGTTGTGTCGGCCACCGTCTGCACGCTATGGGACATCAGAGCCGATACGCGCATCGTTGGCCGGACGGTCTGCCGCAGGGCCGCGCGGATTTTGTCGGCAACCAGGTCATTGCGGCCGCCCACGACCATCGCCGCGGCCGCCCGGCTATGTCCGCCACCGCCAAGTTGACGCGCCACCAGCCCAACATCGATCTCATCGACCAGACTGCGGGCGACGACCTGAACGCCATCCCCCAGTTGCACCAGGACAAACAGGCCGTCGGGGGTCAATGTCTCGCGCAAGCGATGGGCAACGGAAGATATCTCGTCATCAAAACCGGGTTGGACGACGGCCGAAGCGATGGCTATCGAGCGCTCCTCGACACGTAACCACTCGACATTACGCAACAAGGTATCATAAAGCTCCCGCTGCTGCTCCGATAGGGCCACATTGAGAAAGCGACGGGCCACAGTCAGTTGCGCACCCTGCTCCAGCATGCGAGCCGCGGCGTGAACGTCGCGGGCCGTCGTTGTGTCATAGGTCAGGCTGCCGGTATCCTCATAGATTCCCAGCAACAGCAGAGTGGCTTCCTCGGGCGACAATACCAGCCCCCGCTCCAGCAACCGTTCCACCAGCAGGGTGCTCGTCGCGCCGACCGGCTCCACCTCGTAGACCCATTCCGGCCTTGGGGTGTGGCCCAAATGATGATCGATGACGAGAACCCTGGGATTCGCCGTCAGCCCGCGCACGTTGCCCAGCGTATGGGTATCAACCAGGATCACCTCATCGACCTGCCGGCGTCGCCAGTCCGTGGCGCGAACGAACGGCAACGAGTCCCAGTACAAGTTAAGAAATTGCTGCACATTGCGATTGAGATGATGAGGCAGCAAGGCGACGGCCGAGGGGTGAAGCTTTTTCGCCCCCAGCTGGGATGCCACGGCATCGAAGTCCGTCTTCTCGTGCGTCAGAATGAGCGCCATGCGGCCGATTATACCTCAACCCACCCCGGGCCGTTACGAACCAAAATTAATGATTGACTTGGATCGAACATTTATGCTATTATCAATTATCGATATTAGAACAATTGTTCTGGTATTGTTTTTTCAATCGTTATTGGTTCAGAATAATCAGGAAAAGGGAGAACATCATGTTGAAAAATCCGGTCCAATCATTTCAGTTCGGCATTAGCGGGCGCGATACAACCCCTCGCAAGATAGTGATCGCCGCGATCCTGGGGATCGCCCTGATTGCCTTTGAGATCTTCAATTTCGACACAACCCAATTCGCGTTAGCCAATCTCCTGGGCGAGATCCGATTCGCCGGCATCATGTGGGCCACTATCCTGGCCATTGCCTTCTGCGCCATCGACTTCGCCGGCCTGGTGAGAATCATCACTCCCGAGCGGGGCATGAATGAACCGCGCAGCGTCTGGTTCCTCATGGGCGCCTGGTTTCTGGGGACGATAGCCAACTCAACCCTGACCTGGTGGGCTGTATCGATCTCCCTGCTCAGTCACGAGTTCGGCAATGAAGTTCTGAGCCGCGAAGCCTTGTTGCGCTATGTTCCTGTCTTCGTAGCGATGCTGGTGTGGCTGACCCGCATCCTCTTCATCGGCGCGTTTTCCGTGGCGGGAGAAAACCTGTTCGCAATTGGGAGCCAGGACGACCGCCGCGAATTGCCAATGGGCACTCCTCGCCGCGAGGCGGCCCCTTCCCCCATGCCGATTCGTGCTCAATCCAACGGTGCGCCCGTTAGAAACACGACCGCTCCGCAAGGCCGCACCGCACGCCAGACAAGCTCACAACCGACGGGCAACACCCAAACCGGGCGGCCGCAATCAGGCATTCACACGCCCTCTGTCACCTATGAAGCAATCGATGATCCGTTTGATGGTTTTCCGGCTTCCCCACCCAAGACCGACCACAATGGCACGCGGCAACCCTCCTCGCGAATTCAGCAGCGGCCGCCGATGCCCGGTGGCATGCGGCCGAATCCCGTCCAGGCCCGCCCGACGAACAACCGCAATTGATTTTCTTGGTCACAAGTAGTGATAAACTATGACAACTTATCAGGAAACATCCTATTACCCTTTGGATTCACCATTGAACCGGCCTGAAGACGAAGCCTACTGGTGGACCGGGTCATCAGTCCCTCGCATGCCCGATCCGATCATAGCTGTCCAGCAACGAATGATCCTCATTCTGGCGGCCGTCTTCCTGTTCATCATCGGGTTTGGCTATCTGGCTGTGCGCGGTAACGCAATCGGTAGTGAAACCCAACCTCAGTCAGTTGTCGCTCAGGAAGGCGCCTCGGAGCATACCGACGCAGCCGGACAAGAGATCGCGGTCATCCCATCGATCAATGGTATCGCGCCGCTGTTCACGAAGGAAGTGCAACACTGGGCGCCACAGATCGTCGCCTGGGCCAACGAATTCGGCATCGATCCAAACATGGCGGCCACGGTGATGCAGATCGAATCGTGCGGCGATCCCAATGCCGTCTCCGGCGCCGGGGCGCAAGGCTTGTTCCAGGTGATGCCCTTCCACTTTGAGCCGGGCGAGGCGATGCAGGATCCGACCACCAACGCGCGGCGCGGCATGGCCTACCTGGCATTGGGGATGCAACAGACCAACGGCGACGCGAATCGCACCTTTGCCGGCTACAACGGCGGCCACGGCACGGCCGCTCGCAGTTGGGACACCTGGCCGGCCGAGACACAACGATATTACGTCTGGGCCACCGGCATCTATAAGGATGCCGTGGCCGGCAGCGCCGGCAGTGAGACGCTCAATCAATGGCTGGCGGCCGGTGGCGCGAGCCTGTGCGGGCAAGCGGCCGCCCGACTAGGTAACCAGTAAACAAGCGAGGTTCATCATTTCTCCCACCAAGCAAGAGCAGTCCGCCACAAAACGGGCTGCTCTTTTCATTTCCCCGTCACAACCTATAATCGTTCATCATTCAAACGAAAAGGGATCGACACTCCATGACAGCCAAGGACATAACAGCACAACGGTATGATCGCGGGATGTACGCTCTCGAACGGGCCGGGATATCGAAATTGCGACGCTGGCTGGCGGCCGAGGCGCGCGGTGATGTCCTCGAGATCGGCACCGGCACGGGAGCTAATCTGGGTCTCTATCAGCCGGGAACGAGGGTGACGGCCACCGATCTGGAGCCAAAACGGCTGGCAGGAGCGGCCGAAAAAGCGCGACATAACGGTCATGGGCGAATCGCCATTCTGGCCTGCGCCGACGCTCAGGACCTCCCCTTTCCCGACGACACCTTTGACACGGTCCTCGGTACGCTTGTCTTCTGCAGCATCAAACAGCCGGAGTTGGCTCTGGCCGAGGTCAAGCGCGTGCTGCGACCCGACGGCCGGTTTCTTTTACTGGAACACGTTCGCGGCCAAACCCCCTTTACACGCCGGCTGACCGACTGGCTGCACCCTGCCTGGTTCGCGCTCCAGGGGTCGTGCCATCTGAATCGCGAGACCGCTTCGGCTGTGACCGCCGCCGGATTCCAGCTCGACCATGCGTCAACCCACGGACGCGGCCTATTGCAGCTGATTATCGCCAGTCCTACTCCTCAATAGGCTCGGTCACAACAGGAATAACATCGCCACACCGACCATCGCCACGACCGTCCCCACCATGCCGCGGCGGCTTATTTTTCGCCGGTAGACGAGATACTCCACAGGGATGAGCAAGATCGGGGGCAAGGCCATGAGCGTCGAGGCGATCCCCAGGCGCGCATTCTGCACCGCGATCAACGATAGCCATATGCCCAGAAATGGCCCAAACGCCGAACCGGCGATGATCGCCCCAAGAACCCGCCGGTCACGCCATTTGTCAAACGTGCCAAGGAATTGGCCGCGAACGAGCGCCAAACCCCACAGAATAATCATGGCGATCAGGATACGGATCACCGTGGCTGAGATGGCCGAGAAGTCATCCACCAACGCATACCGGGCTGTCACCAGGTTCAGTACTTGCCCAAACGCCCCCAACAGGCCAAATAACAAGCCCTTGTTGTAATTGGAGCGATCGGCCAGCGAGGGATCACCTCGAACCTCGGTGACGACCCAGGCAACTCCGGCAACGGCCAGGACCACGCCGGCCAGTTCCACGGACGCGATCGTCTCTCCGAACAATAGCCAACCAAACAGAACGCTGATGATGGGCACGGTTGACATCATGAGCATCGCCAGCCGCGGGCCAATAAGGACGTAGGCCTGGAACAGAAAAGCGTCGCCCAGAACCAGCCCGATCACGCTGGACGCGGCCAGCCAACCCCATCGAAACGGTTCAACGCCGGTGGGGAAGAATTGACCTTCCAAAATGCGGTGAGCGATGAGCAGAAACCCGAAGGCAAAAACCAGCCGGCTGCGATTGACGACATCGGAACCGATACGGGAGCCGCTATAGCTAAAAAAGACGGCCGTGAAAGACCAGCAGACGGCCGTCAACAGGGCGGCTACTTCTCCCCAAAGCATAATAAACCCCTCGTTATGCCGGGCCGGCCGGCCGATATTGTTTTCTGAAACGATCGCGAATTTGACGAATATGCTGCGGCGTCGTGCGACAGCAGCCCCCGATCAAGCCCGCCCCCAGCTTGCGCCACTCGCGGCTATACGTGCCGAACTCGGACGGCATCGATTCACCCAGCCAGCGCTTCGACACCGGATCATACGTCTCGCCTGAGTTGGGATAGACGACGATCGGCTTATCGGTCACGGCCGACACCGCGCGAATCAGATCGGGGATGAAGCGAGGTGGTGTGCAGTTGATACCGACGGCGGCGACGCGCTCTTGGTCGGACAATAACCTGGCGCATTCGGCGATGGGCGTGCCGTCGCTGATGTGTTCTCCGTCGCGACAACTGAAGCTGAACCAGGCATAGGCGTCGGGGGTGACGTCGAGTAACCGGCGCAACGCCCGCGCCTCGGCCAGGGACGGGATCGTCTCGCAAGCCATGATGTCGGCCGCGCTACCGGCCAATATCTTCCACCGTTCAGCGTGGAAGTCGAGCAAGCCATCCTCGTCCAGATCGTACGCCCCGGTATATTCCGACCCGTCAGCCAGATACGCGCCATAGGGCCCGACGCTGGCGGCGACTATCGGTCGCAACCGCCGGGCATGATTTTGCTCCACCGCCCAGAACGCATCGCGCGCCTCAACAACCAGACGAACGGAGAGGGCGATCAACTCGCGTGCGGCTTCGGCCGTCATGCCCCGCCGAACGAACCCGGGAATGGTCGCCTGGTAGCTGGCACTGGTGCAGCAGTCAGCCCCGGCCCAATAGTAATCCCGATGCACCTGCCGAATGACGTCGGGATCGTCCATCAACAATCGGGCCGACCAAAGCGCATCGCGCAGGTCACAGCCGCGACGTTCCAATTCAGTCGCCAGCCCGCCATCGAGGATCAGCGCGCCTTGTCGCTGCAGAAAGGGCAGGATTGGGTTCAGCATGGGTTGTTCATCCACATATCCACGAATGGCATAATCGGTAATCAATCCCGAATAAGATGAAGAATAATCAACGATATGTGTCGTCGATGACGCGTTGGGCCTGAACGAATGCTCCCACGATCCCCGCGCGATTGCCCAAGGCCGGCGGCACGATGTAGTTATCATTGTCGCTCAGGATGGCCGGAGACTGGACGTAACCGTTCAGGTATTCGCGGGCTTTCCGGCGGATGGACAGGAACAGTTGCAGCTGCTCCATGACCCCGCCGCCAAGAATAATCCGCTCGGGGGAGAAGATGCAGATGTAGGCATGCAAGGCCTGCGCCAGATAGCCGGCCTCCAGCTCCCAGGCCGGATGATCGGGTGGAAGCTCGACCGCGGAGCGACCCCAGCGCTCGCCGATGGCCGGACCGGCAGCCAGACCCTCCAGACAGTCGCCATGATAGGGGCAGCGACCGGGATATGGGTCAGCCGTCGGGTCGCGTCGCACCAGAATGTGGCCCAGCTCCGGGTGAATCAGCCCGTGGACCGGCCGGCCATCGATCACCACCCCGCCGCCGATGCCGGTGCCGACGGTCAGGTAGATGAAGTTGCTCAGGCCGCGCCCCATTCCCCAGCGCCACTCGCCCAGTGCGGCGACGTTAACATCCGTGTCAAAGCCGAAAGGCACATTCAAGGCGTCACCCAGTCGCCCAGCCAGGTCGACGTTGGCCCAGCCGGGTTTGGGTGTCGAGGTAATGAAACCAAAGGTCGGTGAGTTCGGGTTAGGATCAATCGGCCCAAACGCGCCGATGCCGATAGCCGCGGGGCGGCCGTGGCGCTCCTCTTGCTCACGAAAGAAGGCGACGACGCGGCCGATCGTCTCTTCCGGGTTCGTCGTCGGAAAACGCACCTCGGCCCGAATATCATCCGGGCCGGTGCCGATCGCGCAGACAAATTTCGTCCCGCCGGCCTCGATTCCACCCACCATTTCGCTCATTGATTCTCCACTCCATCCGACCCAGGTCAGAGTTGTGTACGGCCGAACCGGTTGCACGCTCTCGAATCGATTAACAAGTCAGGTATAGAGATCTCCCAATCACCCTCGCCTGCTACGCCGCCTCAATCAGCCACAACGCCTCATAGGGTTGAAGCTGTATCTCCGTGCCGGACGGATAGAGCCGAGCGTCGCGGGAGAGCATGTTCCTCATTTGGGTTGCCGGGGTGATGCCGGACGGCCGCGCCTCGTTCGACAAATTGAAGACGCATGTCACACGATTGTCTGTCTCTTCGCGACGATAGGCCAGAACCGAGTTATCGCCCGTCTCCACCCACGACAACGTGCCGGAGCACAAGGCGGGCTGCCCCTGCCGCGCGTCGATCAGGTAGCGTGTCCAGGCCAGGTAGGAGTCGCTATCCTCCTCCTGCGCGGCGACATTGGTCGTGCGATAGCTATATACCTCATCATCGATGACGGGCAGATAGGTCTTGTCGGCCGTGGAGAAGCCGGCGTTTTTCCCGGCCGACCACTGCATCGGCGTCCGACTACCGTGGCGGTCGGGCAGCCAGATATTGTCGCCCATGCCGATCTCATCGCCATAGTAAAGGATGGGTGTTCCGGGAAGGGATAGGAACAGGGCATTCAACGCCAGCCAGCGCCGCTTGTCATTATCCAGCAAGGGCGTCAGCCGCCGCCGGATACCAAGGTTTAGACGCATGCGCGGGTCGGGCGCGTATTGTTCCCACATCCATTGGCGTTCCTTAGGCGTCACCATCTCCAGGGTCAACTCGTCGTGATTGCGCAGGAACGTCATCCACTGGCAATCAGGGGGGATGGCCGGCGTGCGAGCCAGGATGTCGATGATCGGCCTCTTGTCGCCGCTCTTCAACGCCATGTAGAGCCGCGGCATGATCGGGAAATGGAAACAAACCTGAAATTCATCGCCGTCGCCGAAATAGGGCAGCAGATCTTCGGGCCACTGGTTGGCCTCGGCGATGAGAACACGACCGGGATACTCGTCGTCGATCAGGCGCCGAACCTTCTTCAGGAACTCGTGTGTCTCGGGCAGATTCTCGCAATTCGTGCCTTCCCGCTCGTAGAGATAGGGGATGGCATCGGCCCGGAAGCCGTCGATACCCATGTCCAGCCAAAAGCGGATGATGTTGAACATCTCCTCGTGAACAGCCGGATTATCGTAGTTCAAATCCGGCTGGCTGGCATAGAAGCGATGCCAGAAATATTGCCCGGCGACCTCGTCAAACGTCCAGTTCGACGGCTCGACATCGAGGAAGATGATTCGGGTCTCGGTATATTTTTCGGGCGTGTCGCTCCAGACGAAATAATCCCGGTAGGGTGAATGGCGATCCTTGCGGGCGGCCTGGAACCAGGGATGCTCCTCGGAGCAATGATTCATGACCAGATCCGTCACTACCCGCAACCCGCGGGCGTGGGCAGCGTCGAGAAAGGCCTTGAAGTCGTCAAGCGTGCCGAAATCCTTGTGAATACCGCAGTAATCGGCCACGTCGTACCCGTCATCCTTCAACGGCGACGGATACATGGGCTGAACCCAGATGCAATCGACGCCCAGCGAACGAATGTAGTCGAGCTTGGTGATCGCCCCGCGAAAATCCCCGTTGCCGTCACCGTCGGAATCACAATAGGCGCGAACGTTTAGCTCAAAGAATACCGCCTCTTGATACCACTGTTTTTCGGACATTCTCTATTTCTCCTATCGTATACCGGAGATGTCGCCGGTAAACAAATTAATGCGGTATAGGGCTTCCCGGAAGGGTCAGGCAACCGGGAAGGGGCGCGGCGCGTTTCCATGGAGATGGTTGTCCGGTTGCCTGAGGTCTACGGCACCCTCGATTAATTTGCAAATATCCAACACCACCGCAAGCCGCGCGGCAAAGACGGCCGCTCCAGAAATATGCTATCGTATAAAAAAAGAGCATGAAGCCCAAACGGCAGCTCCATGCTCATCAATTATCAATTGCGCCTGATCATCATGCGATCATTACGCCGGTCGCGAGCGTATCAACCCTTGACCGACCCGGCCAGCAAGCCGCGCACGAAGAAGCGCTGCAAGCTGAAGAAGACGATCATCGGCAAGAGCATCGTCAGAAACGCCCCGGCCGTCAGCAAGTGCCAGTCACTACCCCGCGAGCCGACGATATCGGCGAGACGCTGGGTGATGACCTTCGTTTCCGGGTTGCCGCCCAGGAAGATGATGGCCACCAGATAATCATTCCAAACCCACAGGAACTGGAAAATGGCGAACGAAGCCAGCGCGGGCACGGACAGGGGCAGGATCAACTTGCGGAAGACCGTGAAATGGGACGCGCCGTCGATGAAGGCCGATTCGAGCGTCTCGCGCGGCAGTTGGCTGATATAGTTGAACAACAAATAGGTGGCCAACGGCAAGCCGAATCCGGTGTGGGCCATCCACATCGCCAGGAACGTCCCGTTGATCTTCAGCATATTGAAGTCCCTCAGGATGGGCACCAGGGCGACCTGTAACGGCACGACCAGCAAGGCGACCACCAGGATGAACATCAGCCGGCGACCGGGGAACCGCATCCAGGCGAAGCCGTAGGCGGCAAAAGCGGCCACCAGGATGGGGATGACCGTCGCCGGAACGGCCACGGCCAGGCTGTTCAGGAAGGCGCTGACGAAGTTATCGCCGGGGATCGTCTGAATCGAGCCGTCCGGCCGCTTGTACTCAAAGCTCTTGCCGCTGAGAACCTGGCGGTAATTATCAAGCGTGAAGCTCCAATCAACCGCCCATTTCTGTTCCTGTTGTTCGATACGGCCCAGGCGTCGATTGCCTACCCAGCGATAGAACGTCCCGTCTTCGGCGGTAACGCCGGTCTTGCGCATCTCCTCGAATGTCGTCTCCACTCCCTCGACCACCATCGGGCCGGTCGGATCCAATCCCATCTCGGCCGGGGTGAGTGTGGCGACAGTCTCATAGGTGCGGTGCGGGAAGACATTCCACCAACCGGAATTTTGAATGGAATCTCGATTACGGAAGCTGGAAATAAACAAGCCTAATGTGGGGATGGTCCAAATCAGGATCAGTAACAAAAGACCCAAGTTGACCAACAAGGAACCCCATCGTTGTTG
>CAZZJN010000021.1:3315-31664 GCA_964654505.1 uncultured Ardenticatenaceae bacterium | reverse complement strand
GAGGAAGTGGGCCGGTTGGAGAAACCCGGCCGCCCTATCCTTTACGGCACGACGCCCGACTTCCTGCAATCGTTCGGGCTGGGGGCATTGACGGAAATGCCGCCACTGGACGACGAGGAAGAGTAAATAGCGGTTAACAAGCTTCCTGGCCGGCGTGCTGATCCGGCCGTTATTAAGTGTGCTGACTGTGGAAGAACGCTTGCAGAAGATACTGGCGCGAGCCAATTTAGGCTCGCGCCGATCATGTGAAACGATTATCGCTGAGGGCCGTGTCACGGTCGACGGTCGCGTTGCCGTACTGGGCGACAAGGCCGACCCCGCCATCAATCGAATTGCTATCGACGGACGGCCGCTTGTTATTAGCGGGAACCAAGATTCCGATGAAGCGCTCATCTATATCGCCCTGAACAAGCCGCGTGGAGTCATCTCATCTTTGGAGGATGAGATGGAAGAGGGGCGCACGACTGTGCGCGATCTTATCCAGATTGACGACGCCATCCATATTTATCCCGTTGGCCGCCTCGATAAGCCGAGCGAGGGGCTGGTTTTGATGACGAACGACGGTGAGATGGCTCATCGTCTGACCCACCCGCGATATGGACATGAGAAGGTGTATATCGTGACCGTGGAGGGTTCCATATCCGATAAGGTGTTGGACCAATGGCGCCGCGGCGTCATGCTTGATGATCGCATCACCGCTCCGGCCCCTATCGAGGTTATCGAGCGCGAAACCGGCAGCACGAAGCTGCGAATCATCCTCCGCGAGGGGCGCAAACGCCAGATTCGCCGCATCGCCGCCGCTTTGGGCCATCCCGTCAGGCGACTGGTTCGTGAGCGGATCGGCCCGCTGGCTTTGGGCGATCTCAAGCCCGGGCAATGGCGTTACCTGTCCGAGCAAGAAGTTGGCCAGCTGGTGCGGAGCGTCGAAGAATCTCCGATGCCGGGGAGGCCTCGACAACGAACGAATGGACGATATCGATCGGCGGAACGGCCGTCGAAATAACAGGATTATTTGTGACTACGGATTATCTGCCTGATGTGATAGCTATCGATGGCCCTGCCGCCTCCGGCAAATCGACCGTCGGTTTGTTGCTTGCCCAGCGCCTGGGTTATTTGTGCCTCGATACCGGTTCGATGTATCGCGCTCTGGCCTTGGCGGCTATCCAACAAGGAATTCGGCCTGACGATGAAGAATCGGTTGTACGGTTGGCTCACGCCTGCGACCTGGATATTTTGCCGATAGCGGACGAGACCGACGGCCGTCACTATACAGTCATGCTGGAAGGCAAAGATGTCACCTGGGATATCCGATTGCCTGAGGTAGATGCAACGGTCTCTCAGGTGTCTTCGTATCAGGAGGTTCGCGCCGAGATGGTGTGGCGGCAGCGGGAAGTGGGTTTGCGCGGCCGTGTGGTTATGATCGGCCGCGATATCGGCACAGTTGTGATGCCCGACGCGCCGCTCAAACTCTACATCACCGCAACGCCGGAGGAGCGCGCGCGTCGCCGCCTGCACGACCGCCTTCGCCGGGGACATGACGACAGCTTTGAGGCCATCCTGGCCGATGTCGTGCGCCGGGACCATATCGACGGCAGCCGGGAACATTCGCCCATGCGTAGGGCGGACGACGCGATCCTTATCGACACGACCGGCCGGACGGTTGAGGAAGTCCTGGCAGAGATCATGGGCCTCATCGCCGATTCCTGTTTCCCGGAGGCGGCCTGATGCCTTTAATCCCGATTCTGTTTTGTGTGAGTGATTTCAATGGGTGAATTTGCCATTCAAATTGCCAAGCCGACCAATCGTCGATCTCCCGGCCGCTGGGTCCTGTCCCATGCCGCCAGGCATTGGCTCCTCTTCATCGTGATGCTGGTCGGTTCCTTCGGGAACGCAGCGTTGGCGGCGGTCATGCCGATCCTCATCGGCATGGCCTTCGATGCCGCTCTCGCCACACCGCCAAACCTGAACACCATTGGAGCGGCCGCGCTGGGCGTCATTATCAGTCAGGTCGTTCGCTCATTTCTCCAACTGGGCCGTAACTTCGCCAGCGCGGTCATCGGCGAGCGAATCGAGCGCGATTCGCGGCAGGAGCTTTACGTTAGCTTGCTGGGCAAGAGCATGACCTTCCACGATCTGCAACCCGTGGGGGATACCATGGCGCGAGCCACCAACGATGTCCGGCAGCTCAATCTGATGATGTATCCGGGGATCAATCTGGTTGTCGGATCGGCCAATTTCCTCATCATGCCCTTGATCCTCGCGCCACGCTACTCCTGGCAGCTCATGCTGGCACCCACCTTCTTCATCATAACCTACGTGCTGGCGCTGGCCCGGTACATGAATGTTCTGTCGAAGATCGCCGACCGGGTTCGTCTGTCTTTCGGTGTTATGAATTCTCGGCTCGCCGAGGCGATTGACGGCATCGAGATGGTCAAGGCCACGGCTCAGGAGACGAACGAAGTCGGCCGTTTCGAGACCAACGCCCGCGAATATCGTGATGCAACCGTGGCCCAGGGCTGGGAAGAGGCCAAGTTTCTGCCGTTATTGCTGCTCGGCATCACCGAGGTGATAGGATTTGTTCACGCCATTATCCTGTTGCGGGCGGGTCAGTTGCAGGTCGGCGATGTGGTGGCTTACATGGGCTTGCTCTCGCTCTTCAACTTCCCAACCAACATCTCCCTGATGGCCTATTCTCAGGTATCGTTGGGAATGGCCGGCGCACGCCGCATCCTTGAACTGATCAATAAGGAGACCGACCTGGATGAAAACCCGGATGGTTACGCTGAACCAATCGCCGGCCGAGTCACTTTTGAAAATGTCACCTTCGGCTACGTGCCCGGCGTTGACACCCTTAGGGGGATCAACTTCACGGTCGAGCCGGGCCAGACGGTCGCTATCGTTGGGCAGACCGGAGCGGGCAAGAGCACGCTGACCAAGCTGATCAATCGCACCTATGACGCGCATGAGGGGCGAGTGCTGGTGGACGGGATCGATGTTCGTGACTGGAGCCTGGCCGCTCTGCGGCGGCAGATTTCGATCATCGAACAGGATATCTTCCTGTTCTCGCGTACCATCGCCGACAATATCGCCTTTGGCGCGCCGGGGGCGACACGGGAAGAGATCGAAGCGGCCGCTCGCTCAGCCCAGGCCCACGACTTCATCGTGAGCTTTAAGGACGGGTACGATACGGTCGTCGGCGGCCGAGGAGTGACTCTGTCCGGTGGGCAACGGCAGCGCATCGCCCTGGCCCGCGCCTTCCTGACTAACCCGCGGATTCTCATTCTCGATGACTCCACCAGCGCGGTCGATAGCGCCACGGAGGATCAGATTCAACGGGCCATCCGTCGCGCGGCCGAGAACCGAACAACCTTCCTAATCACCCATCGCCTGTCCCAGATTAGGTGGGCCAATCTCATCCTGGTCATGCGCAATGGCCGACTTGAAGCCGCCGGTGACCATATGACCCTCATGGAGACATCGCCCGCCTACCGGCAAATCTTCGAGCAATACGAGGCGTTGGAGGATTGATGGTGCCGTGAAACCGCTTGTGTATTACTGTCGCTGGCACACGGCGAGGTTGAGGTTGCATGGCCGTGACGACCGCTTTGTCTGGGGCGATCTCGTCATGTTGGCCGAGGACGGCCGTCTGGAGCCTTTCCGCTACAACATGCAAACGTGGGAACTCATCCTGGGCGAGGGTGAGTCGGAGACACGTGTGCGGTTGGATGAGATGGGTGTGGTTCTCCCGGCCGGGAGCGATGAATCGAAACCTACGACCAGCTTTGACGCTGAGCCTTAATCACCTTCGGCAGGTTTTCCAGCTTGGCCAGCAGCCAATTTAGTTGATTGATATCGGCTACTTCCGCAATGAGGTAGACCTTCATGATGTTGTCCACCGTCACCAGTTTGGTCTTAGGGACGTTGATTTGCCGGCCGCGTAACGTATTGACCATGTCCTCGATGAGCGTCCCTCGGCGGTAGGCCGTGACGACGATGGGAATCGGGTAGCGTTCGTTATCCGTTCCCCAATCGACCTCGATCAGCCGTTCCTTCTCGGAGATACTCTGGAGTTGCTCGCAATTCTGGGCGTGGATAGTTACGCCTTGGCCTCGGGTGATGTAGCCGACGATCGGCTCGGGCGCAATGGGGTTGCAACATTTGGCCATGCGCGTGTAGAGTCCCTCTACCCCGTGGATAGTCAACCCTTTGCGACGTTTGCTGGGCGTTGTGAAGAGAGGCAGCAGGTCCTGATCATCACCGCGCAGTGACTGTTGCATGACGGCGATCGCGCCGGCGATCTGGGCCGACTGGATGTCGCCGAAGCCTACCTTGGCCAGGAATTCATCGATATCGTCATATTTCAGCGCGTGGGCGATATCCTCGACCGAATAGACATCGGGCAACCCCAGCCGCTTCAGTTCCCGCAGAATCACATCGCGTCCCTGGGCGATATTCTGTTCGCGCTCCTGTTGCCGGAACCATTGGCGGATTTTGCTGCGCGTGCGGCTGCTGCGTGTGAAACCGAGGCTGGAATTCATCCAGTCCCGATTGGGGCCGCCGCGCTTACCCTTGATGATCTCCACCTTGTCGCCCGATTGGAGTTGATAGTCGAGGCTTGTCAGCTTGCCGTTCACCCGCGCCCCGCGGCATAGATGGCCCAGGTCGGTGTGAATCTGATAGGCGAAATCGATCGGCGTCGATCCGGCGGGCAGATCGATCACTTTTCCGTTGGGCGTGAAGACATGGATGCGTTCCTCCATTTTACCCACGTCTGTCACGCTATCGATGTCGTCCTCGTCCTCCTGCAAGGTGAACAGAAGCTCTCGCAGATTCTGGATCTGCTTTTGAACCGAGGAACTGACCTTGGTCTTTTGTTCTTTATAGGCCCAGTGAGAGGCAATGCCGCGCTCGGCTTCCTCATCCATGCGCTGGGTGCGAATCTGGACTTCCAGCTTTTGACCGGACTCCGAATCGATCACGGCCGTGTGAAGGGACTTGTAGCCGTTGGGCTTGGGCGAGCCGATATAGTCGTCAAATTCGCCTCGGATCGGCTGCCATAGGCTGTGAACGGCACCCAGCACCTGGTAGCAAAGGTCGCGCTCCAAATCCTCCCTTTCATGTCGATGCTTTTTATCTTTTCCGTTGGTTGTCTCCCCGTCATCGTCATCGCTGATGGGGGGGTCGATGATGACCCGCAAGGCCTGGATGTCATAAATTTGATCAAACCCCAGGTTTTTGCGAACCATTTTGCGGTAGATGGAATAGATATGTTTGGAGCGGCCGGTGACGGTTGTCTTAAGCCCGGTATCGGCCAGTCGCTTGCGCAGGCGCGCGGCCGCCCGTTCGACTTTGATGCTTCGCAATTCCCGGTTGTCGTCCAGGCGCCGGGCGATCTCGCGATATTTCTCCGGTTCCAGGAAGCTGAAGGCCGCATCTTCCAGTTGCCACTTCAGATGCCAGATGCCCAGGCGGTTGGCCAGTGGCGCATAGATATGCATCGCCTCATAGGCAACCTGGATTTGCATGTCCCGGGGCATCTTGGCCGCTCGCCGCAGATCCTGCAAGGAGTCGACCATTCGGATCACGATGATCCTTATATCGCCCTCGATGATCGACAGGAGGGCCTTGCGAATGGCCTCCAGGGTATCCCGATTCTGGGCCATTTCTGTGACGATATCGTTGGCCGGATTGGTGCGACTGGCTTGCCGGGAATGCTCGCTCAAGGTCTGAATGCTCTTGACGAGGGATGTCACCTCTGGCCCAAACTGTTTGGTCAACGTGGCTTCAGTGATACCCGTGTGGGGCAGGAGGATGTCGTGGAGCAATGCGGCGACGGCCGAATCAGGATCGTCAATACCTAATTCGCCCAAGGCAATGGCGACGTTGCGGCCGTGTTCGAAGTAAGTTTCGCCAGACGGCCGCCGCTTGTCGCCATGCGCCTCCATAGCAAACTGAATCGCCTTGCTCAGGCGTGCGCGATCGGCGTCACTGGATTGACTTCCCGGCAAGCCCTTCAAGAGGTCCGCCCGAGTTGATTCGACAGCTTGCATCATTAGCGTTTATTGGCCGCGCGGGCAGGCGAAGCTGATCCGCGTTTCCAGATATGCAATTTTAGACGACTTACGGATCATCGGAAACGCCACGTTGCGGGTGATCCCGATGAGGGTACTTATTGGCTAACGCGATCGTTCATGGGTCGAACGGATTATTTGCTAGATAGAATGGCAATGCCATGGAAAGGCAAGGTACTATTTGTCGGTTACTTCCCCGTTGTTCAGGCTTTCGGCGATCTGCCCGGCCTGCTCTTTGCCTTCATCCAGGACGATGCGTACCTGTTCCTGTACTTGTTCGGTCAGGCTTTGCGCGCGGTTTCGTGTGTCGGCAATCAGATCGCCCGCTCTATCGCGATATTCGCGCGTGGCGGAGTCGGCAGAGTGGCGCAGATCGGCGCCGACGTTGGCCAACTTCTGACGAGTATCAGGACCTGACTGGGGGGCGAGAATCAAGGCGGTAGCGGCGCCTACCAGCGCCCCGATGACAAAACCGGCGAGGAAAGCCCCCAGATCATTGCTGTTGTCGTTCATCTCATTTCTCCTAAATCGATCGTTGTGTGCGACCTACTTGCTCAAATTACGTTTGGGATCACCGAATAGCGTCGCGACCCCACGTCGAAATCCGGCAACATAGCTACTGGCCTTGGTCACAGGCCCGACGACATTTTCGCTCATGAATACGGTCGTACCCCGAACGGTGCTCAATGTGTCGTTCGTCTTTAATAAAATAGGCTTCAGTTCGAACTCGATCATGTTGATCAGCCTGATGATACTGATGAGTAACAGTATCAGCACGATCCCCGATAAACATGACATCAGTCCGAGGGCGATGATGAAAATATCGCGGATGATCAGGATGGTATCCGCATAGTTGATTGCCAGATACACCAGTAGGGCGATAAACAGCACCGAGACGACCAGCGTCACGATGATGCCGCCGATGATATATCCGCGTGGAATTAGCGGTTCGTTATGAGGCGCCGAATTCGGCGTATTGGGCGGGACCTGGTAATAAGCCTCGTTCATCACATTAACCCCAACTCCCTAGTATATCAAGATTGTGCGTGGGTCTCAATTGCCCTCCGGCTCCTGGCCCATCAGCCACCACGTGGCAAACAATGCGATCCATGCTCCAAGACTGGCGCTTATAAGATGGATCTTCCCCAACTTTAATAACTCAAAGTTCAGGAAGTCGCCGATGAACTGGCCGATGAAAAAGCCCGCCCAGGCTACTAACAAATAGAGCGCGATTCGCCGGATCGAACCGCCGAAGATAGCATGAAATACGCCGCCGTAGATGCCGGCCAATAGAAAACCTAAAACCAGACCGGAGGCGGAACTGGGAATCTCCGTCATTATTGTGCACCCTCCTCGACATGACGGGTTTCGGCCGGACTATGGGCTTGTTCATCGACGATAAGCCCGCCACCGAGACAGACCTCATCATGATAGAACACGGCCGCTTGTCCTGGGGTCACACCGAATACCGGCTCTGTGAACCGCACGCGAACCTGATCCGGACCAAGCGGTCGAACCGTTGCCTCGATTCCGGCTGCTTTATACCTGATTTTAACTTGGGCGGGAATCGGACCTGTCGGAGCTTCGCCGCTGATCCAGTTTACCCCGGTCGCGGTCAGTTCGCGGATGCCCAACGCCTCGCGCGGCCCTACGATGAGTGCGTTGCATGTTGGGTCTTTGCGCAAGACGAAGAGCGGCTCGGCCGCGGCAATTCCGAGGCCTTTCCGCTGCCCGATGGTGTAGAAGGCCAAACCCTCATGGCGCCCCAACTCGTGGCCGTTTTCATCCAAAACAGGACCCGGAATTTGAACCTGAACGCTGTTCTCGCGCAGGAATCGTCGATAGTCGCCGTCTTTCAGGAAGCAGAGGTCCTGGCTTTCCCGCTTTGAAGCCACCGAAAGGCCGTAATGCTGCGCCAGTTCCCGCACCTCGGGTTTGGTGTATTCGCCGATAGGGAAGAAAACATGAGCCAGTTGATCCTGCCGCAACGTATGCAACACGTAGGATTGATCCTTGTTTGAATCGATGCCTTGCAGCAAGCGGTACTTCCCGTTGGTTTGGTCTACCCGGGCATAGTGACCCGTCACCAGGTAGTCAGCCTCCAGGGCCATCGCCTGCTCCAGTAAATAAGTGAAGCGTATCTGTCGATTGCACTCTACGCATGGGTTGGGCGTGCGGCCGGCTTCATGCTCATCGAGGAAAAATTGAACAATCACCTGCTGAAAGTGTTGGCGGACGTCGACGGCATAGAACGGGATATCCAGGCGGTCGGCCACGCGACGGGCGTCGGCCATCTGATCCGGCGTGCAACAGCGATTGGTGGGGGCGTCGGTCCCGCCTCCTGGTTCGCTCCACAGCCGCATCATCATGCCGATGACTTCATGGCCTTGATCGACCAGCAATGCCGCGGCGACGGAGCTGTCGACTCCGCCGCTCATGGCCACGACGATTCGTCGCCGCTCCCTATTGCCGGCCCCATTGGTTGGTATATGGCTCATGTCATTCAGGAAATAATCGCCGCGAAGCCGGACTCAACGGTCGATAGTCTTTCGATAATTTTCGGCAGTTTTTCGATCACATAATTGATCTCGTCAACGGTGTTCTGTGAACCGATGGTCAGCCTTAGGCCGCCGGTAGTCCATTCTGACCCCAGCTCCAGCGATTGTAACACGGCCGAAGGCTTTGGATCGCCGCTGCTGCAAGCGGAGCCGCTGCTGGCGGCGATGCCGGCCATGTCCAGATGCATAAGCAGGTCGTTGCCGCGGACATGGCGGAAGGCGAAACTCGCGTTATGCGCCAGTCGTTCGGTAGGGTGGCCGGTGATGATGCAATTATCGGGCATGGCTTCGGTTAGCCCGAACATGAGTCGATCGCGCAGGGCGATAGCATGAGCACGGCGTTGCTCCAGTTCGTCTGTGGCCAGACGCAAGGCTTCGGCCGCGCCGACGATGAGAGGCACATTGAGAGTCCCGGCCCGTAGTCCGCCCTCGTGGCCGCCGCCTGACTGGGACGGAACCAGATCGACGCCGGACTGCCGCACAAGGATACCGACTCCTTTTGGCCCATAAAATTTATGGGGCGCGATGGTCATCAGATCGATAGGCTCTTGCGCCAGATTCCACCTCCGCATGCTCACGAGTTGAACGGCATCTGTATGAAAGACGATCCCGCGCGAATGAGCCAACTCACCGATCGCTTGCCAGGGTTGCAGCGTGCCGATCTCGTTGTTGGCGGCCATCACGCTGATGAGTGCTGTGTCCGGCCGCAATGCCGCTTCGACATCGCTTAACTGCACCCGACCGAACTCATCTACCGGCAGAATTGTCAGATCAAATCCGTAGTAATCATGCAATTGTCGGGCTGTCTCCAGCACTGCGCTGTGTTCAATGGTGCTGGTGATCAGGTGGTTGCCCCGGCCACTGGCGCGGGCGGACAACATCGTACCTCGCAAGGCCAGGTTATTGCTCTCTGACCCGCAACCGGTGAAGATGATAGCCTCCGGCGATGTGCCCAGCAGATCGGCTATCGTTTCGCGAGCGTCTTCCACCGCGCGCGCGGCATTGAATCCCGTGTGGTGGTGCGACGAGGGATTGCCGAATGTTCCGTTCCAGTAGGGGGTCATGGCTTCCACGACGGCCGGATGGGCGGGGGTCGTGGCGCCATGATCCAGATAGATCGCGTTGTTTCGCATAATACTTAATCGCGGGTCAGGTCTGGGCGATTGGTAGCCGAACGGTGAACACTGACCCTTCGCCAAGCGTGCTTTGCACGCTGATCTCTCCATTATAGTTCTTCAGGCTCTCTTTTACCATGTAGAGGCCCAGCCCTGTACCGGCGAAGCCGCGCTCGATGGATACCTGAGTGCGATAGAAGCGCTTAAACAGATAGGGAAGCGATTCAGGGGGGATGCCGATACCCTCATCACTGATATCGATCACGACGGCGTTAGTCTCGCTTTTGACGCTAACGAGTATATTACCTGATGGCGAGAATTTAATCGCATTATCCAGTAAGTTTCTTAACGTCAGGACGATTACCTCCGCGCTACCTGACACTGACGGAAGGTCGGGGGTGATCCGTTGGCGGAAGAGCAATCCTTTATGGACGGCGCGCTCAGCGAAAGGAGGGAGTACCTCCGCGAAAATCGGATTCACCTCCACGGCCTCCGATCCTCGCCGAATCTCGCGTGCGTCCAATTTGGCTAAATCCAGCATCTGCCGAATCATTCGTTGCAAGCGGTCACTTTCCCGCTCGATGACGCCCAGAAAACGCTCGGACTTGTCGGGTTGCGCCGCCTTGCCTTCGCGTAGCAGTCGCGAGTACATGAGGATCGTCGCCAGCGGGGTTCGTAATTCGTGGATGATCGCCTGAAACAGATCGTCCCGCATGCGCTCCACCTCACGGATCTGGGTCGCGTCGCTGAAGATGAGGATCGCCTCATCCGCATCACCCATATCGGCTCCGATGGCCGTGCCACTGACCACCACGGGGACTTCGCGGCCATCGACCCTCACAATGTCAGCCGCCAGCAACAGATCGCCCGTCGAGTTGAAAACCTGTGATACCAGTGAATCAAGCTCGCCCTGCCGGGTTCGCAACCGCTCGCCGAGCAAACTGCCGACCGAGTTTTCGCTGCCTTCGCCGAGCAGGACATTGAATGCGCTGTTGGCCCGGCTGATGACGCCGTCGCGATTGATTGTCACCGAACCAATATCGATTTGCTCAAGCAATGTTTCAATTCGCTGTGATTCGACCAGTAGTTCCCGGTGCAGGTTGGCATTTTCAATCGCCGCTGCCAATGGACCGCCCATCGCCTGAATGAGCTGTAAATCATGTTCGGTGAATTCGCCGGTCAGCCGGTTGATGGCTTGCAGCACACCGATAGCTCGATCGTCGACGGTGAGAGGGATGCAGATCATCGACCTGGTTCGAAATCCGGAACTGCGGTCGACGTCCGAGAAAAAGCGCTTGTCCGAATAGGCGTTGTTAATGGTGACCGGTTCCTTGTGTTCGACCACCCATCCGGCGATTCCTTGACCGCGGCTGAGTCGTACAGGAGGTAATCGCTCGAACATCGGGCCCATGAGGTTCTCGACAAAGAGGATATCGCCTGTGACAGGTTCCACGAGGCCGATGGACAAGGTCTCGACGTTAAGTGTCTGCCGAATCGGCCCGGTCAATAGCTGGTATATTTCCTGCACGTTCAGTGTCGCGCTTAATGCCTGGTTGATATCCGAGATGACGGCGAACTCGACCGCATGTCGGTCGGCCGACTCCCTCAGCGTGGCCCGATCCAGGAATACATGAAACAAGCTGCCGATCTGTTCCAGCATCGGAAGATCGCTGAGGGCGCTTTGGGGCGGATCGATGAAGACCAGGATAGTGGGTGGATGGGGCGAATAGACTCGATCTCCACCCGTGATGGGAATCACAAACAACTTGCGGCGAGTGTGCAACCATAATCGACTCGATATGACCTCGGATGCGGGCCTCTCCAGTTTGTCCAGAAACAACGGCCGATCGCCAATCAGCAGATCTTCAAAACCGGCATCACTTGCGGGCCACCGCTCCTGGACGATCGATCCATCGGGTCCTGAAATCCAAACGTTGTAAAATTGGCCGTCTCCGTCGGCCAGTGCCACCAGCACGTGACCCTCGAGGTGTTTGGCCGCATGGGATGAAAAGCCGGCACACACGTAGTGGAGGTCGAAGACATCCAGTAGATCGCCAAGGATGCCCTGCCAAAATGCAAACAGGCCACGGCTTAGCTGGGATCCGGCAACGTCGATCATGAGTGAAGTTATAACGTTGCACCAGCGCATTAGCAAGCCCATCGTATGGCTCCGGCCGGGTGAGAACATAACGGCGATGCTTGCGAGAAGGGGCCGGATTAAGTATAGTTTCAGGTGCCGCAACAACTCTTCAGCTTTTTACCAAACCAAGGAGATCTTCAATGGACTACATTGAATCTGTACATGCGCGCGAGGTTCTCGATTCGCGCGGCAATCCGACTGTTGAAGTCGAAGTAACCCTGTACGAAGGTGTGACGGGTCGGGCGATGGTCCCCTCCGGCGCTTCTACCGGCGTTCATGAGGCCTGGGAGAAACACGACGGCGACAAGAAACGCTACAATGGCAAGGGTGTGCTCCAGGCGGTCGATGCTGTGAATGACGAGATCGCCGAGATGCTTCTCGGCTGGCAGGCCACTGATCAGATGGGTATCGATCTGGCGATGATCGATCTGGACGGCACCGAGAACAAGCAACGTCTGGGAGCCAACGCGATATTGGGTGTCTCGCTGGCAGTTGCCCACGCCGCGGCCGCGAGCCAGGGTTTGCCGCTCTATCGCTATCTGGGTGGCGTCGGCGGCCGGACTCTGCCTGTGCCGATGATGAACATCATGAACGGCGGCAAGCATGCTGCCGGCGCGACGGACATGCAGGAATTCATGGTTATGCCCGTTGGCGCGCCGACATATAGTGAGGGACTTCGTTGGGGTGTCGAGATTTACCAGAGCCTCAAGAAGGTTCTTAGCAAGAAGGGCTACGGCACCACCGTCGGCGATGAGGGCGGTTTTGCGCCGCGCGTTTCGGCCAATAGCGAGGCGTTGGACCTGATACTGGAAGCCATCAGAGAGGCGGGTTACGTGGCCGGAGAGCAGATCATGCTGGCCATGGATCCGGCCGCGTCCGAGTTCTATGAGGACGGCAAGTATCACCTGAAGGTTGAGGGCAAGACCTTGACCGGCCGTGAGATGGTTGACTTCTGGGAGTCATGGGTTGATAAATATCCCATCATTTCCATTGAGGACGGACTTCATGAGGACGACTGGGATAATTGGGCGCTCATGGTTGAGCGTCTGGGCGACCGCTTACAGATCGTTGGTGATGACTTGCTCGTTACCAATGTGAAACGGATCGAGACGGCTCTGACGCGCAAGGCGGCTAACAGCCTGCTTTGCAAGGTGAACCAGATCGGCACCCTGACCGAGGCCATCGAGTCCGTTAATTTGGTGCAGCGGAACGGCTGGACGGCCGTCGTCTCCCATCGCAGCGGCGAAACCGAGGATTCCACTATCGCCGACCTGGTCGTCGCCCTTAATGCGGGACAAATCAAGACCGGCGCGCCTGCTCGCAGCGACCGGACGGCCAAGTACAACCAGCTCCTCCGAATTGAAGAGGACCTGGGTGATGCCGCCATCTACCCCGGCATGAAGGCGTTTTCAAACCTGCGCCGCTAGTTTGTAAATTGTCTTTGCTTTCCTATAATGAATCCTGGAGCGTCCGAAAGCCGACGCCGAGGAGAACAAAATATATGAACGAACTTACGGGGTTCACTCCCCTTTTGGATGATGATGACGATGACGACATGCCTGAGATCGAGCCGGTCGAGGTCCCGGATGAAGATGATGACGACAAGCCGGAGAAAAAGGGCGATCATCCCCGATCCATGGATGACCGCCTGCTAAAGAATCGCACGATACTCATTTACGGTCCCATCGATATGAATCTGGCCATGGATGTGACCAGGCGATTGTTGGTCATGGATGCCGAGTCTCATGACGAGATCCGCATCTTCATCAATTCACCTGGCGGACATGTTGAGTCCGGCGATACCATCTTCGATATGATTCGTTTCGTCCAGTCGCCGGTGAAGGTCATTGGAACGGGCTGGGTCGCCAGCGCGGGCGCGTTGATCTATGCTGCGGCCGATCTGGAAAATCGCTACAGCTTGCCGAACACCCGGTTCCTGCTACATCAACCGGCCGGAGGCGCCACAGGGCAGGCGTCCGATATCGCTATTGAGGCTCAGGAGATCCTCAAGATGCGCCGACGCCTCAATGAGATCTTCGCCGGTCAGACGGGTCAATCAATTGAGAAGGTGGAGGAAGACACCGACCGCAATTTCTGGATGTCGGCCGGGCAGGCTAAGGATTATGGCTTGGTCGGCCGGATCATATCTTCCGTCGACGAACTCTAGCCTATTGAGAGACTATGAACTTGAAGGGGCGCGCGAGTGCCCCTTCTTGCTCTCTCAATTGGCCGGAGCGGCCGCCGGGGAAACAGCATGAAAACGTTGCTACTTTTGCGACACGCCAAGTCGAGTTGGAGCGACGGCAAGCTCTCAGATTATGATCGGCCACTGAACGATCGCGGCCGCCATGATGCTCCTCGCATGGGCAAGCTGCTCATCTCTCTCGACCTCGTCCCCGATCTGATCCTCAGCTCGGCCGCCAAACGGGCAGCCATGACGGCCGACAGCGTGGCCGAGTCGTCTTCGTTCGACGGCGAAGTTCTATACACTCGTGATCTCTACCTGGCCGATCCGGAGACTTATATCGACCTGGCCCGCCGAACGAGTGACCATATCACTACCCTGATGATGGTCGGCCACAATCCGGGTATTCAGGAACTGGTCGAACAACTCAGCGGCCGCGATGAAACGATGTCGACGGCCGCTCTGGCCTGCTTGCGATTACCCATTGAGAGTTGGCGAGACATCGAATTGGATGATGCCTACGAACTCGTCGGTGTCTGGCGACCAAAAGAAATCTAGCTGTTACCAGGATACCCCCTTATTCTTCTGCAAGGTGCGCGGCTCGCGAACGACTATCGCGTCAGCTCTCCAGATGGACGTGGAGCTTGCTGATACTTTTGTTTTGTGCCACCCACTCCCCAACCAGACCGATGCGCAGCTCGTAGAGCGCCTTTCCCTCTTCCATCACTTCGCGCATGATATCGCGCTCGACCAGCGCGTTGAGGGCGTGGGTCACCTCGGTCGGGTCCAGCTCAATGCTATATGACTGGAGATGCTCGGCAAATACTTCCGGATGTAAAGGTTCATTCCGATCCATTAGATGGGCCGCGGCCGCCAGCACTGCGCGCTCAGCCAGGTTTGCCCGTTGCCAAATGTAGGCGAAATGCACCTCACCCAGCCGCAACATCTCATCCAGGGCCACGTTTACGTCGGAGATGGTCACATAGCCCGTTTTCTGCTGGTTGGCTCGTTTGACCAGCGTGTAGCAGACAAGTTGGAGGAAGTAGGGATGGCCGGCTGTGACGCGCAAAATTTTATCGATCGCCAGGTCATCATAGATGATGTTCGGGGCGACCGGATCGCAAATGAGCCGTGACGCCGCCTCCTCGCTGAGGAAATCGATCTTGCGATAGAGAGCGATATTGAACAGAACCGACCAGTAATCGGCGCTCATTTCCTCCAGGCGACGTGTCCCGACGAAGACGAACCCTAGCCCAAGGCTATGCTGCATGAGATGGCGCATGTAGGGGAAGAACGTCCGCGGCAGGATGCCGTCCGCGACCATGGACTCGAACGCCTCAAATTCATCGAAGACCAGCAATAGAATCGTATCCGCGGGCAATAATTGACGCACGGCCGGTAAAAACTCGCGTTGGAACACACGCGCCGGATCCACCTGCCACTCATCGAATTCGGGCACGTTGATGGTGATTCCTTTGCTATTCAATGCGTCGGCGATATGCCAGGCGAACTCTTGCAATATTGCCGGCATGCCGGGCGACACGCCGAGCGATTGGCAATCAATGTAAACCGGTAATAGTTGCGGCGGTAAATAGTCTTCCAACCGCAGGAGGAGCGATGTTTTTCCGGTTCGCCGCTGTCCTACCAGCATGAACACGTTTCGCTGGCTTTGCATCCCGGCATGCTCAGCGATGAAGTCGAACAGTTCCTCGCGGCCGAAAAACAGCGAACTGTCCTTGCGCAAGGGTGTCCCCGGTAGATAGGGGTTGGCGATCGGGGTAAACTCGCGAACGGGCGGCAATAAATAGACCATGTCGCCAAATGCCGTGGTTTTGTCGTGACGATTACGGTCGTCGTAAGTCAGAGACATCGCCACCCGAAACCGTTCTTCCGCCTGCGGCTCGATGACGAACCGCACCTGCCGTGTCCGACCAGATGGCAGAAACGGGATGGTTTGTGGCTCTGTGCGGACCAGATAGGCGGGATTCTCATCCAGAACGGCGATGATATTTTCGGCCGCTGCGCGCCCGGTGTTACGAATTTCCATCGCCACATAGGTGCTGCCGTTGGGTGCCAATCGTTTGGTCTTTAGAGTCACTTCCAGCTCGGCGCGACCGCGGTGATCCTCGATCTCGGCCGTCAGTAATCCTGTCCATCGACGTGTGATGGCTCGCACTAATGTCCGCTCGATACTGGAAGGATGTTCGCTCAGCTGCTCCTGAACCTGTCGCAAACGGACGGCCGCCTGATTAAGGTATACCAGCCGGTCGTCCACCGCATCGACGCGTTCGCTGTCGCGCATATTGGTCAGCACCGGCAGGAGCGATTCCAGGATTGGCGACCACTCTTTACGCTCCTCGAGCACGGTCAGGACGTGAGCGAACTGCGGCCGCAACAGGCTTAGCTCTGTGATGGAAGGAGCTTCGAGCAAGGCCTGGCCGGTCTTTAATATGAGTCGCCGATGATATAGCCCGTCCCAGTCCTTGCCGGAGTTGGCAACATCATCCAGCGCGCGTGTGATGATCGGTAGCCCCGCCTGTGGCCGGTTGCCCAACAGAAACAGCCCGTCGGCCAGATTGGCCACGTTCTGATCCCCGGCTTGTCGGGCGCGATTGGCCAGTTGCAGCAGAAAGTCCGGCGATCCGCTTTCCAAAGCATATCGCTGTTCGAGCTTTGATAAGGTGTTTTCCGGCTCTTGGGCCAACTGCTTGTAAAACCGGGCGGCCTGAGCCGCCGGCGTTTGTTCCTGTCGCATGAACAGGACCAGACCGGCCAGCACCAGAAACCCGAGTGACGCACCGGCGACCAGCAAGGACTCATTCGTCGATGCGCCGGCGAAGACTTCCGGGCCAAGCGGCGGCGTGATATACCCGCGGTAGAACCCGTCGCTGAAGCGAAAGCGATAATTGATCCGGCTCGTGCCTTCGGGAGGGATGACACCCGGCCAAAATAACTGTCCGTTACCGGTGGGCAGTCGTTGTTCTGATTGTGGAACCCATGTACCGCCGGCTTCATCATGTAATTCCAACTGGACGGCGACCGCATCATTTTCTACATCATGGACTGAAACACCGATTGAGAACATGCCTCGCTCCACCTCCACGGTCGGTTTTGTCAGCAATGGCGGTCGGTTTTCCTCTTCCCGGAATAGGCGGACCAAACCATTTTGGGTCACAGCCAGCAAATCAGGTGACTGACGCGAGGTGCGCTTCAGCAGCGCTACATCGAATACGCTGCTGGTTAGCGACAGCTCAAGGATGCGGCGCGGGCTTCGCGTTTGCAGTTGCTCATAGAGGCGGATGTTGCCGTCGCGCGAGCCGATCAGGCCGGTATCCGGTCGCCCGTCCTGATTCAGATCAGCCCAGCCCAGAGCCTGGATATTGCCCAGTTCGCCGATTGACCAGGTTATGGTCGGCCGGTTATCAACCAGGTTCAATTGTTCCAGCGCTCCGTCTTCAGTTGCTATCATGAATGAGGCGATATTTTCCTGAAATGCTTCCGCCGCACCCGCACTGGTGAGTCTGACCATATTCGGGGGTGCGACCAATGACACGGGCCAATCCCATTGGCTCATTTCAAGCCCTTGATAGTTGAGGCCGTGCACGCGGCCATCTGCGGTGAAGGCGACTACCTTCACAGCCATTTCCGGCCCGCCCGGCAGGCTGATGTGGTAGAGGGCTTTAATGTCGCTATCCAGGATGGCGAATGGCGATGAAGAAGCACCGTCGTTGGATAGATCAAGTTGGATGAGTTCGCGATCGCCCGCGGCGATGATCGAGTTTAACCCCGCAGGACCATTATCCAGCACGGCCAAATGCTGGACTCCACCGGTCAGATCGGCCGCAAGGAATTCCCAGCGCCTATTACCGTCCAGATCGTAGGCGCTAATCTGGCCTTCCTGGGTGCCGAGGAGGATAGTGGACATCGCGGAGCCAAGACGATCATCCACCGCCAAGGATGTTACCTGCCCGGGAATGATTGTCTCCCATAGACGTTCGCCGGTTGCCTCACGAAGCTCCAGCCGGCTGTTGGTTCTGGATGTCTCGCTGGAGAGTTCAGCCTCCGGTTGCTCTCGCCTGATGACGACGATTTGGGGCGGGGCAGTCAGGGAATGACGGATCGTATGGAGATAGGCTATCTCTTTTCCGGGCGCGTTGAGCCAAAGAATCGTGCTGTCCAGACCCAGGCCATGCAATCGGCCGTCGCGCGTGCCCACGACGATTTCCTCTTCGCCATCTTCATCCAGATCGGCTATCAGCATGGCTGTCGGCGCGGCGTTGAGCGTATATTCCCACTCCTTGATGTATTCGCTGTCTCCCACGCCCAGGCCGAATAGTTGCAATGTCGCGAACCGCGGCAGCAATAACTCGTAATGCCCGTCGCGGTTCACGTCTGTCAATTGCGTGAGATCGGGCAAATCGGTGTCATTAATCTTGGCCAGTGTTTGGCCGTTATTGCCCAGGAGATAGATGTCGGCCAACTGGGTCGAATTGGGGAGAGGCTCCAATATCACGCCCAGAGGAGCTCGTCCTTCCATCGCTCCACCATTAGCCGGCAGGAGGGCCAGTATCGCGCGATTGCCGTCCTTGGCCATATTATTTGTCCATAGCCGGCGGCCCTCGCGTGAAAAGGCGATGACGCTACCGGCGGCTGTGCCGACGACAAGAGCGGGTCCATCGGGCAACTCGACAAATGTGGTACTGACAATGGGTCGATTGACCGTCCGAAACCATGTTGAAACACCTTCGGGCGAATAGAGTTCCAACTGGCCGAAATTGGTGCCGACGGCGATGTAACTGGTATCGGCGTCGAATGGTGCTTCGGTCAGCGTCGTGACGCGCCGTGAGATAGGTTGTCGCCAGGCAATGGTGTAATTATCCAGATAGATGATTTCACTGAAACGTCGGGGGGTGAAAAGACCCAAGACGATTTCATCTGTTCCGTCGCCGTCGAAGTCGGCGACGATTAACTGGGGATTTACGTTGATATTGGGATCTTCCTGGCCCGCAAACTGCCAGATATTTTCTCCATCGGCGTTATAGGCCAGTAATTGGCCGGATGCCAGCAACATCAGCAGATCGCCGTTTCCATCGGACTGGAAATCGAGAGCTTCGATGGCCACGGGACTGGTGTTGTCCGGGAGAGAGATTCGCCAGACCGGATCGCCGGCTGAATCCAGAACCATCAGGTAACCAGTGCCGGCAACAGCAACCTCACGTTCAGGTGACTGGTTATCCAGAATATCGACGATGCCGATGGCGGCTACCGGATCAGAGTTGAAATGCGTCCACACTTGGCTGCCATCGGCGAGCAAAAGCGTGAGTTGTCCGTTTTCATCGAGGACGAGAAACTCATCGACTCCATCACCGGTGACATCGGCCGTCACGATTGTGTCCAGTCGTCCGGATGCCGCAAATTGCCAAAAGCTTTGCAAGCGGCTCCGATCCTGGGCGGCTACGTCGGTGGCGTTCGGCAGGAATAATGACAGGCATAGAAGCAATAATGCGGGCCACAGGCGCAGCAGGAAACGACGATAGCTAAAATGCGTCCCTTGATCATGGAGAGTACCTTGGGTGGACACCAAGGCAGAAGGCGGCACTGGAATGATCCGGTTATTCTTCCGGTGCGCGGAGGGCATAACCCACTCCTCGTTCGCTGACGATCCAGTTGCCATACGGATCGATGGCTCTACGCAGGCGTTTAATCAGAGTCTTCAGTCGATCAGGATCGTCAACCAGAACATCGCCCCAAACGGTCAGCTCCAGATCCTCGCCACGGACGACCTGACCGGCGTGAAGACACATTCGCACCAGGATACTAAACTGCGATGTCGTCAGGCTTAGCTCGCGGCCGTTGCCCCAAACTTGGTGGCGCTGTTCGTCAATGACGAAAGGCCCGGCCTGCACCAACCCAGGCACATCCTGCCGTCGCACGAAGCGGCGCAAGATCTCGCTACTGTAATAATACTTCTCATCGACGCGTTGCAGCAGGCATTGTTGCTCCAGTTGCCGCAGGCTTTCGATAGGGCCATCGGCAATGGCCAGAACGTGCTGTTCCTCCGGCGTCAAATTCTGCCATAAATAGCTGAGATGTGATTCCGCCTCTATTTCCACGAAATGGTCAAGAAGGGAGAAATCGCGCTCGGCGATGTTCAGGCTGTCGTCTGTCTTGATGTCCTCATTGATGACGGCCTGAATGGCATGATAGCCGGCGATGTGCAGGAAGAATGGATGCAAACCGGCCAACCCAATCAGGTAGTCCACTAAATCCGGCGAAAGCCTGGCCGAAGTTTGCATCAGCCGTTGGCGAAACAGCTCGCGCGCCTCCACCTCGCTGAACAGACCGAGGGGCAGGGTGACGAAGATGTTGAAGAAGGGCGAACTGAGGACGGCTTCCTCGGCCGTGATGGCGAACAATGGCCGCTGACTTGCCGTCAAAAAGGCCAGGCCATATTTGGTAGTTAGCCCGCGCAAACGAGCAAAGAAATAGGGCGATAGGTGGTTATTGGCAGCCAGTAGTTCGAATTCATCCAGCAACACCACGACCGCTGTCCCTCGTTGATGGACTTTCTGCAAGGCACGATCCAGCGCACGATATGTGCCCGGCTCGTTGGTCATTTCAAGGCCCAGACCGGCATGTTCGGCCGCCTCCAGCAGACCGCTCAGCAACAGTTCGTAGACCTCTTCGGGCGGCGACCCTGCCAATTCCTGGCAGTCGAGCATCACGAACAAATAGTCCGATTCACTCAAACGGAAAGAGGCGCGCACTGTAGGGTGGCACAGGTGCAGGAGAAGGGAACTCTTGCCGATGCGGCGCGGGCCGATGAGCGATACGCTTTGACCATTGCGCAAGAGGCCCAAAATCTGGTTGATTTCAGCCTCGCGACCGACGAAATCCTCGATGTGCCGGATAGCTCCACGATGGAAAAAAGGATTTTCTGCGCCCATGTTCATCCTATTGTAATGCCGAATGATGTGAAAAGGTAGTTGAGGCATGCGCCCTCCCTTGCTCACTATTATTAATCGCTAACTTCCTTGTCTCACGTTCCCGGCGCACGTACAATCGAACAAATGACCGATGAATTAGGCAGCCTCCTTCGACGCCTGGGTGTTACCAAAGGGGCGCGGCATATCCGACCGGCATCTGTTCAGGGCGGCGATCGATTTCCGCGTGACGAGGCTCCCGGTTTGCCATCCCCGCTTGAGCGCCTCCTGCCCGGCGGCCGTCTGATGGGATCGGGCGAGGGTGCCTGTTTCGTCGTCGATCACGTCTACCCACTGCATTATCGTCACGGAGAGGATACCTTGGCCGATCTGCTGGCGGTCCAACCGGTTGCGGCCGTGCCGTATCGGCTTGATGAGCGGATCGCGGGCAATGACTTTCGTGATTACCTCTTTCTGGACACGGAGACGACGGGGTTGGCCGGCGCCGGCACCTTGGCTTTCATGGTTGGCGTGGCCTTCTTCGAGCCGCACACTACGATCGTCGATGGCCAGACAGAAGAGAGTGATGTGCTCGTCGTCCGGCAATATTTCCTGCGTGACCAGGATGACGAGCCGGAGATGCTCCGTCAGTTGGATGACATCCTGGCCGGAAAGGCGGGGTTAATCACCTTTAACGGCAAGTCATTCGATGTCCCGCTGCTGGGCAACCGCTATCTGATGAATCGCCGGCGCGGTCGCTTGCCGGAAATGCCCCACATCGATCTGTTGGCTCCATCGCGCCGTCTGTACCGGGCACGCCTTGGCTCCTGTGCTCTGGGTTCACTGGAACAGAGCTTGCTTGGCTTGCGACGAACGCAGGACGACGTGCCGGGATGGATGATCCCCTCGCTTTACTTCGATTACCTGCGCTCCGGCGATGCGCGACGATTGACCGGGGTGTTCTATCACAACGAGATGGATATGCTATCGATGGTCACCCTGGCCTCGCGCATCTTTCGCCAACTGGCGACATCCCGCTGTGATGATCCCCTCGACCAGTTGAGCCTCGGCCGCTGGCAGGTCGGCCTGGGACTGCACGATCTGGCTGAGGACACACTTCGCTCGGCACTGGATGGCGATCTGCCGATGGAGGCCTATCATCAAGCGCTCCATGAGTTGGGGAAGCTCTACAAGCAGCGGGATCGCCGTGAAGATGCCGTCGTGGCCTGGCAGCAAATCGCGTCGACCAGCACCAATGATGTAGCTGCCCATGTGGAACTGGCCAAGTATTATGAGTGGCGTGAAGGCGATGTGGCTGCCGCCATCCAGTGGACACGTCGGGCGATGGCTCTCGTCGAGCGTTGGCCGTTGACACCGCGTGCTCGCCTCGCCCATATCGAGTTACGCCATCGTTTGGAGCGTTTGGAGAAGAAGGCGACCTGATCCCTCCCTGTGATAGAATACCTTCATGACTAATGAACTAATCGTCATCGGCGGTGGACTGGCCGGGACGGAAGCCGCCTGGCAAGCGGCCGAAGCAGGTGTCGACGTTCTTCTATACGAGATGCGGCCGCGCGTCCAGACCCCGGCGCATGAAACGCCGTGGTTGGCGGAACTGGTTTGCAGCAATTCGCTTGGCTCGGATTTGCCGCATAAGGCTCCGGGACTGTTGAAGGCTGAGTTGCGCGGACTGGGTTCACTCATTTTGACCTGCGCGGCCGAGACGGCCGTTCCCGCCGGCTCGTCGCTGGCTGTCGACCGTGTAGCCTTTGCCCGATTGGTGACCGAGCGCATCGGCGGCCATCCGCGCATCACACTGATCGAGGAGGAGATGAAGACCATCCCTCAGGCGCCGGTCATTATCGCCAGCGGGCCGCTCACCTCATCGGCGTTGGCCGCGGATATCGGTCGTCTGACCGGGGAGAATCATCTTTATTTTTATGATGCCGTCTCGCCCATTGTGCAGGCTGACACCATTGACATGTCCATTGCCTTCCGGCAGTCCCGCTATGATCGGGGGGAACAGGAAGAGGGCGACTATATCAACTGTCCCATGACCCGTGAGGAGTATGAGACCTTTGTGGATGCTCTCATGGCGGCCGAGACTATTACCCTGAAGCAATTTGAGCGCGAGGACCCTCATTTCTTCGAAGGTTGTATGCCCGTCGAAGCGTTGGCAGCACGCGGCCATGACGCCCTGGCTTTTGGCCCCATGCGCCCTGTCGGCCTCATTGACCCGCGCAACAGCAGGCGGCCTTATGCGGTGGTCCAATTGCGGCAGGACAATCTCGTCGGCACGCTCTACAACATTGTCGGCTTCCAGACCAATCTGCGTTGGCCCGAACAGAAGCGCGTGCTCCGACTCATCCCCGGCCTGGCCGGCGCTGAATTCGCCCGCTACGGGATGATGCATCGCAATACTTACATCAACTCCCCCGCCATGCTCCAGCCGACGATGCAATACCGCAATCGTGCCGATCTGTTTTTTGCCGGACAGATCGTTGGGGTAGAGGGGTATGTCGGCAACGCGGGCACGGGGCTGTTGGCCGGAATAAACGCCGCTCGTTTCCTGCACGGTCGCCATCCGGTTATCATGCCGCCAACAACGATGCTGGGGGCGCTGAGCCACTATGTTACCCATTCGGCGGCCAAGGACTTCCAACCCATGAAGGCCAACTTCGGGATTCTGCCGCAGTTGCCACCTCGACCGGGCAAGGAAGATCGCGGCCGCCACTATTCCGAGCGCGCTCTCACCGCCTTGCGCCGCTTTGCGCGCGAGCACGGCCTGGGATACGATCAGCAAGCTGCCATTGCCGCTCTGAACGCCTGAAGTTGACCATGATTCCTTTTGCCGACCTGCCTGCGAGCGGGCATTATTGAGGAGAGTATGGAAATCCCAGTTGAGACTACCGTCATGTCGGCCGCCGTCTACCCGGATCGGGCCAGGGTGACCAGCCACGGCCGTTGCGAACTGGCCGAGGGAATGCATCAGATCGTTATCGGCGAGTTGCCACTGGCGATGGATTCGGAATCCGTCCGCGCAACAGGGCGGGGCACGGCTCGGGTGCGTCTGCGTAGTGTGGATGTGCAGCGTCGCCACTATGTGCAAGCTCCATCAGAGGCTGTTGTTGCCCTGGAGAAGGAGATCGAGCGGGTCTCGGCCGAGTTGGGCGCGCTCGACGATCGCGCGGCCATAATACAAGCTTCGCTCGATCACCTGGACGGCATGCGCAAGGCCACTGATAACTATGCCTGGGGGTTGGCTCGCGGCCGAACCACCGTTGAGAACCAGACCTCGCTCATGCGCTTTTTCGAAGCGGAAGATGCCCGGCTTCGTGCCGATCGACGAGTGTTGGGTGAGGAGCAACGCGTTCGGCGGGATGAGCTAACCAAGCTCAAGGCCGAGCTGGATCAGTTACATTCAGCGCAGCCGCGTCAGCGCTACGAGGCTCGGTTGGAAGTTGAAGCGCTCTCGGCGGGTGATTTTGAGGTTGAACTAAGCTATGTCGTCGATTCCGCGGGCTGGCGGCCTTTGTACGACATGCGCCTGCGCGAAGCAGGCGGCGAAGCTGTGGTTGCCGTCACCAGTCTGGCCGAGATTACCCAGAATACCGGGCAGGATTGGTTGGGCGTCCAGCTGTCGGTGTCGACGGCCCGTCCGGCGCTTAATCAGCGTGTACCGGAGATTAAACCGTGGTACATCAATGAGTACCAGCCGCCTCAGCCACGGATGGCCAGATCACACCCGATGGCCAAGAGCGCACGACTGGAAATGATGGAATCGGCCGCAGCCGATGATGCTATGGCCATGCCGGTCATGATGGCCGCGCTCGCGCCTGTGCCGATGGAAGCCGAGGTCGAGGTCGCTGCCATGCAGGACAGCGGCACGGCCGTCACGTTCGCCGTTTCCGGCAGCGTTGATATCCCCGGCGACGGCACGCCCAAGAAATTGATTGTTGGACAGGCCGACTTGCCGCCGGAACTCGATTTCCTGGCTGTGCCGCGCCATACCGAGGCGGTCTATCGTCGCGCCACGCTGACGAATACCCTTGGCGCGCCGTTGCTGCCCGGCCCAGTCAACCTCTACGTTGGCGATGAATACATCGGCCGAAATCATCTCGACTATATCCCTGCCGGTAGGGAAGCGAAGCTCATTCTGGGGACGGAGGAGCGGATCACCGTCAGGCGGGAACTGGTTCGGCGGGATGTGGACAAGCGTCTTTTGCGCGACCAGCGCCAACTCGTTTACGGGTACGAGATCAAGCTGGAGAACTTGTTGTCGACGCCGGCCCGCATCATCGTCGAGGATCAATATCCCGTCTCGCGTCACGACCAGATCAAGGTTCGGCTCGATCTTACCTCCCCGGAGCCGATCGATCGCACGGATCTGCATATATTGAAATGGCAATTGGACCTGGCCCCGACCGAGAAGAAAAGCGTACGTTTTGAATATCAGGTCGAACATCCCCGCGCGATGAACGTCGCCGGGCTGGTTGATTAAGCGGATAACCGCCAACTGCTAAAATGGAGAAAAAGCCTACGACAGCAAAAGAGTATTTCACCTCCTCGCCTCAGGAACGGGCGTTCCTGGTTGGCACGGAATTACGCGATAGCCATCCATTGTTACCTGTGGAAGACAGCCTGGAGGAGTTGGCTCGACTGGCGGATACGGCCGGGATCGACGTCGTTGGTCAGGCCATCCAGCGTTTCAACAAACCCAACAGCGCGACCTACATCGGCCCGGGCAAGGTCGAAGAGGTTAAAATTCTTGTTGAGGAGTTTGAAGCGGGCGTTGTCATCTTCGACGATGAGTTGTCGCCACGCCACCAGCGGGAGCTGGAAGGAGCTTTTGGCGAGAATGTGAAGGTTCTCGATCGCACCGCCCTTATTCTCGACATCTTCGCCCAGCATGCTCAGACGCGAGAGGGCAAGTTGCAGGTAGAATTGGCGCAGTTGGAGTACAGGCTCCCTCGCCTCACCCGGATGTGGACGCATCTTGCGCGGCAGGCCGGTGGCCGTGCGGGCGGCGCAACAGGCGGCGTGGGCCTGCGTGGCCCCGGCGAGACCCAGTTGGAGGTCGACCGCCGGGAAATCAACCGTCGTATCTCGCAAATTAAGGTGGAGCTTGAGAACGTCCGCGCCCATCGCGAGCGACATCGCTCGAAGCGCCAGCAGACGGAGTTGAAGGTCGTGGCCATTGTTGGCTACACCAACGCCGGCAAGTCCACGCTCCTGAACACGCTCAGCGGTATCGACCCCGACTCCCCCTCGGCCGTGTTGGCTGCCGACCAACTTTTTGCCACACTTGATCCGACGACACGACGTATTGTCATGCCCGGTGGCCGCGAGGTCCTTTTCACCGACACAGTGGGCTTTATTCAGAAGCTACCGGCGCAGATCGTCGCCGCTTTTCGTGCCACGCTGGAGGAGATCGCCGATGCCGATATGTTGCTCCACGTCGTCGATATGACCCATCCCAACGCCCTGGAGCAGATCGAGGCTGTGGAAGATACACTGGCCGAACTGGAGGCCGATCATCTGCCGATGGTCGTCGCCCTGAACAAGGTCGATATGCTGTCCGACCCGGAGGCTATCCGACAACAGCTCGATCTGGATGTTCCGTCGACTCTCGTTTCAGCCAAAACGGGTCGGGGTATCGACGAGTTGCTCATCCTTATCGAGGCGACGATGGTTGGCTTGCTGGAACCGATTGAGATACATCTTCCCTATCAGCGGGGCGACCTTCTTTCTTTGCTCCACGAGCGCGGTCAGGTCGACCAGGAAAAGCACACGGAATCTGGCATCCATGTCTTCGGCCGCGTCCCGGCTCGCATGGTTCCAATATTTGAACCCTACAGGACTACATGAACGATATTTCCGCCATTTCTCGCCGACCGAAGGTCCGCGCAGCATTGGAAGGCTTCCAGGATTGTCTGGATGTCGCTGTCGACCAGATCATCGCCATCCAGCAGATACCGTCACCCACCTTTGCCGAGGAGATGCGGGCCAGGTACATCGAAGGCCGGTTTCAGGCCATCGATTTGAAGGATGTGATCCGCGACGAGGCAGGCAACGTCTATGGCCGCCTGCCCGGGCGAGATCCCGACCGGGAGCCGCTGGTCCTAACCGCCCATCTGGACACGGTTTTTGCAGCCGGAACCGATCTGACCGTTAGGCGCGAGGGGCAGCTTGTTTATGGGCCGGGAATCGGCGACAATTCCACCGGGGTGGCGGGGCTTTTGCTGGTCGCGCAGGCGATCATCGACCATCGGCTGCCACATGCGGCCGATATCCATTTTGTCGCCAATGTTGGCGAGGAAGGTCTCGGCGACCTCTACGGCATGCGCGCCGTCGTCGAGCGCTTTGGCGGACGGGCGACCTATGTGGTGGTTGAGGGCGGTTTATTCGGTCGTCTGGTTCATCAGGCCGTCGGCTCGCGCCGTTATCGCGTCGAAATTACCGCGCCGGGTGGTCACTCCTGGGGCGGGTTTGGCACGCCGAGCGCCATCCACGTCATGGGCCATCTCATCGCTGCCATAGACGATTTGGCCGTGTCGGAGGCTCCGCGAACGACTTATAATGTCGGCATCGTCGAAGGCGGTATATCGATCAACTCTATCGCCAACTCAGCCCGACTGTGGCTCGATCTCCGGTCAGAAGGAGTTGATGAGTTGTCACATCTGGTCGATCAGGTGTGTGCGATCGTCGAGAGGATGAATCAAAAATTCATGGCCGCCGGCGATGCCGTCCATATCGAGATGATTCAGGTTGGCGATCGCCCAGCGGGAAGCATCGAACGACAATCGCCGGTTGTGGCATACGCCGAGGCTGCCCTGGAGTTGGTTGCGGCCGATGAGATCCGCTACCTGGCCAGCAGCACCGACGCCAATATCCCATTGAGTTTAGGTTATCAGTCGGTATGTCTGGGGCTGACCCACTCCGGAAATGCCCACAGACCTGATGAGTTTATCGATATAACAAATCTCCCAGCCGGGTTGGGTCAATTGCTGCTGGTGACACTGGCTGTGGCCGGGTGAACGTAATAAGGCTCCCTGAAGCACCAATAAAGAGGGATTAAACACATGGAATTTGAACTAAATGACGAACAACGAGTGCTGCGCGACGTTGTTCATGATTTCGTAGCCGCCGAAGTACGTTCGCGAGCGCGGCATACGGATGAGGCGAGTGAGTTTAACTGGACGGCCACTCGGAAGATGGGGCCGCTCGGTTTATTGGGGCTGGAAGTGCCCGAGAAATATGGCGGCGCGGCGCTTGACGCCATTAGCGTGGCCATCGTTATCGAGGAACTTGGCTGGGGTTGTGGTTCGACGGCTTTGGCTATCGCCGCCCATAACGG
>CAZZJN010000021.1:0-3215 GCA_964654505.1 uncultured Ardenticatenaceae bacterium | reverse complement strand
GTACCCTCTGATACACCTGGCGTCATCATCGGCCCACCGGAGAAAAAGATGGGGCTGCACGGATCGCCCACTCACGCCGTCACCTTTGATCAGGTGCGTGTGCCCGCTGAGAACCTTCTCGGTGTCGAGGGGCGCGGACTGCAGCAGACGATGACGACGCTCGACAGCGGCCGCGTCGGCATTGGCGCGCTGGCTCTTGGCCTGGCTCGAGCGGCCTATGAGGAAGCCATCAAGTATGCCCAGACACGTGAAGCTTTCGGCCAGCCTATCGCTAATTTCCAGGCGATCCAATGGATGTTGGCCGACGCCGCCACCGAGATTGAGGCGGCCCGGCTGATGGTCCACAAGGCGGCCTGGCTTAAGGGGTTGGGGCGGCCATATGGCCAAATGGCCTCAATGGCCAAGCTGTTCGCCACCGAGGTCAGCGAGCGTGTCTGCCGCAACGCCATCCAGATTCATGGCGGTTATGGCTATAGCTCCGAGTTCGAAGTCGAGCGCATGTATCGCGATACCCGCCTGATGACCATCGGCGAGGGAACGAGCGAGATCCAGCGGCTGGTCATCGCACGGCATATTCTGGGTTAGGAGCCCGGCGCTTCTAGGGCATTGAGCGCGGGCGCGGGAATGGCGTGGCCCAGCCCTCCCTGTTCGGCTCCAGCAGCGTCGGCGGATTGGGGGAGAACAGGAAGGGATCGATCCGGCCGATGCCGGGGTCGATGATGTAATAGTGGCTGGCGGCATATTCGGTCAAAGGTTCGATGAGTCGTTGAGTCTGGTCGTCTATGTTACAACACCATGGGCCACCCAAATACCAGATAGCCGCTCCCAGGACTTCCGGATAAGCAGCATAGAGCCATGACGCCCAGGCGATATCCTCCATCGCTTCTTCGGGTTCAGGCACGGCGCCGTATTCCCAACCCCATTCGGTGATCATGACCGTCGGCCGCGGGATGCCATGCCGGTCGACCGTGTCGAACAAGGCCTGAAGGCGGCCGACAAGGTACGGGTAGGGGATAAAATCGGCTTCGCCTTCCTCCGGGGATTCGTTGCACGGCGGCGCGATACATTTCACGGTTAGGCTGTATTCGTGCAACGCCACGGCGACCTGATCCTTGTGCCGGCCGGCATACCGCAGGAATTCGAGCATGGCCGGGTCTTCCCAGTCGTTGGGATTGACCAGGGTGGTCGTCGCTGTTGGCCAGTCGCCCACCTCCGGAATCCCCGTGGAAAAGGCTAACGCGGCATACTTGTAGCCCTCGGCCACGGCCAGCTTGGCTGTGGCCAGGGAGAAGCGCCCCAGTCGCTCGATCTGCAAGTTGCCGTCGAACCCGTAGCGTCCCGGCTCATTCAATGTCTCGACCCAGAAATATTCCTTGTCCAGTTCCTTGGGGAGCGCATCCCGATTAGCTTGCCAGCTCAACGCAGCCGCCTCTTCGGGAGACAGGCTCAGATCGTAATAGATGTCCTCAAAGCCCTTATCGGTCGAACGGTAGACGAGAACGTGAGGCACGTAGCGTCCTTCGGCCTCGTTTTCCTTCATTAACTCCTGCACTTCCCAGATCACCCCGCCGTTGACCACACTCTTCACGAAGACGGGCACACCAGCGTCGTTGAGCTTGCGGATATAATCGCCCCAGCCGTTGGCGTTGCCGCTTAGCCCGCGATGAAATCCGATCTTGACGAAGGCGATATCCTTGCCCTGGGCCTGAGCCGTGGCCCGAGCCGCCTCGAAATCCACCGGCTGGGCGGCGACGACGATCGTTGGCGCGGGCAGGGGAGGGCCTAATGTGGCGACAGCGACGGGCGTCTCTGAGGGCATCGGCATCGGGTCGAGGATACTGCCGAATGCCACGGGGATGAAACCGGCCGGGGTGCCGGCAATCGCTGGGGGCCCCTCGTTTCCGCCCGCTGTGTCGGCCACGAGCGAGGCGATCGTCGGTAACGGCTGGAAGGCGGTCGTCATGGTCGTGAGGGTCGTGCAGCCGGCGATGGCCGATACCAGGGCGATCGAAAGTAGAACGAGCGTGATGAAAGGTCGCTCACGCCGATTTATCAAGGTGATCAGGTCAGATAGTTTCAATCTACTTCTCCTGAATTGCTCATGGGGCAGGTAGATTTTGGGCGGGGCGGTCTGAATTCATAATGACCACTGCCATCGCCGATGTTAGTAAGAGGTCTAGCCCGACCTTATATGGACCGCATTATCGGATTGTACTATACCGCAGATTTTGCAATTTTGGACAGGACCAATGTAAAAAATAAGATTGGGTAGCTCTTCGCTCATTTCACGACAATTTGGCTATAATCGCCGTATGCCTATCGATGATGATACTGTAAAGGACGACAGGCGCGGCCGCATCATGCTGCTGACTACTGTGCGATCCTATCGGCTGGATGCGTTCCGGGACGCGGCTGAACATCTCGGCATCGAGGTGGTCACCGGCGTCGATTTGCCCGACGAACTGGCGGGCCAGTGGCCTGATGCCTTGCCTCTGACGTTCGCTGATGTGGATGAGTCGACCCGCCGTATCGTCACTTTCGCCGCCGCCCATCCCTTGTCGGCGGTGATGGCTGTCGACGATAGTGGCAGCCTCATCGCCGCCGCCGCTTCCGCTGCATTGAAGCTACCACACAATGATCCTGTGGCCGCGGAGGCCGCTCGCGATAAATGGGTGATGCGAGGCCGCTTGCGCGACGGTGGGGTGGCCGTACCATGGTTTCGCCTGTTCTCCACGGCCGACAATCCGGCCGAAGTTGCCGCACTCGCTCCCTATCCCTGTGTTGTGAAGCCGGTTAATCTCAACGGCAGTCGCGGCGTTATCCGGGCCAATACCCCAGACGGGCTTATGAGCGCCATCGATCGGCTGGTGAAACTCATCGGTCGGGAGTCGGCCGAACCACGTCCCTACCTGGTGGAGAGCTTCCTGCCCGGTTTCGAGGTTGCGCTGGAGGGTATGCTCGACGACGGCGAACTAACCGTGCTGGCCTTGTTCGACAAGCCTGATCCGCTGGACGGACCTTTCTTCGAGGAGACGATCTACGTCACGCCCTCGCGCTTGACGTCCTCTACACAGGCTGCCATCGAGACCACTGCGGCCGCGGCCGCCCGCGCCCTGGGCCTGCGGGTCGGGCCTGTTCACGCCGAGATGCGGGTCAACGACCAGGGGGTATGGATTCTGGAGATAGCCGGTCGATCCATCGGCGGACTGTGCTCG
>CAZZJN010000020.1:30665-31725 GCA_964654505.1 uncultured Ardenticatenaceae bacterium | reverse complement strand
CGGCGGCCGCTACTCGATGGAGGCCAGCATGGCCAAACTGTTCGCCAGCGAGTCGGCCATGTGGGTGACGACTCAGGCCATCCAGATCCACGGCGGCATGGGCTACAGCAAGGAAATGCCGCTGGAACGATACTTCCGCGACGCCAAGATCACGGAGATTTATGAGGGCACGAGCGAGATTCAGCGCATGGTGATCGCCCGCTCGCTGACCGGCCTGCGGTAATTTCAACCAACGACGAAACGGCAAAAAGCTCACGCAATGGACTCAGAGCGTCCATTGCGTGAGCTTTTATTTTTTCGCTATCCTCAAGGGAATCAGATCAGGAGGCTGATGACCGCCTGTTGCAATACCCGCGCCAGCAGCAGGACGACCATGGGGCTAAAGTCGAGACCTCCCATCGGCGGCATCAATCGGCGAACGGGAGCCAGAACCGGATCGATGACGATGCTGGTGATGCGAATGATCGGCCCCCAGACGGGATGATACGGACTGGGGCGAACCCAGGACAGGATGATACTGACGAATAATAGAATGTAGAATGCTCCAAAGAGCACGTTGACGATATTGATTAGGAGCATGTTACTTATAGTACCTCGTTAGATTTCAGGCAGTTCACGAAATCATTTTATCATCTTTCGCGTTCGCCAAAGAGCGCACGGCCGACGCGAACGTGCGTGGCCCCTTCTTCAATCGCGATTTCAAAATCATCGGTCATGCCCATCGACAGGTAGAACCCGGGTTGAACGATCTGTTCCGACCGTAACCAATCGACAAGCGCTCGCGTGCGGCGAAATACGGCGCGTATCTGGTCCGGCTCGACATCCCAGGGAGCCATCGTCATCAGGCCAACGGGTGACAAACCGGGCATCTCGCCCGTCTCATTAATCATAGTACGCAGGCTCTCGCGCTGCGTTGCGTCGTTCTCCCAGTTGGCGAGATCGAGGCCGTGCTTGGCTGCTTCTCCGGATACATTGATCTCAATGAACGACGGCAGGGCGCGGCCTAGTCGTATCAGGTCACGGGAAAGGCGATGCACGATTCCAGGGCGATCCAGAGCAT
>CAZZJN010000020.1:0-30655 GCA_964654505.1 uncultured Ardenticatenaceae bacterium | reverse complement strand
GGCCAATGAGATGCCAGACGATGTCATTGTCCATCCCGACGGCGGCCTCGACCACCGGCCGTTTAGCGGCCAGTTCCTCGGGCCGGTTCTCGCCGAAATGACGCAGGCCGATTCCGTGGGCCGCAATGACAAGTTCGGCCGGCCACGTCTTCGTGACGGCAATGAGAGTGACCTCGGCCACATCCCGACCTGCTCGGGTGGCGGCGACGGCGATGCGTTCCAGTACCGCATCTCGTCGATCCCGCAGTTCAGTGGGTTCAAGCATAGGGGTATTATCCGCAGCTTTGGCTTTTTGGGCAGATCAAGCCCATGTGAAAATCGTGCGCAGATCCCGGAGCCTAGCTCTGAAGACGGTCGTGTCGCTGCTGGGCCCACTGCATCGTATACAGGTTGAAATATCGTCCCTTACGGGCCAGCAATTCCTCATGGGTACCCTGCTCAACGATGCGGCCGTGGTCCAGCACGATGATCTGGTCGGCATTGATGATCGTGCTGAGGCGATGGGCGATGACAAAGCTGGTGCGGCCGCGCATCAGGGTGTCCAGCGCTTGCTGAATGACCTTCTCGGTGGTCGTATCGACACTGCTGGTGGCTTCATCCAGGATTAGGATGCGCGGGTCGGCCAGCAAGGCGCGGGCAAAAGAGACCAGCTGCCGCTGACCTACGCTCAGATTGCTGCCATTCTCACCGACTTCGGAGTCGTAACCGTCGGGCATACGCACGATAAACTCATGGGCGCCGACAGCTTTGGATGCGGCCAGAACTTCCTCGTCGGTCGCTTCCAGACGGCCGTAACGGATGTTATCAGCCACTGAACCGGTGAAGAGGAAGGTGTCCTGCAAAACGATGCCCAGCTGCTGTCGCAGGCTATCGCTGGTCACGTCGCGGACGTCATGACCGTCGATGGTCAGGGAGCCATCAGTGACGTCGTAGAACCGGGACAATAGCCGAATGACGGTGCTCTTGCCCGCGCCGGTCTCGCCCACCAGAGCGATGCGCTCCCCCGGTTCAGCCCGCAGATTGATGCTATCCAACACTTTGCGCCCGTCACGGTTGTAGGCAAAGGACACGTTATCGAAAACCACTTCGCCGCGAATATCGGGCAGCGGTTGGGCCTCGGGCGTGTCAATCAGGTCCGGTTGCAGGTCCAGCAATTCAAACAGCCGCTCCGAGGCAGCCATCGTAGCCTGGAAGGTGTTATAGCGCTGCGCCAACTCGCGAATGGGGTCGAAGAAACGCTCAACATAGAGAACGACGGCCACCAATGTGCCGGCAGTCAGCGCATCACCCAGCACGAGCCAGCCACCCACGCCGACGACCAGCGCCGTGGCCAATGAACCGATGAAGTCTACTCCTGGAAAGAAGATCGCCGAGAGCTTGGTAGCGCGGACGTTGGCGTCGAAGAAGGAGTGGTTCAGGTCATCGAAGTGCTGGAAGTTACGCTCTTCACGAGTGAAGCTCTTGGTGACCCGAATGCCGGTGATAGACTCGTTGAGGAAACCGTTGATCAGCGCCAATCGCTGGCGGGTGGCCCGATAGGCCTGTCGAACCCGACCGCGCCAATAGTTGGTGAGGATGATCATCAGCGGCATGACCGCGAACGCCACCAGCGCCAGTTGCCAGTTCAGGAGCAACATGGCGATGATTATGCCGCCCAGGTTGAACACCGAACGAAACAGTCCGGTGATCGACCAGGTTACAAAATCAAGCAGGACGCCGACATCGCCAATCAGGCGACTCATGAGGCGGCCGACGCTGTAATGACTGTAGAAATTGAGTGTCAGCCGATGCAGATGGCGGAACAACTCGCTGCGCACATCGGCCACGATCTTGGTCCCCACCCGGGCCATGATGAGGACGCGGCCGCGGTTCGTGATCCACTCTCCGATGATGGCCGCCAGAAACACCCATGTCCAGAACCGCAGGACTGGGAGGGAGCCGGCCCGAACGCCCTTGTCGATGGCAAAGCCGATGATGGCTGGACCGGCGACGCTGAGCAGCGAGCTGACCGTCATGAGGATAACCGCCAGCACCAGCTTGGGCTTGTAGGGACTCATGTAGCCGCCCAATCGGCGAACCAGGCGGCCGTCATAAGCCTTGCCCAACAACTCGTCGTCGTCACGCAGGTATTTCCGTATGCGGGCCTCACGAGCTTCCTGCTCAAGTCGGGCCACTTCGATTGGTGATCGTTCTTCCGTCTTAATCATGTGATGTTCGTTCAAATTCATCAAACCGACCTGTTAATCGCTGTCGGCCGCGGCCATTTGATCTTGCAAAGCCACAAATGCCTCTTGATCCCGCAATTGCAAGTCATAGATTTGCCGATAGGGACCGTCGTTAGTCAACAGTTCATCGTGAGTGCCCCGCTCCACAATTCGGCCGCGCTGGAGGACAAAGATGCAATCGGCATGCTTGAGCGTCAGGAGACGCTGGGCAATGATAAACGTCGTCCGCCCCACCATGATTTCAGACAGGGCTTCCTGGATGAGGTGCTCAGTTTCAGTATCCACGCTGCTGGTCGAGTCATCGAGAATCAGGATACGTGGGTCGGCCAGCACCGCGCGGGCGATGGCCAGGCGTTGCTTCTGCCCACCGCTCAGGGTGACGCCGCGCTCGCCAACGCGCGTATCATAACCATTCTCCAGCTCCAGGATGAACTCATGAGCGCGGGCAACCTTGGCCGCAGCGATGATTTCATCCATCGAGGCGTCGGTGCGGCCGTAGGCGATATTCTCGGCCACCGTTTGGCTGAAGAGAAAGGGTTCCTGAAGGACGATACCGATGGCGCTGCGCAAGCTCTTTAATTGCAGGTCGCGGACATCATGCCCATCCACCAGGACACGGCCGCTGGAAGCATCATAGAAACGAGGGATAAGATTGGTCACCGTCGACTTGCCGCAGCCGGTCGGCCCGATAAGCGCGATTCGTTCGCCGGCACGCACGTGAAAGTCTATACCGGTCAGGACAGGCCGTCCGTCCCGATAGCTGAAGGAGACGTTCTCAAATTGGATATCGCCCTTGGGGTTAGGCAGGATCAGGGCATCGGGTCGATCGACGGACTCGCGCGGCAGGTCGATAATCTCGAACACACGCGACGCGCTGGCCCCGGCCGTGGCGGCCAGGTTGACCAGGAAACCGAGTCGTTGAACGGGAGCGTTCAGCATCAGCACGTAGGAAATCAACGCGAACAGCGAGCCGACGGTGATATCGCCCCGCAGAGCCGAAGGGCCGGCAAAGAAGAGCAACAGGAAGATGCTCATCATGACCAGGAAGGTCATGAACGGCCAATTGTTGCCCCATGTCTTGATGACGCCCGCCCGCTGGGCATACCACTCATTATTCTCACGGTCGAACTTGTCAAGCTCGTGCGGCTCGCGAGCGAAGGCTTTGACGACGTGGATGCCGGTCAGACTCTCCTGCATCACGGTTGACAGGACACCCATCTGATACTGGATGCGCTTGAACATCGGCTCAACGGTCATCCCGAAGCGAATGGTCGTGAAGAGGAGAATGGGAAACGGCAACATCGCCAGCAGCGCCAACGGCACCGACTGCAACAACATCGCCACCACGACACCGACCAGCAGCAAGATGCTCGATAACAGATCCATCAGGCCGATTCCGGCGAAGCGCTCAGCCTCGCTGATGTCACCGGTGGCCCGACTCATGAGGTCGCCGGTATGGCTCTGGTCATGAAACTCAAACGGCTGGTACTGGACAGCATTATAGAAGTCGCTACGCAAGTCATAAGCGACCCGGTGGGTCAGCCATTCACCATAGTACCTTTGAGCGAAGCCGAGCGCGCCACGCACCAGGGCGATCCCCATGATGATCGCTCCAGCCTTGATGAGTGTCGACGCCTTGCCTTCCGCCAGGCCGAGATCGATTGCCCAGGCGATGACCTTGGGAACGATCAGGTTTAGCCCAGTTCCCAACAACATAGCCAAATAGGCGATAAAAACCGGGCGGCCGTATGGCCGCAAATAACCGAGGAGCCGCCGGTTGGCATCTACTTTGCGCCGGTTGCCCGCTTGTTGTTCCGTCACGCGAATACCCCCTGCAATGGGTTTATGAACGCAAACCGGGAATTGTCTTTGAAGACGATCCAAATCGGTTTGGTGCGTCGAGGTTCGAATCAGATCGCAGACAATATTATAGCATAAAATCACGCGAGTGTTAGGTAATTATCTAATGAATTACTGTCCCAGCATCACAAGGAGCAGGGCTTTGCCAGGCGATTGTTTTCCTTGCGGTAATACACCAATCTGCTACAATTGCCGTGTCTGTGATGGAATATACGATTGGAGGCACACGCACATGTTGGTGAAACGACTCCTTCTGGCCGCTATCTCTCTTGCGGTAGGATTTGGCTTGACCGTACTGATCACAATGCTCATCGGCACCTCGCCGGCCGAATATGGCGCAATCTACATGACCTTTACAACCCTGTCACTGGCCATCGTTCTCGGCATCTGGCTCGATAAATTCATGGGCACCAATATTCTGCCGAAATAAGGGCCTCCGCCTTCTTCCCGCATCTTTAAAATTCAAGCCTCTCATTTCAGGTAGAGGCTTTTTTGTTTTCGACAGGAAGGTTAAACAAATGACAGCATCCATTATCGACGGCAAGGCCATTGCCGAAAAAATGCGCGAACAGGTCCGTCAGGCCGTGGCGCGAATGAAAGAAGAGTACGGGTATACGCCAGGTTTGGCCACGGTTCTGGTTGGCGACGATCCCGCATCCAATACGTATGTGCGCAGCAAACGCAAGACATGCGAGGAACTGGGCATCCGCTCCATCGGCCACGAATTGCCGGCCGATGCCACTCAGGAGCAAGTGGAGAGCCTGGTCGCTTCGCTCAACGCCGATCCGACCATCAATGGAATCCTCGTCCAGCTCCCGTTGCCAAAGCACCTGGATGAGGAGGCCGTCCTCAATTCGATTAGTCTGGAGAAGGATGTCGATGGATTCCACCCGGTCAACATAGGCCGCCTGGCCATGAAGGGTCGCGATCCATTATTCATTCCCTGCACGCCCTATGGCTGCATCGTCCTGCTGGAAGAGAGCGGCATACCGATCAAGGGTGCCGAAGCGGTCGTTGTCGGCCGATCCAATATCGTCGGCCTGCCGGTGGCGATGTTGCTGCAGAAGCGCGACGCTACCGTCACCATCTGCCACAGCCGCACGCGCGATCTGGCCGACCATATCCGAAAAGCAGACATCGTCATCGCCGCCATCGGCCGAACAGAGATGATCACCGGTGACATGATCAAACCCGGCGCGGCCGTCATCGATGTCGGCATCAACCAGAAAGCTGATCCGACCGCCAAGCGCGGCTACCGGCTGGTGGGTGATGTGGATTATGAATCGGCCAAGGAAGTAGCGGGAGCCATCACCCCCGTTCCCGGCGGAGTCGGCCCGATGACCATCGCCATGTTGATGAAGAATACATTGCGGGCGGCCGAAATCGCCCTCGCTCGGCAAGGCAAGTAACGACCCCGCGCTTCCCAAGGAGCTGATTGTTGATTCGGGCAGGCATCGGGGATAATTTCTGGCACGGACGGCGGGTCTTTATCACCGGCTGCACCGGCTTTCTGGGATCATGGTTGACGGCCGCACTGCTGGATCGCGGCGCGGCCGTCACTGGTCTGATTCGTTCACTCGAACCCAATTCCCAACTCGTTCGCACCGGCCTTATCGATCAGATCGACCAGGTTTCCGGCAACCTTATCGACTATGATCTGTTGAAGCGTATACTGGTCGAGCAAAAGATCGACATGGTTTTCCACCTTGCCGGTCAGACCATCGTCGGCGTAGCCAACCGCGAACCAGTCGAGACCTTCGAAACCAACATCCGCGGCACCTGGTTGCTATTAGAGGCAGTACGACACACCCCCTCCGTGCGCGGGGTGGTAGTGGCCAGCAGCGAGAAAGCCTATGGGGAGCAACTCAACCTGCCCTATCGCGAAGACTATCCATTGCAAGGCCGTCATCCCTATGAAGTGTCCAAGAGTTGCGCCGATCTGATCGCTCAATCGTTCGCCCACACCTACGGATTGGCCATCGCCGTCACCCGTTGCTCCAATTTGTTCGGCGGCGGCGACTTGAACTGGAATCGCCTCATCCCGGGGACGATCAGGAGCGTGCTCAATCAGGAGCAGCCTGTCCTGCGCTCCAACGGTTCATATCAGCGCGATTATCTTTTCGTAGCCGATGCCGTGCGGGGCAATTTAATGTTGGCCGAGAAGTTGACCGATCCTGCCGTGCGAGGGCTGCCGTTCAATCTGGGTTCAGGATATGGCGTCTCCGCCCTGGAGGCCGTACGGACGATCATCTCTCTTTCGGATCATCCACAACTGGAGCCGATCATCCTCGATGAAGTCCGGGGTGAGATACTGGATGAGTATCTCAGTGCGGATCAGGCGAAGAATACCATCGGTTGGGAACCGCAATATACCCTGGCCGATGGTCTGAGAGAAACCATGGGCTGGTATCGAGCCTATCTCAATCTATGAGCCGCCCACGTATCCTCGTCACCGGGGGCTCGGGGTTCATTGCTCGCGCTCTCGTCCCCAAACTATTGGAAAAGGCCGACGTCACTCTCCTGCTGCTGGAGGAGTTCAATGGCGAGGTGCAACTTCCTGCTCCGCTTGACTCACTTCGGCCAAATTTTAATGTCGTCTATGCCGACCTGCGTAATGATCGGCTCACGGCCCAGGCAGTTCAGCAAGTCCAGCCGGATCGGGTGATTCATCTGGCGGCCGTCGGAGTCAGCGATCCCTTTCTCGATGTCGATACAGCTTTGACCCACAACGTGACAGGCACCTTGAATCTCCTGCGAGTCTGCTTCGAATCGGACGGGCTGGATGTGAAGCAAGTTATCGTGGCACGAACACCGGGCGAACGGACGGCGATGAACGTCTATGCGGCCAGCAAAGCGGCCGCGTGGGATTTTTGTCGCATGTATGCCCGTACCTCCCAATGGCCCATTCACGGAGCGATGGTCTTCCAGGCCTATGGGCCGGATCAACCTCCACACCTCTTGATTCCGGCCGCCCTGAGGGCAGCCCTGGCTGGTGAAGATTTTTCCATGACTTCGGGCGAGCAGGAAAAGGATTGGATCTACATTGACGACGTTGTCGATGGCCTGATGGCGATGCTGGATTCCACCTTGCCGCCGGGGGAAACGGTTGAGTTAGGCTGCGGCCGCCCTGTCAGTGTGCGCACCGTTGTCGAGGCACTTTATCGCATCGTTGGGCGCGGCGGCCGTCCGATATTCGGCGCGATGTCGGGCCGGCCGGGAGAGGAGTCACGACAAGTCGCCGACGTGGATCGTGCATTTGAGTTGACCGGTTGGCGGGCGCAAATTTCATTGGCCGAAGGGCTGGAGAGATTAATTAGCCATGCGATGGCCACCCTTTGAACACGTTTTTTTCGATTGTGACTCCACACTAACCACGGTGGAAGGCATCGACGTACTGGCCGAGACCCTGGGCAAAAGGCAGCGCGTGGAGCTGCTGACCCAGGCGGCCATGAACGGCCAGGTCGATCTGGATGAGGTGTACGAGAAACGCCTGAGGACGCTACGGCCAACTCGCCAACAGGTACTCGATCTGCGCCATGTCTACAAACGCAACATGGTGGAAGATGCCGCCCCCGTCATCGCCGCGCTGCAAGCTTTGGGCCATAAGGTGTATATCATCAGCGGTGGACTGGAGGAGCCGGTAATGGAGTTCGGCATTTCGCTGGGTATCCCCCGCGAGAGAATCCGTGCCGTTCATATCGCCTATAACGAACTGTCAGGTCAATGGTGGGAGAAGTCGTCGGAGGATGACAAGCGCTATCTGACCTATACCGAAGGGGCCTTAACCATCAGCGACGGCAAGGCGCAGATCGTGCGTGAGTTAATGGGCGAACAACGCGGCCGCTCGCTGCTGATCGGCGACGGCATGAGCGACGTAATGGCCGGCCAGGCGGTCGATTTGTTCATAGGCTACGGCGGCGTGGTTGCCCGGCAGAAGGTGCGGGAAGCCGCGCCTGTCTTCCTGGAATGCCAGAGCCTGGCGCCCTTGCTGGCTTTAGCCGGCGGGCCGGGCGCAGTGCGCACCCTGAGTACGTGGTCGATGCAATATCAAGCACTCAGTTCCAAGGCCCGGTACCTGCTCCATAAAGGAGTTGTAAGCTTCAACGATGAACAACTCGAATCCAAGTTCCGGAGAGCTTTTCTCGAACCGCAGACAGCGCCGATCACCGGCGGGTAGAATCAACGATGTACCGCATACTCGTCTCTGATAAGTTAGGCCAAGCCGCTCTGGATAAGTTATCCGAATATTCAGACGTCACGGTTGACGTAAAAACTCATCTCAGCCATGATGAGCTGGTCGCGACCATCCCCCAATACGATGCGGTGATCGTTCGCGGCGAGACCCAGGTGACGGCCGACGTGCTGGTCGCGGGCGACAAATTGCGCGTCGTGGGTCGCGCCGGCGTGGGGATCGATAATATCGATACGAAAGCCGCCACGATTCAGGGTGTCCTTGTGATGAACACCCCCGGTGCAAACAGCATGGCCAGAGCCGAGTTGACCCTGGCATTGATGCTGGCAACCGGTCGCAAAATCCCCCAGGCACACGAATCGCTTAAGATGGGCGAGTGGCGACGCGATGAATTCACCGGTCGTCAGCTCCATCATAAAGTTCTGGGGTGCATCGGCTTTGGCCGGGTGGGCAAGCTGGTAGCCGAGCGGGCCAAGGCGTTCGGCATGGACATTCTGGCCTACGATCCCTGGGTCATGGAGGAAACTGCCCGCGAACTGGGGATACTGCTGGTTGAACTGGATGATCTGCTGGAACAGGCGGACTATATCACGCTCCAGGCTCCCTTGACGCCGGACACGACCCATATCATCAATGAGCGTTCTCTCGCCCATGTGAAGGATAGCGCTATCCTCATCAACACCGCCCGGGGAAAACTGGTGGACGAATGGGCGTTGGCCGAGGCGCTGAAAAACGGCAAGCTGGCGGCTGCGGCCGTGGACGTTTACTCCAGCGAACCGCCACCACCCGATCACCCGCTCATCGGGCTACCCAACGTCATACATCTCCCCCATCTCGGCGCGAGCACGTACGAGGCGGAGCACGAGGTGGGTGTTATGATCGCCCGGCAGGTGGTGTCCGCGCTGCGGGGCACGGATTATCACTTCGCGGTCAACCTGCCGTTCGAACTCGAGGGTAATTTTACCGCCGTTAAACCCTATTTGGAATTGGCGGAAACGATCGGACGGCTGCAAGCAGCATTGGCCGAAAAACCCATTAAACGATTGGAAATACAAATTCATGGCGATCTCATCGGTGGGCTTGTGCGTGCCATCGGCGCGGGGCTGCTGAAAGGGGTATTGGAGTCCACCAGCGATGTACGGGTGAATTACATTAACGCCCCATTCCTGGCCGATAAGGCCGGCTTGTCGACCACACAAACAGTGGGGCTTGAAGGGCTGGATTACCCCAACCTGGTGGCTTGCCGGGCTATCTGGGAGGGCGGCCGTCGCTTGATTGGAGGGGTACTGTTCGGCGGCCGCGAACCGCGCATCGTGCAAGTCGACGAATACAGACTTGAAGCGCGCGCGGAGGGGACCATTCTCGTCATGCAAAATAAGGACGTCCCCGGCGTCATCGGTCAGGTCGGCACATTGCTGGCCGATCATGGCGTCAACATCGGCGAGTGGCGACTGGGACGCGTTAAACCGGGCGGCGATGCCCTGTCTTTCATCACCCTCGATAATGAGCCGGCCGAAAGCGCCATGAACGAGCTGACCCGGATCGAGGCTGTCACGCAGGCCAGAGTCGTGAAGCTCTAGTCGCCCTCAACAAAAACGGCCGCGCTCGTGATGACAAGCGCGGCCGTAATATTTTTCAATTGCGATAGAGGCTACTTCTTGGGGAAGATGCGCACGCGACGCTGCTTGCCTTCACCGGCGCTCTCCGTGTAAACGTCAGGGACATCGCGCAAGGTCATGTGGATGATGCGACGCTCATAGGCCGACATCGGCTCCAGAGTAATCGGCTCGCCCCGCTGGCGGGTCTTCTCAGCCATGCGCTCAGCCAGGCGCGTCAACGCCTGCTCACGTCGCTTCCGGAACCCTTCGACATCGACGACAAAGTTCGCCCGCCGGTGGAGCTTGTGGGCCACCATCAGACGGCCAAGGAACTGGAGCGAGTCGAGTGTCTCGCCTCGCGGGCCAATGAGAACCCCCAGGTCCTCGCCCTTGATATCGATGATGTTCACGCGCCGGCCGGTCAGGTTGTCCGGCTCCGTGACATACCCGGTGACTTCGGCGTCGACGAGCATCTTCTCAAGGAGCGCGGTCATCACTTCCGTAGCCGCGGCCTGTTCGGCTTCCAGATCTTCGGCCGTATCTATTGTGGCCGTCGATTCGTCATCATCGTCGTCATCGCGCCGGGCTTGCACCGGTCGTTGTTTAGCGGCAGGTTTCGGCGCGGGCGGTGGTGTTTGCCGAGCGGGCGGCTTCGGCGCGGGTGACTCCGGCTTCCGCGCCGGCTCTTCCGGCGGTGCGGCAGGCGCCGCAGCAGGGGTAGCATCGGGCGGGTTAGCGATGAGGCGGACGATCGCCTCGCGACTGCCGATACCCAATAGACCACGACTGCCTTCGTCGATTACGATCACCGTCACCTCATCCCGATCGAGGCCCAGGCGAAGTAGCCCAGCAGCGACGGCCGCATCAACGGTCGGGCCGCGAGATTCGATTTCCTTGCTAGAGAATGATGCCATGGTCGATCACCGTTTTGCGGAGCGCTTTTTGCGCTTGGCGGCAGACTGGCTGTCGCTGGATTTACTTTTACTTCCACCCGAACCGTTGGCCGACGCCTTGCTCTTGGTCGCCGCCGACTTGCTGTCATCAGCATCGATGACATAAACGGGCTTGCCACTGGCAGCGCGTTCAGCCTTCTCCCTGTCGGTAATCCGGCGCATGTATAGCCCCTGGAAAATACCGATGATGTTGGCCAGGATGAAGTAGATAGACAAGCCTGACGGAAACTGCAGCGAGAAAAAGCCAAACATGAGCGGCATCGTATACTGCATGGATTGGGTCATGGACGCTGCCGGGTTGTCCTGCTGGTTGCCGCTTGGCGCCGGCGTCAGCAATTTCTGCTGGATGAACATACTGGCGAACACAATAATCGGCAACACAAAAAACGGGTCGGGTTGGCTGAGGTTCATCCAGAGGAACTTGTTCTCGACAGGAATAAGTTGGGTCAGGTTGATTGCCGGATAGACGCGGGGAACGAGTTCGAACAGTGATTGCGGCGTCGTGCCCAATACCGTGATGATCGCCTGATAAAGGCCGATCAGAATTGGAAACTGGATGAGGGTCGGCAGACAACCGGTCAAGGTATCGGCCGGGTTGTAGCCGATTTTCTTGAATTCCTCCTGCATCTTCTGAGGGTTGTCCCGGTATTTCTTCTGGATCGCCTGAATTTGCGGCTGAATCTCCTGTGTCTTCATCATCGAACGCTGCTGGCGCATGTTGAGCGGCAGCGTGATGACGCGAATCAGGACGGTGAAAACGGCGATCGCCAGAATGAAGTTATTGCCCAGCAAGTCATAAAATAACAGCAGGGCATTGATCATGGGGTTGACTATCAGGGTATCCCACATGGCGGCATTCTCTCCAGGCTAGTTAGCGGTCCCCGGCAATGCGTAGCGCCAGAGTTCCTGGCCTGTCGCCAGGTCGAATCCGATCAGCAGGGCGGCCGTGTCTTGCGTCCCCACGACAATGGCATCTTCAACAACAACCGGCGAGGTCGTTAGAGGAGTAGCCGTTCGTTGCGACCACAACTGTTTGCCGTCGATCGTCGAATAGGCGGTCAGGGCGCCGGCGATTGAGCCGTCCGTCGCATGCGAGGCAACGTAGATCGTATCGCCCACGACGACCGGGGTTGACTGCGTCCGGGCGCCGGTGGCCTTTTCCCACACACCCGCGCCGGTCTCGGCGTTGGCCGCGTGCAAATTGCCCTGAATATCGCTGAAGAACACCAAACCATTGGCTAGAGCCGGCGCACCCCAGACCCAGTCGGTCGTCGGAGCAGACCAAACAACGTCGCCGGTCTTGATATTCAAGGCATGGACGTTGCCGTCAAAGCTGGAGACATATAGTAAGTCGTCCCCCAGTACCGGGCCGCTGGGCAGCGCCCCTCCCAAACGGGTCGTCCAAATCTGTTCGCCGGTAGTGGCATTGAGCGCATAGACAGACCAGTCCATCGAGGTGACATAGAGGACATCGTCTCGGTAGGCGGGCTGTCCCCAGATGGCGTGGTTAGTCTCAAAGTTCCAGTTAAGGCTGCCGTCGGACACATTAAGGGACACGATATGATTATCGGCCGTGCCGACGAACACCTGCTCGCCGACCTGCAAAGGGGGTGCGACGACCTTATCGGTGATGGCTTCAGAATTAATCCATAGCTCCGTGGGGGCGCCGGAATCGACATCCTCCAACGCGTAAACCGAAGTCGTCACTCGAGGAGAGAACATACCGCCTTGCCGGCCATAATCACCGAAGATGACCCGGTTCTCGGCGACCGAGGGAGCAGAATAAAAATGGACCGCGCTGCTCTCGGCCGGGTAAATCCAACGGTGGGATTGGGCCTCGGGATCGAAGGCCAGGACTTGCGGACCAAAAGCCAGATAGACGCGCTCGCCGTCCGTGGACAGGCCGGCCCAGTTTGTATTGGTGATGCGGCCGCCACAGGCAGACAGCAATAAAACGCCGGCGGCGAGCACCAGCCAGAGCGCAGACCGCCGGAGCGGCCGACTCAATTTAAGCAATGGACACCTCCGTCAAGGAACCGGATCATATCCCCCGGGGTTAAACGGGTGGCAGCGGCTGATGCGCTTGATAGCCATCCAGCCGCCTTTGAAGAACCCGTATTTTTCAATTGCCTGATATCCATAGACAGAACACGAAGGCGTAAACCGGCAACTTGGCGGAAGCACTCGTGAAATTGTATTCTGGTACAGCTTGATAAGTAATAAGGCTAACTGTTTCACGGTTGTGATCCTTCGGGCACGGGTTTCGTGTCCTTGCGTTTCAACACGCCACCGCGACTCAGTAATTGAAGAACAGCTTGCTCCAGCGTCTCGTGGTCGGCCGTCACGGCTCCCGGACGAACGACAAACAAACAGTCGTATCCCGGCTCAAGCTGATCAATATTCAGGCGCACAATCTCTCTTAACCTGCGCCGTACCCGATTTCGCCGGACGGCCACACCGATATGGCGGCCAACGGCAAAAGCGAAACGACTATCGGCCGTCTCGCCATCCACCTGCCTGGCGACGAACAGGACGGCCACCGGATGCGCACAGCGTCGCCCGTGTTGCCTGACGCGGCCGATATCGGCCGAGCGCTGCAGACGGGAGCGAGGCGGCAGCATACGAGAGCACAGCGCTAATCAATCAGCCGCCGCCGTATCGCTTGACAGAGCGATAGGCCGTAGCCGACGTGCCGTTCCAGTTCACTCGTTTGACGTGGTTATTCATGGACACCGACAGGGATCGGCGGCCGCGGGCACGACGTCGTTTAAGCACTTCACGGCCGTCCTGAGTCGCCATCCGGGCGCGAAAGCCGTGAACGCGCATACGACGACGAATCTTCGGTTGGTATGTACGTTTTGTCATCTCATTCTCTCCAAAAAAACAGGGCCTGATGCCCTGTTGACTCTTGCAATCCGATTGAAAATAAATCCGGGTGCTTCGCCGAGAAGCCAGGAAAGCAATGTCTCATTATAGCAATATCTGCTCCAGGGTCAAATGCCGGGACAGTCATGCGACGCCAATTTCAGCGCGCTTTCATACCAACCTATACGGCAATTTGGCGTGTCGGGTTTCATTCCTCGACACGAACGATATTGGCCCCCAGCCCGCGCAACTTGGTCTCAATCTGCTCATACCCGCGATCGATTTGCTGGACGTTATGAATGGTGCTGGTTCCGCGGGCGCATAAAGCCGCCAGGACCATCGCCATACCCGCGCGAATGTCCGGGCTGGGGACGCCGGAGGCATTGGCGTAAAGCTTGCTCGGCCCCTGCACCAACACCCGATGCGGGTCACACATCACCACCCGCGCACCCATGAACGTCAAATGATCGACAAAGAAGAAGCGACTCTCATACATCCAGTCGTGGAGCAGGATGGAACCCTTGGCCTGGGTACCAACCACGACGGCAATGCTCATCAGATCCGGCGGGAACCCCGGCCAGGGCAACGGTTTGATCTCCGGAATGCGGCCGCCCAGACCTTCCTGGATGTTTAACTCCTGGTCCGCGGGTATGACGATATCATCGCCGTCATCACACCAGCGCACACCCATACGTTCGAAGACCAGGCGGATCATGCCCAGGTTTCGCGGCTGGGCGTCCTGGATGCGGATTTCACTGCGGGTAACGGCCGCCGCACCAATGAAGCTGCCGACCTCCATAAAATCGGAGCCGATGCGAAACTCAGTGCCGTTTAGTCGATCGACCCCGTTGATGGTCAGGCAGTTGCTGCCGAGCCCCTCGATGTCCGCGCCCATGGATTTGAGAAACTCGCACAGATCGCGCACGTGAGGTTCACAAGCCGCGTTGTAGATGACGGTTTCACCTTTGGCCAGAACGGCGGCCATGATGGCGTTCTCGGTGGCCGTCACGCTGGCCTCTGCCAGGAGGAGATGGCCTGCGCCATGCAATCTGGGCGCCTCCATCTCAAAAACGCCGCGCTGGCTCATGCTGATATTCGCACCCAGGGCCGTCAGCGCCTGGACATGAGTATCGAGCGGACGACCGCCGATGACGTCGCCACCGGGTACAGGTAATTGGACACTGCCCATACGGCCCAGCATCGGCCCGGCAAAGACGAACGAGGCACGGGTGCGCGCCCCTAAATCCGGATCGAGTCCGGTCTTGTTGACGTGTTGGGCATGGATCCGCCAGCTGCCGTTGCCCAGGTCGGTCATCTCGACACCCAGGTCGCGCAATATCAGGATCGTGTTCTGCACGTCGCGAATTTCCGGGATGTTATGCAAAATGACTGGTTCACTGGTTAGCAAGCAGGCCGGCAGCAGTTTCAGAGCCGCATTTTTGTTGCCGCTTGCCTTGACTACGCCGCTTAAGGGTTGGCCGCCCTCAATGATGAATTTGCTCATAAATATTTTCCTGGAGGCGGGTGACCTCACCCGATCATTCTCGCCATTGTATCAGTACGATCCCGCCGGGCAAACGCGCTATAATCGGATATTATGCCTTCTCTCAGCCTGAATCACCGCGAACTGTTTTTTATCGATCGCCGCCCAAACGAGAGTAATCTGACTTTGTTGTTCGTCCACGGCGCGGCAAGTTCCCACACCGTCTGGCCCGAGGCGCTCTATGACATATCCGGAACCCGGGCAGTGGCGCTGGACCTTCCCGGCCACGGCCGCTCCTCCCCGCCCGGACGCCGAACGATCGACCAGTACGCCATAGCCGTCGAGGAATTCATCACCGCGCGGAATATGGAAAACGTTCTGTTAGTCGGTCACTCAATGGGCAGCGCGATCGCCCTGACTGTCGCCTCTCGTGCGGCAATGGCGTTACGCGGCCTGGTTCTGTTAGGGGCCGGTCCGCGCATGCCCGTCCACGACAAGGTATTGCGAGGAGCGACTAACGCTCCGGACGAGGTAGCTGAATTCATCGCCACCCTTGGCCTGGGCCTACCGTCGATGGAAATACAGGAGGAAATTCAGCGCACCGTGTTGGCTACCGATGCCATGACCCTTTTTGGCGACTTCCTGGCCTGCAATCGGTTCGACCTGAGGCCGAATCTGCATGCCATCGACATCCCCGCCCTCGTCATTGCCGGAGAACAGGATCGGCTCACGCCGCTTCGCCTCACGGAATCACTGGTGGCGGGTTTACCACAGGCCAAATTCGTCACTCTGGCAGAGACCGGCCATTACGCCATGCTGGAGAGAACGGCCGAAGTACGGAGCTTAATCGCCGACTTTGCCGCGGGGTTGGCTTGAGCTGATTCGCCATACCTTTGACCCCAACGAGCAAGCCAGAGCGACATCCTTACTCCAATTCCCGGAGTGTCCGGCGAAGTAGCGGTCCGATAGAATAGGAGGCGCGGCCCCGGTGGCTGATACGATTTTTTTCGGCCGCCGGCAGCTGGGCCATCGTCACCCCCCTTCCCGGCAGATAAAACACCGGATCGTAGCCGAACCCTCCTTCTCCAAGAGGCTCAAAGGCGATTTGTCCCTCGCAAACGCCATCGGCCGAACCCAGGATCGTCCCATCACCCGAAGCCAGCACAATGACGCAACGAAAGCGGGCGGTGCGATCGGCCTCAGGAACGCCGGCCAGCGCCTCGAGCAACAGATGGTAGCGGTCGGCCGACGAAAGCCCCGGGCCGCCGTAGCGAGCCGACAGGACGCCGGGCTTCCCGCCCAAAGCATCCACCTCCAAACCTGAATCATCGGCTAGGGTCAGCAACCCGCTCTGACGGGCATACGCGACTGCCTTGAGGGCTGCATTTTCATAAAAGGTCGCGCCATTTTCTTCCACGTCAAAGGTAATGCCGGCATCATCCAGGGACAACCATTCGATACGGTCGTCTTCCAGGATGTCGGCATATTCAGCGACTTTTCCCGGATTATGTGTGGCGATCAAAAGTCGCCGAGTGTCGTTCCTAATCACAACTAATACCCTCGCGCCGGCTGCGCAGATCGAACCGGCTTATGCTATACTCCCATTTTATCCCGATCTGAGTTGGAAGGTGTATGATGAAATTGTCACGCCTGCGCTTCAACTTCGGCTTTCTTCTGGAAGCCGATTATGGCACCAGCCGGCTCATCGAACTCGACTACCCCAGCGTCCAACTGAGCGACGACGTCACTCTGGCGCCCTTGCGCGGTTCCATAACCGCCACTCGAACCACCGAGGGCATTTACCTGCAAGGGCATCTGGAAAGTTCGATGGCCATGGAGTGCGTGCGCTGTCTGGAAGAGGCCATCGTGCCCGTAGAGGTATCGATTGACGAATTATACTACTATCCGCCCCATGCCGCGCCCGAAGGCGAAGCTCGCGTGGGCGAGGATGGCATGATCGACCTTGCGCCGTTGGTCCGCGAACTGAGCCTGCTGAGCGTGCCGATCAAGGTATTGTGCCGCCCGGATTGCCATGGCCTGTGCCAGGAGTGCGGGGCCAATCTGAACTATGGCGATTGCGGCTGCGCGGAAGACGAGATCGATCCCCGGTTCTCTGCCCTGCAATCCTTGCTGGGCGGCGACCGGGTTGACAATTAAGCCATATCAAGGGAATAGCCCTCTATGTTCTACGATGAAGCCAAAATAAACGTCCGTAGCGGCGACGGCGGCGACGGCATGATCAGCTTTCGGCGGGAGAAATTCGTGCGCCTGGGCGGCCCCGACGGCGGTGACGGCGGCCGAGGCGGCAACGTGATCTTCGTCGCGTCTTCCCATTTGAACAGCCTGGCCAAGTTCCAGAGGAACAAACATTATCGGGCGGGCAACGGCGTTCATGGGACAGTGCAGCGCATGGCCGGCGCGCAAGGCGAGGATTTACGCCTCGAAGCCCCGCTGGGGACGATCATCCGCAATGCCGGGACGGGCGATGTGCTGGCCGAGCTGCTGGAACCGGGGCAGGAGGTCGTCGTCCTGGCCGGCGGACGAGGCGGCCGCGGCAACCAACATTTCGCCAACAGCCGCCGGCAAGCGCCGCGCATCGCCGAACGAGGCGAGCCGGGTGAGGAGTTATGGCTGACGCTGGAACTGAAGCTCATCGCCGACGTGGGCATCATCGGCGTGCCCAACGCGGGCAAATCGACACTGCTATCCGTGGTGAGTTCAGCGCGGCCAAAAATCGGCGACTATCCATTCACCACTCTCCAGCCCAATCTGGGTGTCGCCACCATCGATGATTATGAGACTATCGTGCTGGCCGACATCCCCGGCCTGATCGAAGGAGCGGCCGGAGGCGCCGGTTTGGGTCACGACTTCCTGCGTCATATCGAGCGAACCCGCATTCTCGTCCATCTTCTGGACGGTATGTCCCCGGACCCTCTGAGTGACTATGCGATGATCAACGCAGAACTCGCCCTGTACAGTCCGGAATTGGCCGCCAAACCGCAACTTGTCGTCCTTAACAAGATCGATTTACCGGATGTGAAGAAGCTGGAGCCAAAAATCCGCACGCAAATTATAAACGGCGGCCATCGCTTTATGAGCATCTCGGCCGTCACCGGCGAGGGTGTGCGGGAGATGCTGTACGAAGTGAAGCGTATGGCCGACGCCGCCCCTCTCTCGCGGCCGCCAACCACCGGCGAACCGGCCGTCATCCGGCCACCGGCTGAAGAAAGCGCCTTCACGATCAAGCGCGAGGACGGCCATGTCTGGCGCGTGCGGGGTAAGGAGATCGAACGTATCGCCGCCATGACCTACTTTGAATTCGAGGATTCACTGTTGCGTTTCCAGGAGGTACTGGAGCGATCGGGCATCACCGCGGCCCTGAACGAGGCGGGAGTGAAGGTCGGCGATACGGTCTTTATCGGCGACGAGGAGCTGGAATGGGGCGAATAATCGCCGGGCGAATAATCACCGGGTTGCTTACTTATGGCTGATTCTTACTCTGAGCTTCTTCGCGAAGCCATCCTGAACGAGGATTCATTCGTCGAGGCGGTCTTCCAGGGGACACGACCGAGTGGGGCGATTCCCTGGACACGGATCACGATCCGCCCGGTATCGCTAAAGGACGGCCGTCATCTCCAGTTCTCATACTTCGACGGCATACAGGATACCGCCAGGAATCTCGCCGGAGCCGAGGCGCTTGTGCGCCTGGACGAATTGATGATGTTGCCCTTCAAAAGCATCCAGGTCACATCGACAGGGGAGACGATCCGGTTGCAGTTCAGCAAGAAGGGACGGCCGATCATTCATCGCGAACAGCGCCAGGGACAACCCATCCCGCTCGATCTGACCCACGATAGGGCCAAGCCCGGCATTCTTCGCGATGATCAGCCCATCCCATTTCTGCAAGCCATCGGCGTAATGACGGCCGGCGGCGACGTGCGAGCCAACCAACGTCGGAAGTTCCAGCAGATAAACGAATTTCTGCGCCTCATCGACGAAACCGGTGAGATTGACCGGTTGGAAAACCGACCGGTGCGCGTGGTCGATCTCGGGTGCGGCAGCGCCGCATTGACCTTCGCCGCCTATCATTACCTCAACGACATCAAAGGCATCCCGGCCACGCTGACCGGCGTCGATACCAAGGCGCATCTGATGGATCGGCACAATGACACCGCCTCGGCTCTCAACTGGATGGACATGCACTTCGAGACGGCGCGAATCATCGAATACGAGACAGCCGTCTCCCCCGACATCGTCCTGGCGCTCCATGCCTGTGACACGGCCACCGATGAAGCGCTGGCGAGAGCGGTTCAATGGCGCAGCAAGCTCATCTTCAGCGCCCCCTGTTGTCATCATCATTTACAGGCGCAATTGGCGGCGGCCGAGACGCCGGAGCCATTTCGCCCCGTGCTGCGCCAAGGCATCTTGCGCGAGCGTCTGGGAGATATCCTGACCGATTCATTTCGCGTCCATATTCTGCGGTTGTTGGGTTATCGGGCGGAAGCACTGGAATTCGTTCCCGTGGAGCATACGCCCAAGAATCTGATGATCCGGGCCACCTACACCGGGGCGGCCGCTCCTTCGTCGCTTGTCGATGAATATCGGGCGCTCAAGGCGTATTGGGGTGTCACGCCCTATCTGGAAACGCTGTTGGTAAAAGAGCTTTCATCTATTTCGGCCGCTTCAAATCGCTAGCGGCCACCAATCCAAACAAAAGAGGTGTGCTGATGCCGGCTTCACTGGTCTTGACCAATGGGCATATCTATACACTGGACCTGGCCAACCCGCGAGCTACGGCCGTTGCCATCCGTGACGACCAGATCATGGCTGTGGGCGACGACGACGCCATGAAGGAGCTGCTGGGGCCGGGCGGTGAATGGGTCGATCTCGGCGGCCGCTTCGTCACGCCGGGTCTGGTCGACGCGCACGTCCACTTCCAGCACTTCGCCATCAGTCTGCAAACGGCCGATCTCGATGGAGCGGCAACTCGCGCGGAGGCGCTGGAGCGCATCGCGGCTTTTGCCGTCCGGCACCCGGAAACGGGGTGGCTGCGGGGCCGAGGCTGGTCGCAGGACGCATGGCCGGATCGCGCCTTCCCCACCGCGGCCGATCTGGATGCCGTCGTCCCCGACCGCCCTGCGTATCTCGCCCACAAGAGCGGGCACGCGGCATGGGCCAACAGCGCTGCCCTGAAGCTGGCCCGAATCGATGCCACGACGCCCGACCCGCCCTCCGGCCAAATTCAGCGCGACGCCGACGGCAATCCAACGGGCATTTTCTTCGAGGATGCGATGGAGTTGGTAGCGGCTTACATTCCCAAGCCGACGCCGGCGGAAGTGGCGGACGCCATGAGGCAGGCACAAGCGTATTGCTGGTCGGTCGGGCTGACGGGTCTGCACGATTTCGACGGCCGCGATTGCTTCACGGCTCTGCAATTACTGCGCGAGGCAGGCGAGCTTGGCTTGCGCGTGGTGAAGAACATCCCTGTCTACCGATTGGAACACGCGCTGGGGGTAGGCCTGCGCTCCGGCTTCGGCGACGATTGGCTACGTATCGGCGGCGTGAAGATATTTGCCGACGGCGCGCTTGGCTCGCGAACGGCGGCGATGATCGCGCCCTATGAAGGCGAACCTGACAACCTGGGAATCGTCGTGACGGAGAAAGAGGAGATGCTGGAGAAAGCCCGGCAAGCCAACGCGGGCGGTCTCAGCATGACCATCCACGCCATCGGTGACCGGGCCAACCATGATGTGCTCGATATGTATGAATTATTGCGTCGTGAAGAGAGAGCCAACAACAGACCGCGCCTGCGCCATCGCATCGAGCACGTTCAGGTCCTACACCCCCATGATCTGAATCGGCTGGCCGATCTCAACGTCATCGCCTCCATGCAGCCGATCCACGCCACATCGGACATCGACATGGCCGACCGCTATTGGGGCGTTCGGGCGCGCTACAGCTACGCCTGGCGAACCATGCTGGACAGCGGCGCGCTGGTACTGTTTGGCTCGGACGCGCCAGTGGAGCGAATCGATCCATTGCCCGGCATCCACGCATCGTTGACTCGCCGGCGCGCCAACGGCTATCCCGGCCCCGAAGGCTGGTTCCCGGAACAGCGGCTGTCGTTAGCTGAGACGCTCTACGCCTTCACGACGGCCGCGGCCGTCACTGCGGGCCAGGATCGCCACCAAGGTAGCATCACCCCGGGCAAGCTGGCCGACTTGACGATCTTCGATCGGGATTTGACCGCCACGCCGGCTGATGAGTTACTGGATGTCGGTATTGCCGGGACAGTAGTCGATGGGGTATTCCGCTATCGCACTTGGTAAAAAAGCGGGTTTCCGGTGAACCTATAGGTTATCTACCCGGATACCCGCTTGTAACTCAATCTATATTACGCCACGACTGGTCTCTGCTACCAGATGATCGACAACGGCGCGCATGGCCTCATCGTGGTTTTCCTCGCCACCGTGTTCCTGGTAGACGCGCAATTGCTTGTCGGCGCTCGAACCGTTCTTCAGGATACTGTGGACATGCTCCACTTCCTCGCGGCTGCCCAGGTCGTCAACGACATCATCGATCAGCTCCAGAAGCTCCATCATCAGATCAGGAAAGGCCACTGACTGCTCGATGCCGAAGTCGATCAACTCCCCGTCGATGCCGTAGCGCACGGCGCGCCATTTGTTCTCAGTGATATGGACATGACGATATTGCCGCCAGCCCATATTTTGTCTGCGCAGTTTAAGCAGCTTGGCACAGATGGCCTGGAAGAGTGCGGCGATGCAGATGCAGTCATCGATATTGGTACAGATATCGGAGATGCGGAACTCGAGCGTGCTGTAGACCGGGTGCGGCCGGATGTCCCACCAGATTTTGGCTCGTTTATCGATCTTGCCGAAGGCCCCCACCCGCTCCAGCATCATTTCGTACCGTTTGTACTCGCTCCAGGACATAAACGAATGAGGAATGCCCGTCCGCGGCAACGATTCGAAAATCACGCTGCGATAGGACTTGAGGCCGGTGTTCTGCCCGCGCCAGAAGGGCGAACTGGTAGATAAGGCCAGCAAGTGGGGAATGAAGTAGCGGGCCTGGTTCATGACCGCGATGAGCAACTCGCGCGAGCTGGGATCGTCATTAAATCCGACATGAACGTGCATGCCAAAGATAAGCAGTTGGCGGGCGACACCCTGCATATCATCAAGCAACTCCCGATAGCGCGTGCCTTCGGTGATAATCTGGTCTTCCCAGCGGGCAAAGGGGTGGGTCGATGCAGCGGCGATCTTCAAACCGTTTTGATCGGCCATCTCCAATACTTCGCGACGAAGACGGGAGATTTCCCCTCGCGCCTCTGTGATATCCTTGCAAATGCGGCTTCCGACCTCAACCTGCGATTGCATCAATTCCGGCTTCAGGTCCAGCTTTTGCGGTCGGGCTTGATCCTGAGTGAGCAATTCACTGATATAGGTTCGCAGGTTGCGCGTTTCGGGATCGATGATCTGATATTCTTCCTCGATGCCGAGAGTGAGCGGTTGCATTGGAACGGTCATATTTTCGCCTCGCTACATTTCCCATCAACTGGATGAAATCATTCCGTTAGCCTATGCCGGTATTTCATGGCTGAAATTATAGCACGTGCCATGCGGGCCATAACAACTCAAGGAATACACGGACGCCTAAAGACTATATTCCGTCGGCCATACCGAGCAAATAAGCGACCAGAAGTCGCACCCCAAAGCCCGTGCCCCCGGCAGGTGTGTACTCCTTGCCCTTCTCCGACAACGCCATTCCGGCGATATCGAGGTGCGCCCACGGGTAGTTGGTGAACTCGCGCAGAAACACCGCCGACGTGCCCACACCACCGGATCGGCCGCCACTGTTCTTCATATCAGCCACTTCGGAGTTGATCGTCCGGCGATAGTCCTCGTAAAGAGGCAGCGGCCAAATACGTTCATACGTAGCTTCCGAGGCGGCAAGCAGTCGCTCGCGCAAGGCATCATTGTTGCAGAAGATGCCCGCGGCCACCCCACTACCAAGAGCGGTCACGCACGCTCCGGTCAAGGTGGCCAGATCGATTACCGCATCCGGATGAAAGGTCTCAGCATGAACCAGCGCGTCGGCCAGAACCATGCGCCCTTCGGCATCGGTACTGATGATCTCGATGGTCTTGCCGTTTGACGCGGTGATGATGTCGGACGGTCGATAGGCGTTGGCATCGGGCATATTCTCGGTGGCCGGGGTGATGCCAATAATCCGCAAGGGTATGTTCAGGCGGCCGACCGCCTCCATCGCCCCCAGAACAGCCGCGGCCCCGCCCATGTCGGATTTCATATCGCCCATCCGCTCGGCGGCCTTGAGCGAGATGCCGCCGGTGTCGAAAGTGATGCCCTTACCCACCAGAACCACCGTCGGCAGATCGGTGCGGTCGATATGATGCCCCAGAACGATAAACTTGGGCGGCTCGCCCGCGCCCTTGGCGACGGCCAGGAAAGCGCCCATCTTGCGCTCGGCCGCCCAATCGCGGTCGCCAATGGTGACAGCCATGCTGTGGGCATCGGCTATGCCTTGGGCCGCTTCCGCCAGGCGTGTCGGTGTAGCCACATTCGGCGGCATATTGACCAGGTCCCGAGCCAGATACACTCCGGCTACGATTGCTTCTGCCGTTCGCGCGCCGGAAGAGATGGCTGCGATTCTTGCATCGTCATACTCGACAATGGTCAGCGAACTGATTTCATGCGCGGCTTCCCGCTTCTTTGGCGCATCAAAACGATAGGCGGCCAGCAGCAACCCTTCAACGGTGGCTTGCGCGGCCTCGGCCACATCCAGCCCGCCGATCCCCGCGCCGTGGACGATGGTGGCCACATGCTCAGCGTTAAGGTCCCCGGCGCGTTTGATGGCCACCGCCGCCGCTCGCCGAACGCCCTCCAGATCGAATTCGACCGCTTTACCCAGACCTACCACCAGCACGCGACGGGCGGCGATCGCGCCACGAGGATAAATCACGGCAACCTCCCCCGCCTTGCCCTTCAGATCGCCACCGGCGATCAGATCGCTAATCGCACCTCCCAGCGCCTGGTCAACTGCGCCGGTGGCCCCTGCGGGAACGGTCACGCCTTCGAATAAATTAACGATGAGGGTATCGGCCGCACTTGACTGAATACTGCCCCTCGCGACTTTAATTTCCATATCGGTTCAGCTCCTGTTACCGGCGGCGGCATATGATTACCACCCCTAAGATAAAGTTTATTCTATCCATTCCCTGTGGCTAGACAATGAGCGCAATGGTAATTTAGGTTATGTTTTGGAATAGAGGTACAATATAAATGCCCACGAATTTCCATAAGGAGTATCCCAATGATAGTCGGTGTACCTAAAGAAATTAAGAATAATGAATATCGCGTCGCCATGACGCCGGCCGGTGTGCGACAACTCGTCGAACAAGGCCATGCGGTGCTGGTCGAGAAGGGGGCGGGCGATGGTAGCCGCTTCACGGACGAGCAATACAGTGGGGCCGGGGCGACGATTGTCCCCACTGCGGCCGATGCCTGGGGCGCGAGCATGGTCGTCAAGGTTAAGGAACCCATCGCTGTCGAGTATCAGTATCTTCGCTCGGATCTTCTCCTGTTCACCTATCTGCATCTGGCGGCCGAGGAGGCTTTGACCAGAGCCATGGTAGATTCGGGCGTCACCGGCATCGCCTACGAGACGGTGGAAGCGGCCGACGGCAGCCTGTGCCTGCTGACCCCCATGAGCGAGGTGGCCGGCCGCATGTCGATTCAGGTCGGCGCGCACTTTCTGGAGCGTTCCCATCAAGGTCGCGGCATTTTACTGGGTGGCGTGGCCGGCGTGCCTGCCGCCAATGTCGTGGTCATCGGTGGCGGCGTTGTCGGCACCAACTCGGCCCAGATGGCCTTGGGGCTGGGCGCCAATGTGACCATTCTGGACACAAATCTAGACCGCCTTCGTTATCTGGAGCATGTGCTGCACGGCCGATTGACAACCGTCGCCTCCAACTCGTACCACATCGCCGAAGCCGTCCATAACGCGGATCTCGTTGTCGGCAGCGTCCTTGTACGCGGCGCGCGCGCGCCGCGGCTTGTGACTCGGGAGATGATTTCGACCATGAACCCCGGCAGCGTCGTCGTCGATGTCGCCGTGGATCAGGGCGGTTGTGTGGAGACCATCCACGCCACAACTCATTCCGACCCGGTCTATATGGTCGAAGGCGTGGTACATTACGGCGTGGCCAACATGCCCGGTGCGGTTCCGCGCACGAGCACGCTGGCCCTGAGCAACGCTACCCTGCCCTACGTGCGGCGATTGGCCCGTCTCGGCGCAATAGAAGCCATGGCCGAGGATCCAGGTCTGGCCAAGGGCCTCAATACGTTCGAGGGTTACGTAACCTATGAGGCCGTGGCTTTGGCCTTTGGCATGGACTACGTCGCCTACGAGGGCTGATCAACATCAAATCAAAACAATGCCTCGGCGAGAGTCAGATAGGTCATCTCGCCGAGGCTCGGTGCAATTAATCGCTCATACAACGTGGATCTGTTAGCCATCACCGCCCATTTATCGGTCACCAACGGCGCCGTCCTCAACGAAGGTTCGGTGCCGGGGCTGCTGGCCCAGCCCGCCCCACAAAAAGCTGCTCGCGGCCGCGAGCGGGACTATTTGTTCATCCACCTGACACTGACTGGGCAATCGGATGAAGCGGCCGACCTGGCTCAGGAAATGGTCGAAGGGATGGCTAAACAGTTCTTCGCCTCGACGGGCACCGTCACCTCGGCTTTACGTCGGGCGGTGCTCGACAGCAACGAGCAACTCCTGCGCCATAATATGACCGCGAGGTCCTCCCATGAAGGCGCGTTGAGTTGCGCGGTCATGCATGGGGGCGAACTCTACTCGCTTCAGGTAGGCGAAGGCATCGCGTTTCTGGGCCATAATTTCGGCGTCGAACGGCTGCCGGCGAGAGCGCCGGATGTGCTGACGCCCCTCGGCCGCAGCGCGGGCATCGACATCCGGTTTGCTTTCCATCAATTGCAAAACGGCGACATGATGCTGCTGGCTGACCCACGCTCTGCCCATCTGACCGGGGAATCGCTGGCTCCGGTTTTGGTCGATTCAGAGATAGAGGGCGGTCTGGAATCATTGATGGACGTCCTGGCCGGCGATTCCGCCCGCCTGCTCCTGGTCGAATTCGCTGACGAACTGCCATCGACGCTGCCGCTCACATTCCAGCACAGCCGCACCCCGGCCCCCAAACCCGCCCCGACCAAACCGAAGCCGGCCGAAGCGCTCCCCGAACCTTATCGGGCGCAAGCGACTTCAACGGGTGCCGCAAGCGACCTATCGACCACCTCGCCTGTGGAAGTCGGCGCGCGACGGGCGGCGTCCTCGTCGGCTCGCGGACTTTCACGCCTCATCGCCTGGCTGGCGGCCGTTTTGGGGCGATTCCAGCGCGACGAATCGGACGAACCCGCCGTTCATTGGGCGATCCCGACGACGGTAGCCCTCCTCGTCCCGATCATCATGGCCTCTGTCCTGACCAGCGTTTTCATCCAGCGCGGCACCGTCGCTGAACTCTCGGCGGTCAAACAGGAGATGATTGACGAGTTAGCGGCGGCCGAAGCCGTCGGTGGCACTTCGCCCGAAGCGCAAGACCATTATCTCAGGGTGCTGGCTCTGGCCGGAGAGGCTGAGGCGTTACGAGAGAGCGACCCGGAAGTAGCCCGCATGCGGTCGCAGGTTCACGATGCCCTGGACCGGCTGGACGGAGTCACCCGACTGTCGGCCTCGACACTCTATCGGTATCAGGACGGAGCCAATCTGACACGAATCGCCTTGCGGCGATCGGATGGAGGCCTGGCCGTATTGGACCAGTTTGCCAATCGGGTCTTGTTCCATCCCACCGATGATACTTTCCAGAAGCTGACGACGGAAGAACCCAGCCTGATAGCCTTCAGCAAGCAGGCAGTTGGCGCTCAGACGATAGGTACCTTACTCGATATTATATGGCTGCCCGGTAGCGCGGCGACCACGCGCGACAGCATCAGCATGCTCGACCGGTCCGGCGGCCTTTTCACCTATTTTCCAAATATGGGCGACACCAGTGGCGCGGTGCTGGGCAACAGCAGCAACTGGTTAAACCCCGTCGCCATGGCTACCTATCTTGATCGAATCTATGTTCTGGATACAGGAGCCGGCAAAATATGGAAATATTTCGCCTCCACCGGTTACGCTCAACTCCCGGAAGATGCGGCGATCACCCTGGCCGATGGGGCTGACCTCGGGCAAGCGGTTGACTTCGACCTCTATGCGGAAGATGGCAGTCTGGTGGTGCTCTACGAGGACGGCCGCATCCGCTATTACAACACGCGTACCGGCCAGATCACGTGGAACGAGAACATGCCCGCGCAAAACGGACTGGCGACACCGTTCCTTGCCCCTACATCCGTCAAACTGGTGGGCAGCGGACTAAATGCGTCCATCTTCGTGCTCGATCCCGGCAGCGGCCGACTGGTTCAACTCAGCCGCGGTGGTATCGTCCTGACTCAGTATCGAATCCTGGATGGAAGCGGAAAGGGTATTCTCAGCGAGGCATCGGATTTTGCCGTGACGGAATCTCCCCTAAGAATCCTGGTAACGGCTGGAGAGCGGATTTATCTAGCCGGCGGTAATTAGACTGCGAGTCTATCGCCCCGTAAATCGAGCCTCTCGCTTCTCGAGGAAGGCAACGATCCCCTCTCGATTATCTCCGCTGCGACCGGCAACTTCCTGGATATGGGCCTCATAGGCCAATGACTCCTCCAAACTCATATCCCAACCGCGATTCATCGCTCGTTTGGTAAGTCCATAGGCCAATGTCGGCCCGTCGGCAAGGCGGCGTGCCCAGGCGGCGGTGATCTCCGGCAACTGGTCGGCCGGGACAACCCGATTAACCAGCCCCCACGCCAGCGCCTGATCGGCCGGAACCCGATCGGCCGTTACAGCCATCTCATAAGCGCGCGCGTAGCCGACGATGCGAGGCAGGAACCAGTTCAGCCCGCTGTCGGGGATCAGGCCGATGCGGCTGAAGGCGAGCATGAAAGATGCCCTATCAGAGGCGATGCGAATATCGGCCGCCAGAGCCACCCCACAGCCTGCGCCGGCGGCAACACCATTGATGGCGCCGATGATCGGTTTTTCCAGATTCACAATCTGCCGGATTAGCTGGTGATATCCGTGACGAAGGTGCTCGCCAATGGATACGTCCTCACCCCGGCTCTGAAAATCGCCCAAATCCTGACCGGAAGAAAAACCTCGTCCAGCCCCGGTGATGACCAGACAGCGCACATCACCGTCCCGGCCGGCCGCTTTGAAGGCGGCGGTCGTCTCGGCGATCATCTGGTCGTTAAAGGCGTTGAGCTTGTCTGGGCGGTTCAGCGTTATGGTGGCAACGCCATCAGTCAAGTCATAGAGGATCGTCTCGTAGGTCATTCGCTTCTCTCCCCGACGCCGACGGATGATCAGAAAGGAATATCCGAATCGAAATCGTCGTCCGATCCGTCCTCTTCTTCCGCTTCCCCAGGTTGCCAAGGCATATTGACCCACAGCAAGAGGAGTTCCCCCTCGTCAATCTCGGTCAGCCGAAGAGCGATCACATCCACCTGTTGCCTGAGGCGCAGATCGTCGGGATAGTCCAGCCGCACGGGGCGGCCCTCTCTCCAGGCTCGCAAACAGCGCTCCTGGATGTCCTCGCCGTTGCCTGTGCGTAATTGGCAAAGGGCCACATCCATCTCCGATGGACCTTCATATATAGATTGAACCCAGCCTTGCGGGTTGGGCATAAAGTCCGGCGTTGGGCCTTCTATGATTGTGATGAGTTCGGGTTCCATGAGAAATTCAACCCTGTCATTTGCAGATTTTTCGTTCGCGGACTAAGTCTACTTAGGAATGATTGCTCAAGCAAATGCGCGCCCGTCTGCTATTCGATCGAGGATGATCCAGGTGAAAGACAGCGCGTGGCGGTCGTCGGCGGGGTGGTACTCGCGATAGCTCTCGCGCCACTCAGCCCGATCGAATTCGGGAAAGAAGACGTCACCCTCGACCGAATCATGGACGTGGGTCAGGTACAATCTGTCGACCACAGGCATAAAGTAGCTGAACAAATCCGCGCCGCCGATGATGACGACTTCATCGACGTCCTCGGCCGCGGCCAGGGCCTCCTCGACTGAGTGGACGACTACCGCGCCCGGGGCTTCATACTCCGGGTTGCGCGTGACGACGATATTGAGCCGACCGGGCAACGGCCGAAATCGGTCGGGCAAGGAGTCATAGGTTTTGCGCCCCATGATGCACGGCTTGCCCATCGTCTTTTCACGGAACCAGGCCATATCGTCAGGCAGTCGCCAAGGCAGCGCGTTGTCGCGGCCGATCAGGCGGTTGTCGTCCATGGCCACGACGTAGGCGATGCGGGGTCGTTGAGTCATCGGCTCTCCTAGACCGCGATAGGGGCGGCGATGCGCGGGTGGTACTGGTAATCGACCAGTTCGAAATCAGGATAGTCGAACCCGAAGATGGAATCGACGGCCGGATTGAGGCGAATCTCCGGCAACGGGTACGGCTCACGAGTCAGTTGCAGCCGCGCCTGATCAAGGTGGTTCAGGTAAAGATGAGCATCGCCGAGGGTGTGGACGAATTCGCCCGCCTCATAACCCGTTACCTGGGCCAACATCCTGGTCAGCAGCGCGTAGGAGGCGATGTTGAACGGCACGCCGAGAAAGATGTCGGCGCTGCGCTGGTAAAGCTGGCAGGAAAGGCGGCCGTCGGCGACGTAGAACTGGAAGAGGCAGTGGCACGGCGGTAAGGCCATCCGGTCGATCTCGCCCACATTCCAGGCGCTGACAATGAGGCGGCGGGAATCGGGCGTGCGGCGAATCGCCTCGACGACCGCGGCGATTTGGTCGATGACCCGGCCGTCGGCCGTCCCCCAGGAGCGCCACTGATGACCATAGATCGGCCCAAGATCGCCGTTTTCGTCAGCCCACTCATCCCATATGGTCACCTTGTTATCGCGCAGGTAACCGATGTTGGTATCGCCGCGGAGGAACCAGAGCAACTCGAAGATGATCGAGCGCATATGGAGCTTCTTGGTAGTCACCAGAGGAAAGCCCTGGGCCAGATCAAATCGCATCTGATGGCCAAAGACGCTCAAGGTGCCGACGCCGGTGCGATCCTCCTTCCGGGTGCCGTTATCCAGTACGTGTCGCAACAGCTCGAGGTATTGCCTCATGCCGAACCTCCCGTTTCATGTGGGTCGAAGTATAGCATCGAGGAGCGCCCGCCGCTATCGTTCCCTATCCGGCCGGTCTATGCTAATATGAGTCCTGATCGCCATGTACGATATTCAAACCTTTTCCCACCGGGTACTGGACAATGTCGAACGAGTCATAATCGGCAAGCGAGACGTTCTGGAGATGTTGATCGTCGCTGTGCTGTGCGAG
>CAZZJN010000019.1:0-32800 GCA_964654505.1 uncultured Ardenticatenaceae bacterium | reverse complement strand
GGTGATTTCCTCAAGCTTGTTGAACATCTTCCACCTCTCGTAATACACGAAGCCTTTTCATGGTTTCCTCAACGTCCAACTTCCCGGCGATTTGCCCATTGATCACCGCAGCAGGGGCGAGACCGCATGAGCCCAGGCAACGTCCCGTTATTAGCGACAAGTGCCCGTCCTCTGTCGTCTCACCGCGCGAGATGCCATATTCATCCTCAATCTGCTGCAACAACAGTGGCGCACCCTTGATATAACAGGCAGTGCCCATGCAGACGACACAAGTGTTACGACCGGCCGGTTTGAGGCTGAACAGGTGGTAAAAGGTCGATACGCCATAAACCTGGCTAAGCGGGGCATTGAGTGAAGCAGCTACGTAGCGCAGAGAATCATCATCCAGAAAACCAAACGACGCCTGCACCGTGTGCAAGGTCTCGATCAGTCCATCCCTCGTAAAGCCGTTGCGCTGCATGGTCGCCTGAACAATTCGCCAACGCTTGTCATCCGAGGGTGGCTCAATCTTCTCGTTCCGAGAAATCATAGCTCTCCTTCCCCATCGACTCCCCCCGTGCCCTTATGAGACCACGAGATAATCTGCGCCGGGACCGAGGTCAGCTCAGATGGGTTTTGATTGAAATTCGGGCATGACCGATCTCTCTTATAGACAGGCGATCGGCCGAACCTGGCGTGGGTGCTCAAGTCACCTGTATTTTGACATACAGGAAACAAAGTCGTTAGTGAAATTTGTCACAAATAGTTGCGATAAGTGTCACATATCGCTGATGAGGGTACCGGCAGGTATTGTGGGGTCGGCCAATAAACGGCCCAGGAGGTCGGGGATAAGGCCGGAGAAGATGCGGATGGATAGTCCGTGGAGTGATTCGGCCAACTCAATCATCGCGGTCACCTTGGCGACCATACCGCCGGTCACGTCGGTGCCGCGCGAGCCGCCCAAGGCCGGCAGATATTCCATCAGGTTGGCCCGGCTTAAATGGGGGATGACCGCCCCTTTCAGATCGAGCACGCCGGGGGTTTCCCCCGCCAAAAGGAGGTGGCGCGGCCGCAATTGGGCAGTCAAATAGTCTATCACCTCCTCAGTGGAGATAATCGTGCCGCCGCGGACATCATCGAAGGCCACATCGCCAAAGACAACCGGCACGAGACCAGCCTCCAGCGCGGACTTGACAGAGGAGACCGACAGGCCGGTGATCCGCCCATCGGTGACGGTGGCCGAGGCGGAGGGCGGTAGCCCGATAGCCGGAATCCCACACGCCAAAAGGGCGGCGATGACGTGACGGTCGAGGCGCGCGGCAGCGTCGCTGACCTCGGTGAAACCAAACCACTGGTCGGGACCGGACACCCCCATTCGCGTGCCATGTCTGGCTCCAGCCACATGACCGAATGAGCCGCTGCCATGACCAAGCACCAGGCGCAAACCGGGGTTTTCGGCTCTGGCGTCGGCGATCTCCTGAGCGAGCCGCTCCAACACATCCGATCGGAGCGCCTCGACCGCTGTTTTGTCGGTCAGCAAGGAGCCGCCCAATTTCAGAAAGATGAGATCATCCATAGCGAATGTTTACGCCGAAGCCAGATGTTGCCGCACATAGCCGACGGCCGTCTCGGCCGAATGTGCCAGATAGATGATGTCCATGTCGCGGGGGCGGATATACTCTTCCTGCGAAAAAGTACGGATCGTCTCGCGCCAAAGTGGGCCAAGCAGCACCAACGGCCGCCGAGGCGCTTCGTCCGTCTGCATCAGGCTCCAGGCCAGAGAAACCTCCGACAAGGTGCCAATCCCGCCGGGCAGCGCGATCATGCCCTGAAACCGGTTCACGAGATACAGCAAGCGCTCCGTCTGACTCCCCAGCTTGATCTCTTCGGCGACCCACTCATTGGCGGGCATTGGTCGCCATCTCTCCATGTGACTGGACGTGACGCCGATTACTCGCCCTCCGGCTTCGGACGCGCCACGGCTCACGGCGGCCATAGTTCCGCCATAGCCACCGGTCGCAACGGCAAGGCCGGCTTCAGCCAATAATTGCCCTAACCGCCGCGCTTCTGCATAGGGCGCGCTATCGGGCTGTGGGGTCGAACTACCAAATACAGCTATGACTGATTCGAACATCGCATACTCTCCTGGCAGAGAACTCATTTTCAGATTCATATGGTTTCATGGCTATCAGTCGACTTTATCAGCCAGACCGGGTATACCGAAAACGCCGGTTGCGCGGCGAACGCCATTGCGAATAGCCTCACTCACGACAGCGACGGCCATATTGTTGACCAGATTGATCTCAGCGCTCACCTGTCGCGTGGAAAGGGCAAAGGCCATATCGCCGTCATGGCGGGTATGGCTCGGCCGCACGGCAATGGCCATGCCATTGTGAGCCTGATGTGTCAGTCTGGCCAACTCGCTGCGGCTGAGATCGGCATTAGTGGCCACGACGACGAGCGTCGTGTTGGTGCCGGATGGCGGTAGAACGGCCGTATCGACATAGCGCAGCGCATGTTGGTCAGCCATCCAGCCACCTTCCGGGTTACGCGCGCCGGCCAACACCGTGCCGTCCGCGTTAACGACATCGCCAACGGCATTGACCGCGGCCGCGGCCGCGACCACTACCTCTCCGACGCGCATCGAATAAACGCCAAATCCGCCCTTCATCATATAGGGAAAGCCAGCCCATTTACCCACCAGGACCCCTGTCCCCACGCCGACATTGCCTTGTTCGATCTCTCCTGTGAAGGATTCCGCGGCGATACAGGCGGCATAACCTCCATCCGCATCGGGAACTGAGGCACTGCTGGCCACGCCCATATCAAATACGACGGCCGCCGGCACAATAGGCACCGGCCGAATCGGCGTCGGGTGGCCGATACCGAGTTCGGCCAGCCGGCGCATGACGCCATCGGCCGCCGCCAGACCAAACGCGCTCCCGCCGGTCAGGAGGATTGCGTTAACCTCCTTGTCATCCGGCTTATCAGGCGCCAGCAAGGCCAGCTCACGACTGCCGGGAGCCGGGCCGCGCGCGTCCACGCTGCCGTATGTCCCTGCCGGGCAGAGGAACACCGTGCACCCGGTGTTGTGCTCGCTATAAGTTGTATGGCCGATGCGAATACCGGCAAAGTCGAACATATGGCAGCTCCTTGCGAGATCAATCGCCGCGGGTCTTCATTAGCCCCACAGCATCACATATTTATTGGCCGAGGACGACGAGCGATGAAACCAGGTGACAAGCATCGCAACTACTGATTATCCCATCAAACTCCGGCAACAAGAAATTGGCGAATGGCCTGGTTAACCTCATTCGCTCGCTCGATGAAAAACAGGTGGCCAGCCCCGGGATACATAATCAATTCGGCATCGTGGATATACTCGGCCAGAAGGCGGCCGTTCTCCGGCGGAATCATAAGGTCTGCATCGCCATGCAGGATAAGAGTCGGTTGGCGAATATCGGCCAAACGATCGACGACATCATGATAGAGAATGGCCTGCAATTGGCCTATCTGCCCCGCCGGCGTCTGGGGGTTGGCGACGGAGATATCCGCGAGGCGTTCAACCACCTCCGGATGCTCAGCCGCAAAGCTGTCACTCATCGATTTCCAAAGGCCGTTGTGGAAATCCCGGCGAGCATCGCCACTTCGGGGCGGATCGGCCAGCGCCTGGAGAACCCGCTCCTCACTACTGACCCATAATCGGCCGCCGGCGGAGGTACAGCCCAGGACAAGCCGCCGGACGCGCTCCGGATAATCCAGCGCCATATTCAGGGCGATCATCCCTCCCATGCTGAACCCAAACACATGGGCCGAGGCGATCCCCAGGGCGGAGAGAACGGCGGCGGCATCCCCGGCCATATCAGCGATCGTATAGCCTGCGGGCAATGGCGCGGATCGACCTGCCCCGCGGTTATCAAAGGTGATAACGTAGAAGTCGGCCGCCAGATCAGACATCTGCCACGCGGCTTTGGGGGTGTAATCGGTAATCCCGGTGATAATCAGCAATGGCGGCGCAGCCGGATCCCCGGCCGTCTCATAGAAAAACGGGATATCGTCGATGATAACGGTAGGCATAGACAACAATCCGGAATATAGGCCAATACTCTAACACCGGATTTACGCAATTCCAAGATTATAAAGCTATCATTTGGTCTTGACTTGAAGGAACCCGGTCTCAACGGCCGAAATGCACTCAAGCGTAGCCTGTGTGCTAGAATCTACGGTCGTCGTCTTGGGATACAGATATGTCGCGAGCATTGGTAGACATTCGAATCTTGCAGCGGGAGTTTCTGCTGGCAATCAGTCGGGCGCTGACGGCCGAGTTGGATCTGCACGACCTTCTGCGGCTCATCCTCAAATCATCCGTGGAGCTGGTATCCGGCAAGGCGGGGCTGATCGCCCTGGTTGACGAGAGCGGCGAAACATTGCAAGTCGCGGCCGTATACGGCATCCCGCCCCATCTGGTTGACCTGTTCGCCCCGCTGGTGCGCGAAGTTCCCTACCACGAGGAACATGAGGGGGAGTCCTTCCTCGAGCTAAAAACCCGGCTGCATCGTATCATGAGCGAGGCCGATCTTGGCCTGACCCAGGTCATCCGCCTGCCGCTCAATATCGGCGGGCAAGTCACCGGCCTCATTTACGTTTTCCAATCAGGTAACTATTACTTTGTGGAGGATGCGCCAAACCTGTTGCGCAGCTTTGCCGAGCAGGCGGCGATTGCCGTCCGGAACGCGCGGCTCTACCAGGCGGTGAGGCAGGAAAAACAACGGCTGGACGCCATACTGGAGCAGAGCGCCGACGGCGTGATGATCCTCGACCGGCATTTGCGCATCACCGTATTCAACCAGGCGCTCAGTTACATGACCGGCTGGCCGGCGGCCGAGGCAATCGGCCGGATGCATGACGAAGTCATTGACTGGATCAACTTAAAGTCCGATTCCGGCCTGAACGAAGCTCTGAAAAACAAGTGGCCGCTGCCTAACGCGGCCCATCTCTATGTTGAAGGAGAAGCCCGCCGCCACAAGGACACCAATTGTCCCGGCGACAGTGGGGCCATCAGCCTGGGCGTCACTTACGCGCCTCTGATGGACGAGGACGGCCGAATGACCGATATCATCGCCAACGTCCGGGACCTGACGCGCTATCGTGAAGAGGAAGCCCTGCAGAAGACGTTCATCTCCATCGTCAGCCATGAGCTAAAAACGCCGGTGTCAATCATCAAGGGGTATGCCAACACGTTGCGACGGCCGGATGCGAATTGGTCGCCCGATGTCCTGAATGAGTCGCTGGTAGATATCGAAGAGGAGGCTGACAACCTCAATTCATTGATCGATAATTTGCTGGAAGTGTCACGCCTGCAAGCGGGGACGTTTGCACTGGAGATCAGCGATGAGGTCAGCCTACCCAAGATCGCCTCATCAGTAGCCCGTCGTTTCACCACCCAGTCATCGAATCACCAGATCGATGTTGATTTCCCCAAGGATTTCCCCATAGTGATCGGCGACTCCCGACGGCTGACTCAGGTGCTCAACAACCTGCTCAGCAACGCGATCAAGTATTCGCCCGACGGTGGCCGCATCACAATCAAGGGTGAGGTTCATCCTGAACATGTCACCGTAGCGGTGTGTGACGAGGGGATCGGCATCCCGGCCCGCGACCACGGCCGATTGTTCCAGAAATTTTCCCGGCTGGACAACGCCCTCAGTCGAAAAACCGAGGGCACCGGGCTGGGGTTATATCTGTCTCGCGCTATCATTGAGGCCCATCGTGGGCGCATCTGGTTCCATAGCAATAGCGATGACGAGCCAGGCGCACCGGGGACGACATTTACCTTCTCGTTGCCGCGAGATTAACCATTTAGAATCTAACCTTCCGCTACGCGGAAATTACGACGTGCACACAATACGGCGTTGGCCGGGGCCGTCGTGTAAGCTAAAGGAGAAACTATGCAAACGCAGATCACCTGCCCAAACTGTGGAACGCCCTATCTGGCCGATATCCATCAAATTATCGACGTCGGCCGGCACCCTGATCTAAAAGAGATGTTGCTGTCGGGACAATTGAACTTTGCCGTGTGCCCAAACTGCGGCGCGGGCGGTCGCATCGCTACCCCCCTGCTGTACCATGACCCGGCCCACGATATCTTCATGATCCATGTGCCCCAGGAAATGAACCTGGACCATGTCCGGCGCGAGGAATTGGTCGGCAAACTCGTCCAGCAGGCGATGAACGAAACGCCCATGGAGCAGCGTCGGGGCTACATGTTTAATCCCCAAACGATGCTGACGATGCAAAGCTTTATGGAGAAGGTCTGGGGAACCGAAGGGGTGACGCCGGAAATGCTGGCTCGCCAACAGCGGCAGGTCGATCTCATGCGCAGAATGGCGACGGCTTCGCCCGACGTGCAGGATATCCTCATTCAGGAAAATACCCGGGATATTGATGAGACTTTCTTCGCCATCTTGCGTTCGCAAATCGAAGCCATGAGCCAGATGAGCGACGGCAACCAGGTCGTGGGCCTGCTCAACTTGCAGGCCAAGCTGATGACCGGCACCGAAATCGGCCGTCGGCTGGAAAAGCAGCAGATGACCCTTCACGCGCTAAATCGCGATGCAAGGAAAGCGGGGGAATTAGGCCAGGATTTATTGGCCAAGTACATCATCGCCAACGAAGAGGATGAATCCCTGGTAACCGCCCTGGCGCTCACCGGTCGAGGAGCGTTGACCTATGAATTCTTCGCCAAGCTCACGGCCGAAGCAGAGAAACGGGAGAAGGCGGGCGACAAGGCCGGGGCAGAACGTCTGGGACAACGGCGCGACCAACTGCTCAAAATGCAGCGTGAAATTCAGGAGGCAACCCAGCAAGTATTGAAGGAGGCCCAGGGCGTCCTGGATAACATCCTCAAGGCCGAAAACCTGGAAGAGGCCGTCAACGCCAATCTGGGTCGAATCGATGAAGCTTTTATCCATGTCCTGGAGGCGCGCCAACTGCACGCCCAACAGAGCGGCCGTCGCGAGGAAGCCGAAAAGCTGCGCCGCATCCAGGAGATCATCATCGCCCAGGCACAAGGGGATTCATCGCCCCAAGCCGAATTCCTCGCCCAGTTGGTCAGCGCGGCCAACAAGCAGGAACGCGAGCAACTGATGGCTGCCGCGCCCGATCTCGTTTCCGGCGAGTTGGTCGAAGTAGTGGATTTGCTGCGCAACCAACTATCCAATTCCGGGCAGACGGATTTGGAAAATCGGCTGGATGAAATTCGGTCGGAATTGAAAAATAAGCTGGCGATTCCCGACGGGGATTAGCGCGAGATTTTTCTCGCAGACAAACGGCGCGTTCGGCGGACACGGGTATCGCCGGACGCGCTTTTTGTTGTGTAACTCACGACGGATTGTCGAGCCGAAAACCGTGGCCGCGGACCGTGACGATATAGTTATGCTCGTCCAGTTCGTTCAGGCGATCGCGCAGGCGGCGAACCAGCGCGTCAATGGCTTGCTCCGACACGCCGATCCCTCCGGTACCCGGCCATACGGCCTCGATGATGTCGTCACGACCACACACGGCCCCCTTGGCATCATACAGCATTTGTAACAATCGGAATTGAGCCAGTGAGAGAGGCGGATCGAGTTCCCGGCCCCTGATCGATACAGTGCGCCTGTTTTCTTCAAGCACCATACCGCCGCCATCATGTCGGGGGAGATCAAAGCTTAGAGGTACGGTCGCGTCCGTACCGACGAACAGCATTCGCACGCAAAGCGCGATCTGTATCTCGTCGCCGTCCTGCAAGGGGGCCGTGCCTTTCACCTGTTGGCCGTTGAGGAAAGTGCCGTTTTTGCTATCGAGGTCTTCCAGGAAATAGCGGCCGTCGCGATAGAGAACCTTGGAATGATAACGCGAGACTTGCCGCTCGGGCAGCACGATATCGGCATCATTTCCGCGGCCGATCAGCATTTCATCGTTGGCAAGCATCCAGCGCTGTCCTAACAACTCTCCTTCGCTCACCATTAAGACGGGTCTATCGTCCATGCGTCTATTCCTCACCGGGCCAACTGAGAACCTTCCCTCCAAGTATGACAGCCTCCCGGTCTTTGAATTATAATGGATAGTATGAGCAATAGTCCAGTAATCGACCCGGCCATGGTCCGGCCAGATCAGGAGGCAGAATTCCAGGATGCCCTGATCGCCCCCCACGCGCCAGGGACGGTGTTGCGCGAACGATATCGATTAACCAACATCGTCGGCCGGGGCGGCATGGGCAATGTCTATCGGGCGGAAGATCTGCGGCTGCCCGGTCGATTATGTGCCATCAAGGAAGTGACACCCGACAAGACCCTGTCGGCCGAATTGCGCGAGCAAGCTAACCAGCAGTTCCTGCAGGAAGCCAGCATCCTCGCCCAACTCGATCACCCCAATTTGCCCAAGGTTTCTGACTTTTTCTCGGACAACGGCCGCGATTACCTGGTGATGGACTTCGTGCCCGGCAAAGATCTAAAGCAATTGCTGGATGAGAGCCGCGACGAAGGTCACAAGTTGACCGAACGCACGGTGCTGGGTTGGGCCGCGCAGATCATCGACGCGCTTAGCTACCTGCACCGGCAGATACCGCCGGTCGTCCATCGCGATATCAAGCCCAGTAATATTAAGCTGACGCCCGACGGCCGCATCAAGCTGGTCGACTTCGGGCTGGTGAAGCTTCTTTCGCCGGACGAAGCGCGGACGATTACCGTCGTGCAGGGGCGCGGCACGGCCCTATATACCCCGTTGGAGCAGTATGGCGGCGACAGCGGCCACACCGATGTGCGCACCGACATCTACGCCCTGGGAGCGACTTTCTACCATCTGCTGACGGATTACCCGCCACCGGACGCAAAATCACGCTTTCTAAACCCACGATCGTTAAAACCGCTCGATCAGTTTAACAGCCAGGTATCAAGCCACGTGATCGAGGCGATCCTGTGGGCCATGGAAATGCATCCCGATGATCGGCCGCAAACGATCGAACAGCTCGCCCGGGCATTGTTCGGTCACGAAGCGCGGCCGCAGCCGGCCCGGCCCATCAGCCTGTCGGAGGCGCTGCGAGCCAACTGGGTTATCGCCATTCTGGCGCTGGCCTTGTTTATCCTGGCCCTGGTCATCACCCTGACGTGAGGCGTTGATGACCGAACCAAAGCGGGTATCATGCCCTCGTTGCAATAGCCGGACACAACAAACGAGAGACGGCCGCACCCCAGCCGGAAGCCAACGTCATCGTTGTGGCGCTTGTGGTTGCCGGTACACTCCTTTTCCCAAGGAACAAGGTTATGATGAAGGGATCCGATTCCAGGCTCTACAGCTATACATTGACGGGTATTCCATGCGGGAGATCGGCCGCAAGTTAAAAGTCAATCATCAAAGTATCGCCAACTGGATGAAGGATTACGGCCGCTATCTGCCGCCGGACCTGCCGCCCGATATAGCCGAAAAGGCTCGCCTGGAAGGGTTATTCGTCCTCTAGGTCGGCACTCACCTCAACGAAACGAACCGCTATGATGGAGCAATCAAAATACTGCTTTCATCAGGCCCGAAGACACCACTCTATTAGACAATAACACCATGATATTAGACATATCTATTGACCCAATCATTACTGAGGTTATATTTTGAAGGCATCGTAACCAACAGGTTATGAAGGTCTTATTTCTTCAATTCAATCGAGCGCAAAGGAGAGGATATGGCTAGTGTAAGCTTCCGGCACGTTCATAAACGTTTTGGCGATGTACACGTCATCAAGGATTTCAACCTGGAGATCGCCGACAGGGAATTTATGGTGTTCGTCGGCCCATCAGGTTGCGGGAAATCGACCAACCTGCGCATGCTGGCCGGTCTGGAGGAAGTATCCGAAGGCGAAATCCTCATCGGCGATCGCGTTGTGAATGACGTCCCTCCCAAGGATCGCGACATCGCCATGGTTTTCCAGTCCTACGCTCTTTATCCGCACATGAGCGTTTACGACAATATGGCCTTTGGCCTGAAGCTGCGCAAGGTGCCAAAGGACGAGATCGACCGCCGGGTAAAGGAAGCGGCCGCGATCATGGGCTTGTCAAATCTGCTGGATCGCAAACCGAAGGCGCTATCCGGCGGCCAGCGCCAGCGCGTTGCTGTGTGTCGAGCCATCGTGCGCGAGCCATCTGTGTTCCTGATGGACGAGCCGCTCTCCAACCTGGATGCCAAGTTGCGCGTCACTGCGCGTGCCGAGATCAGCAAACTGCACCAGAATTTGGGGACGACGTTCATCTACGTGACCCACGACCAGGTTGAGGCCATGACCATGGGCGACCGTATCGCCGTCCTGGCCGATGGCATCCTGCAGCAATGCGACACTCCGCTGAATCTCTACAACTACCCGGTCAATGTATTCGTCGCCGGCTTCATCGGCAGCCCATCCATGAACTTCTTCAACAGCACGTTGGTCAGCGAGGAAGGCCGCCAATTCATCGACACAGGCGATTTCCGAGTTCGCGTCCCTGATGATCACAAGGAATTGTACGCGCCATACGTCGGCAAGGAAGTCGTGGTGGGTATTCGGCCGGAACACATCCATTCCCCGGACTACACCCCGGCCAACACCACCGCCGAAAACGTCAACGCCACCGTCGAAGTCGTCGAGCTGCTGGGCCACGAATTGCATCTCTACCTGAATTCAGGCAAGAACAGCTTCGTCGGCACCGTCGATCCGCGCTTCTCTGTTCATAGCGGCGACAAGATCACCGTCGCCTTTGACATGAGCAAGATGCACTTGTTCGACAAGGCGACCCAGTTGGCTGTCCGCTAACTGCTTCCGGATAAACGTTTAATCATCGAGGGCCGGGGCGGATCGCGAGACGTGATTCACCCGGCCCTCGTTTTCTTGTAAGGGTGCATCCATGCCCGAAGCCCATTATGAACCCGGCCAATCCTTCACCCTGCAGTTCGCCTGGCGGACGCCGGAGGGTGAATACCTTCGCGCGCTTTTCCAGGCCGACGTCCTCGAACTGGTGGCCGGCGCCGATAAATATATCGTGCGCCTGAGCCAATTCCTGGCCGGACGAGAAGATGACGAAGAAGGGAACGTCAAACCGCTGGAAACGCTGGAGGGCGAGTACTGGGACTTGGTGCGGGGGCTACAGGACCGGATCATCACTATTGCCTACGAGGCCGACGACGGTGACCCGCTCTATCTTCGTCTGGCAACGCTGACCGGAGAGCACAATTTCTTCAGTCGTTATGAGGACGCGGCCGTTATCGCTCGCGGCATCCAGGCGCGAATGGATCGCCTGAGAGGAAAGGAAGACCCGAACGCCGTCGCTACCTCAGCATCCGACGGCTCATCGGCCCCATCCGGCAACTAACCTCTAAACACGCGCCGCCACAGGTCGGTCTCCAGCAAGCCATCCGGATCGCAACGGTGCTTCAGCTCGCGGAACCGCGCGATCCGATCTACACCGAGATAGGCTTCGGCCGCCTCCGGTCGCAGCGTGCTATCCTTGGCGAAGTAAAAGCGGCCGCCGGCGCGCAGCACAATCTCGTCCATTTCGCGGGTCAGCCAGACGATTCTCTGCCGGTTGTCATTTGTCACCCGAAAATCCATCGCCATCGAATAGCCATCCACTGCGTAGCTCATCAGAAAGTCATCCTGCCGATGGCGCTTCAGCACGGTCAGATAGTTGGGCAGACCCCGTTGCCGGCAAAGCTCAAGGATCTCGGAAAATGCATCGTAGGCATTCTCCTTGGGGATGAACGGTTGATACTGGATGAGGCCGCCCGGCCCATAGGCCCGCTTGAATTCGGGGACATAATCGAGCAGGAAGTGAAACTGGACATGAGGCTGGCGATACCGTTTTTTGCCGCTGAGACCACCGGCCAGGTATTTGCCCTCATTGACGAACCGCAGGCCCAAATCGCTCATCATCGGCCGCATAAACAACCAGATGATGGAACGAGGTACCAGGCCGAACAAGTTAGGGCCGAGGTGCTGGTTGTCCAGCCGCAACGTCTGGGCCGGATTGGGATCGGCGCCCTCCGGCAGATAGTTGGCCCGGTGGACATCGCCCCGTCCGGCATACCCACCGCGAGCAATCGAATCGATCCAGCCAACGATGTAGTCTGAATCGGCCGCGTACTCCTGAAAGAAGGAAAACATGGCCGCCAGATCGCCCCGGGATTCCGAATGTACATCGAGCAGGCCGGAATAGATTCGCTTCATCTGCATCGTCAGACTGGTGAATATTCCCAGCATGCCGAAGCCACCGATAGCCGCGAAGAACACATCGTTGTTTTCTTCCCGGCTGCAGGTGATGGTCTCACCGGAGGCCAACATCAAGTCGAATTCAAGAATATGATCGCCAATAGGCCCGGCCTTATAGGCATTCTTGCCATGAACGTTCATCGCCGCCGAGCCACCCATAGTGGTAAAGCTCGTGCCGGTGGCGATAGGCGGCCACCAGCCATCCTCCAGCACGTATTGCCATAATTGGGCCAGCGTCACACCTGGCTCAAGGCGAACGATGCCCGTCTTTGGATTCCATTCAAGGATGCGATTCATTCGCCGGAGATCGACGACAATGTTTTCGCTATTCATGGCGGCGTCGCCGTAGCTGTTGCCGCCGCCACGCAATCCGACCGTTCGGCCGCTCCGACGCGCCAAAACCAGCACCTCATGGAGCGATTCAACCGTGCTGGGGCGATAGACATAGCTTATCCCGCTATTCGCCCCGCCCCAGGAAGCGACCTCTTCCAGATGCGCAGCCGATAAGACAGCCTTTTCGGGCGGAGGGGTTCGCCGCGTTCCGCGAGTTGTCGAGGCAGGTTTCACATCAGCCATAATAACTTCCAGTGTTAGAAACTCAGGCGACGAAAGATGGCCGAAGGCACAGAGCGCACAGCCAAACTGACTAATCGCCAGCGAGAAGGCACATAGGCCACCTGTTTACGGCGACGAATGGCCTCATACGTTCGCGCGGCCGCCTCTTCAGGTGATATGACCCAAAAGGTCTTGGCCGCGTTTTTCAGCAATTCCGTATCAATAAAGCCCGGTTTGATGGTCGTGACGGCGACGCCATAGCGCGAGAGACGATTGCGAAGCGCCTCAAGGTAGGTATCCAAACCAGCCTTGCTGGTATTGTAGACGGGGCTGCCCACGCGGCCGCGATCACCCGCAATGGAGCTGATGCCGACGATATGGCCACTTCGGGCGCGCTCAAATCGTGCCGCGGCCAAATTGAGCCAGGCGACGGCTCCCATCAGATTCGTCCGTAACATCGCCTCGTCCTTGGCAAAATTATATTCATGCAGGTCGACAGGCGGCTGGACGGCCGCGGCGTAGATGATGAGGTCCAACCCGCCCAAATCGTGTGTGATCCGGTCAAACAGCAGCGGGATTTGATCATATTCCGTCACGTCATGGACATAGGGGAGAACAGTTTCGCGGCCTGCGCTATCGCGCAGTGCCGACAGCTCCGCCTCGCGACGAGCCACGGCCGCCACACTATAACGCTGCGAGGCCAACAATCGTACCAGAGCCGCCCCCAGCCCGGAGGACGCGCCAATGACAAGTGCGCGTCGTTGTGGTTCCAGAGGGCGGTTAACGGGTTGATTCATAGTGATAAATAACCTAATCAGGAGGGAATGACAGCCGGTTGGAATTGCCGGCCGTGTCGGCGAGGCAACCCACGGCTCCTGAGGCTTCCATCAGCCTCAACACCGAATTCTAACAGATTCGGGCCGATAGTAAAGCGACGATAGCCCTGCGAATGAGTGCTCGTAAAGCCTCGAACCGCCATCTCTGTGTGGTTATTCATCCTGCCGGCTCCTGATTTCTGAAAGATCGGCCTCAAGGTAGAAATTCCTCTTGACAAATTAGTACGGCTTCGTATTATTCTACGGAGCATTATTCGTTATGGCAGGTGTTTTATGAAACCAGGCAGTCGATATAACAAAGAACAACGCGAGAGTTGGACGGCGTTTATTCGCGAACTGCACGGTAGCAGTGATTCCCGGGTTGTTCGTCTGATGGATGATTTTCGGCAGGTTGCCCATCGCCTCTACCAACTGAGTGAGGCCTGTCTGGAATCCAGCGGCCTGTCTTATGCCCAGTTTCGCGTCCTGATGGTCTTGCGATATCGCGAGTGGGTCGGCGGCCGTGACGGGCTGAACCCGTCGGAGATCAGCGACCAGCAAGGAACCAGCCGCAATACCATCAGCTCTCTGATCCGTTCGCTTGAGGAGGCGAAGCTTATCGAGCGCCATCTGGACGAAACCGACCGTCGTCGCTTCAACATCCGGCTAACTGATGCGGGGCGCCAGATTGTATTCGACCACGCCGCCACTCACGTTCAGTTGAGCGACGAGCTATTTGCTGCGTTGGATGAGAACGAAATCGAGACATTTAGCCGAATATTACACACTTTAAATCATCAAACAGAAAAGAAGAAGGACCACCATTCCAGTCCATCTCGGAGGTAAGCATGCAATTAACCGGAAGGGCGTCAGGCCAACAACAAAAGAAGGGTGACCGCCCGAACCTAAACTCACTGGGGCGCGCGCTACGTTATTTATCCAGCTACCCCAAGCTAACAGCGGGCGCGACAATCGCGTTGGTCATCGCCACGGCCGCTCAATTAGCCGTGCCACAACTATTACAACAGATCATTGATACCGTCGTCAACGGCGCGATGAATCAGGGCATTCTCAACTTGCCCGCTAATATCCAAACCCTCGCAATCCAAAAGTTGGGGCTGGACTTAACGACAGTGCAAAGCGATCTGGATTCCGCGCCGCGCCTGATCATCACCTCGGGCCTGATCATCGTCCTGTTCGCGGCCGCGCGAGGCTTGTTCGCTTTCGGGCAGAACTTCCTGTCCCAGGTACTGTCGGAGAACATCGCCTTCGACCTGCGCAACGATATTTACACCAAGATCCAACGGCTCAGCTTCAGCTACCACGATCGCAACCGCACCGGCCAACTGATGGTTCGGGCGACGGACGACGTTGAGCGCTTGCGTACCTTCATCGGCATGGGGCTACTTATGGCGTTGCAGGCATTTATCCTGCTGACGGGAACGCTGATCATCCTGGCAATGACCAACGTCCGACTGACACTGGTCGTGCTGCCGGTGTTACCGATCGCCCTGGTCATCTTTATGGCCTTCGGTCGTATCGCCCAACCGCTTTTTGCAGAGGTTCAAAAACGACTTGGCCGCGTCAACACGATCCTGCAGGAAAATTTGGCGGGTCTCAAGGTTGTCAAGGCGTTCACGAGCGAAAAGCGGGAATCAAAGCGGTTCTACGAAGGTATTGACTCATTGCTTGATCAACGAATCAAGGTCAGCCGCATCTTCTCATTTTTGTTCCCTTTCATTTTTCTGATTGCCAACCTCGGCCAGGCGGCGGTTATGTACTTCGGCGGTCGGCAGATCATCGATGGCACATTGACGCTGGGTGAATGGCAGAAGTTCAGCCTCTATCTTATCTATGTGTTCATTCCTATGGGCCAGCTGGGGTTCATCATTTCGCTCATGGCCCAGGCTGGAGCCAGCGCCGAACGAATCTTTGAGATTTTGGATGCCAAGAACGAGGTGGAAAACAAGCCGAACGCCATCGAATTGGTCGATGTAGACGGGCGTGTCGAGTTTCGTGATGTCGTGTTTCGCTATTTTGCCGGCAGTGATCCGGTGCTGAACCATATCAGCTTCACGGCCGAACCCGGGCAGACTATCGCCCTGTTAGGCGCGACGGGCAGCGGCAAGAGCAGCATCATCAACCTGATTCCCCGTTTCTATGATGTCAGCGAGGGCCAGGTGTTTATCGACGGCCATGATGTGCGCGACGTGACCCTGGAGAGCTTGCGACAGCATATCGGCATCGTCCTGCAGGAGACAGTCCTGTTCAGCGGCACAATCCGCGACAACATCGCCTATGGCCGCCCCGACGCCACCGACGAAGAGATCATCGCCGCGGCGACGGCCGCCGCCGCCCATTCATTCATCGAGAGCTTCCCCCAGGGATATGACACCCCGGTGGGCGAACGCGGCACGACGCTGAGCGGTGGCCAAAAACAACGGGTGGCCATCGCCCGGGCCTTGCTGCTCAACCCACATATCCTGATCCTCGACGACAGCACCAGCAGCGTCGATCTGAATACGGAATATGAGATTCAGAAAGCCCTCGACCAGCTAATGAAAGGACGCACAAGCTTTGTCATTGCCCAGCGAATCAGCACCGTGCTGAATGCCGACCAGATTTTGGTTCTCGACGGCGGGACTATTGTGGCTCGCGGCAATCATGAAGAGTTGCTGGAAAGCAGTCCGGTCTATGCCGAAATCTACCACTCGCAGCTATCGGAGGATGTCGCCCAAGGTTAGGCGGTATCGAAGGCGGAGAATACGACCATGATGAATCGAAATGCGGAATTTTTGGGGGCGGAAGCGCGCAAGGCACACAGTGTCGGCGGTACGCTCAAACGACTTTGGGGCTACTTCCGGCGCTACAGCTGGGCGCTTTTACTGGTGTTGGCTCTCGTCATTGCCAGTACCTACATGCAGGTGCTCATTCCTGACCTGACCGGGCAGGCGGTCGACTGCTACCTTGGCCCGTTCAGTATGGGCGCGGCCGGGGAGAACATGGACATGTCGGCCATGCTCAGCAGTGGTTCGGGCGACAGCGCGTTCAGCAATTGCTGGTATACGACGCCCGATCTTGGGGCGTCGCGCGATGCCACCCTTCGCTCCTTTGGCAGCCTCATCCTGCTTGTAATCGGCCTCTATGTCGGCAGCGCCCTGTTCAGCGGTCTGATGTTCTATCTGATGAGCTGGTCCGGCTACAAAGTGTTGCGCGACCTGCAGGCAAATGTGTTCAGCCACATCCACCAGTTGTCTCTCGGCTATTTCACCAAACATGAGGCCGGTGACGTGATGAGTCGATTCACCAACGATATCGATACCATCCAGCAGGTCATCGGCTTTGGGCTTGTATCTGTTCTGCAGGGCATCCTGATGATAGTCTGGGTGGTCGTCGTGATGTTCCGAATGAACGCGCCATTCGCGCTTATCAGCCTGATCACCCTGCCATTGATGATCATCCTGACTCGTTGGTTCTCGAATCAGGCCCGCAAGGCCTTTCGCAAAGCCCGGCAGCAGATTGGCAACGTCAATGCAGACTTGCAGGAGAGCATTTCGGCCGTGCGCGAGGTGCAAGCTTTCAGCCGCGAGGATGAAAATATCCAGCAGTTCCGCGAGAGCAACGCCGCCAACCGCGACGCCAACATCCGTGCCCAGGTCTTTACCGGCGCGTTAGGGCCGATGCTGGAAGGCTTGAGCTACGTCAGCCTGGCGATCGTCGCCGGCGTCGGCGGCCTGATGATGCTCAGAGGACAGGGATTGATGGGCACGACAATCTCCGTCGGCCTGATCATCACGTTCATTGGATACTCCCAACAATTTAACCGTCCGGTTCAACAAATCTCCTCTTTGTGGGCCAATATCCAGAGCGCGATCGCCGGCGCGGAACGAATCTTCGGGCTGCTCGACGAACCGGTGGATATCAGGGATAAAGTGGATGCCGTCGAGATGCCGGTCATTAGCGGTCACGTGGTCTACCGTGACGTCCACGCCGAATACAACCCCGATGAACCGGTGCTGCGCGGGATCGACATCGAGGCCCTCCCCGGGCAAACCGTCGCCATTGTTGGGCCTACCGGCGCGGGCAAAACGACGATCATCAACTTACTGCCGCGCTTCTGGGATGTGTCGGCGGGCAGCGTCACCATCGACGGTTACGACGTGCGCGACGTCACTCAGCAAAGCCTGCGCCACCAGATCGGCATCGTGCTGCAAGATTCATTTCTGTTCAGTGACACCGTGATGAACAACATCCGCTACGGCCGTCCGGAAGCCACGGACGATGAGGTGATGGCCGCCGCACGGCTGGCCCACGCCGATGATTTCATCAATCGACTGGAGAACGGCTATCAAACGGTGCTGGGCGAGCGCGGCGCGGGATTGAGCCAGGGTCAACGGCAGTTACTCTCCATCGCCCGCGTAGCCCTCATCGATCCGCGCATCCTCATCCTCGATGAGGCAACAAGCAGCGTGGACACGCGCACCGAGCGAGAGATCCAAAAGGCGCTCGAGGAACTGCTGCAAGGGCGAACCAGCTTCGTCATCGCCCACCGGCTCAGCACCATTCGCCATGCCGACCAGGTGCTTGTTGTCGATGACGGCCGGATCATTGAGCGCGGCACCCACGACAGCTTGCTGGCCAGGCATGGCTTCTACTATGATCTGTACATGAGCCAGTTCCGACGGTCGGTAGAGGACGATCCCAACCTGGAATCCGTCGAACTCCAGCCACTGGCTGAACTGTAATCAACCAAAATCAAAGCGCCCGCCCTGTCCATCGTAGCCTACAGCAATAATCCGGACAGGGCGGGCGTTCCAGTTTCTTGTCGAGAAAATCGCGCTTAGTTGAAATTCTTGTCGAAAAACCCAAATGCAACGTGGGGGTTTTCGATGAGGTACTGATAGCCGCGATAATGATGGCTCCCTTCAACGTAGAGAGGCCCTTCACCACCGGGCGTCGCCATCCGCAAGCGCTCGACATCGGCCACGGAACCCCACTTGTCTTCCCGGCACTGGATGAACAAAACAGGCGTAGCCCCGGCCCCGGCGACGGCAAATGCCGGCTGAAGCGCGCTCAAACGAACCCCGCCCACCAGCGAATAGACTGCCTTGACGATGGGCAGCAGGATTTTCCCCGGCATGCCGAGTAAATCCTGGGAATAGCCGTCAGCATAAACGGCCGCCGTGGACGGTTGCACAGCGATCGCCGCCCGAATCTGATGGGTCAGCGGAAGCGCGTAAAGCAATGCATTGGCCCCCATGGAAAAACCGATGACCCCGATCCGATCCCCATCAATATCGGTTCGGCCCTGCAGGTAGGCCAGCGCGCCTAACAAGTCGTTGGATTCCGATTGGCCGAACGTCACCGGTGGGTGAGAGGCGCTCTCACCATGATTGCGCAGGTCAAACATCAGGATGTTATAACCTTCATAGTGCAGGGCATGGGCCAGTCGCATCAGTTCAACCGGGGTCGTGCCGGATATATCGGCCGCCAGATCGACCGCGGCATCACCCAGGCGATTCCAAAGCCAGCCATGGGCGAAGATAATAGTTCCCTTTGCCGGGTTCGTGGCCCCCACCGGCAAGAACCAGCCGGAGAGACGCACGCCATCCTGAGCCGGAAATTGCACGTTTTCAAAATCCAGACCCATCAAGTATGGCGTTGTCCACAAGGCCTGGCGAGCGGGCGCCACCATACGGCGCGAGAAATAGGCCACGGCGGCGGCCGACAGACCGGCCACAAACCCGAGCACCAGGCTTAATAGTTTCAACACACGTCGGAACGTCATAACGATTTGCTCCCCTGATTGATCCAATTATACCATATTAATCGGCCGTCACTCCGGCAAACAGATCGGTTTCGCGATAGCCGTCAGCTACCGCCGGATAACCCCGGATGTACGTCTCCGTGGCCATGAAGCGACGCTGCACCGATTCGGGCAGCATGCGCGAGCGCGACGTCCCTCCGCCCTGACTGGGATGCTTCGCGGCGGCGGCGCGTTTGACGTCCCAATAGCGTCGATAATCGATGTGGGCGTGCAGGTATCGCGGCTCGATGCCGATTCGAGTCCAGTCAATATCCTTGTTGCGGCCGGAGTGTTTGGGGTCCTGACCGCGCAGGCGCATCATCAAGGTAAAGAATTTCACCATGCGGTTAGAGAACCCGGTGAAATAGAGTCGCTGGGGCTGATAAGGGGCCGGGCCGATCTCAGGGTAGCGGGTCGGGTCGCCGGCGGCCGAGAAAGCGGGCGTGGTAATCTTCCAGCACTGGATGTGATCGGGGTGGTAATAGCCCCCGGTTTCATCATGGGTGACGACGACTTGCGGGCGAATCTCGCGAATCAGGGCCACGACGCGACCGATGGCTTCGTCCAGGTCGCAATTGATGAAGGCATCGGGATGCTGGTTGGCCGGGTCACCGATGTAGCCGGAGTCTCGATAGCCCAGCATATGGAGCGTGCCGCCGAGAACATTCACGGCCGCCTCCAGTTCGCGACGACGCACTGCGGCCAGTTCCTTCAAAGTGTGCTCATATCCCCCGGTCACGGAACCGGCCACTCCATCGGTGGCGATGGCGATATGGACATCGACGCCTTCGTCGGCATAGCGAGCCAGAGTGCCGCCCATGCCGAACGATTCATCGTCGGGGTGGGCCAGGACGGCGAGTAGTCGGTAGCGACTTCGCGCGCTTTTATGGTTTTGTTGAACATCGTCAACTGTGCTGATATTCACTTCTTTTCCTCAATAAACAGTAAATTGGACGAACCGCCCTTAGTGGTGAGTACGCCCGTCGTCCGATGGCCCCAGCGCCACGGCCATACCGACGGCATGCGTGTTTGTGTGCGAGAGGCTGATCGACCACTCTGCCAGCCCCAACTCGGCCGACAGCCGCGCCGCCTCGCCATGCAGGGTCAGAATAGGGCGACCGCGCTCATCGTTGATGATTTCGACCTCTTTCCAGGAGATATCGCCGATCCCGGTCCCTAATGCCTTGCCGACGGCTTCCTTGACGGCAAAGCGCCCAGCCAGACTGGTGGCGCGGCCGCCGCACTGCTCGCGCTCTCGTGGCGTGAAAAAGCGATCCAGGAAGCGGTCTCCATGACGGGCCAAGCCGCGTGACAAGCGCTCCACCTCGATGATGTCGACGCCCACGGCCAGCATCAGTTCGCCTCGAATGGGCTGCTTACACCGATATAGTTGTCGTTGGCGTCGAGAAACATGCACACCACTGTTAGCGTCCGGTCAGCAGCGAAATCACCAATCATCCTGCTGGAACGGTGCGAAAAATCCCGGCCGGGGTAATTATTCACCGTCATGTTTTGTCTCAACCCGTTTGATGACCAGCAGGGTAATATCGTCATATTGCACCATATCCCCGGCGAACTCACGAACCTCTTCGGCAATAGCAGTGCGGAATTCGTCCGTGCTCATGTTCGGCCGTTCAAGCAGGAACTTGCGCATCGTCGCTTCCAGCCGGGGCACGCTGAATTCCTTGTAGTCTGAATTCAGGGCCTCGGTGATCCCGTCGGTATACAGGATAAGCATGTCACCAGCTTCCAGATCGGCAGTAGAGACAGAGACATTCAGATCGGGCAGGACGCCCAGAAGCGGGCTGCTGGGGGGCAGACGGTAGAACCTGGATTCAGACTTGCGCCACAGGAAGGGCGGGTTATGCCCGGCATTGGCATAGGTCAGGCGGCCGGTGTTGGTGTTCAGCTCAGCGTAAAACGCTGATAGAAACATATCCGACTGGCTGTCTTCCTGAATATAGCGATTGGCCCAACTGAGGACTTCGGCCGGAGCGCGACCGCGCAGGGCGATATTACGAATCGTCGTGCGGCTGAGGGTCATAAACAGCGCCGCGGGAACGCCTTTGTCGCTAACGTCGGCGATGACGACAGCCAAACGGCCGGGCTCGCCGGGTAACGGAAACAAATCGTAAAAGTCGCCACCCACCTGCCGGGCTGCCTCGAAGTAAGCGGCAAATTCCCAGCCGTCGATGTGCGGTGAGGCGGCAGGCAGCATACTCATCTGGATATTGCGGCCGACCTCCAATTCCTCTTCGATGCGCTGATTTCGCAGTTCCTCGCGATGGAGGCGCGCCTTCTCGATAGCCAGCGCGGCCGAGTTAGCCATGAGCTGCAGAAAACGTACCTCAACCTCGGAAAAGCTGCGCTTGACGCGCGAGTCGATCACCAGCGTTCCGATAGCCACATCGTTGGCGACGAGCGGAATGATAGCCGCCGCCTTGAAGCCTTCGCGATCGAGCCAATCCGCCGTCCAGAGAGGCGGATCTTGTACCTCCAAATCCTCCACCAGCATCACCTGTTGAGTGCGCATCACTTTGCCGGAACCGGTGGATTCATCGGCCGGGACGCGATAGCCATTGCCGACAGGATCGCCGTACCAGCCGGATGCGGCGCGAAAATAGAGGAAATCCGGGTCTTGCCCGGTCAGCAAAACGGCACAGGCTTCGGCCGATAGTTGAGTCCTCACTTCCTCGACGATGTAGAGCATCAAGTCATCCAGATCGCGGCGACTCAGGAGTTGTTGAGAGATATCAAGCAAGGCGGCCTGCTCATGGATGCGCCGCTCCTGCATGGCATCAAACAACTGGGTGCGCTCGAGGGCGACGCCCATCTGGTTACCGACATTAGTGAGGAGGGTAAGATTGCGCGAGGTAAAGGCTGACCAACTGGGAGCGGCGATGTTCAGAATACCCAGCAAACGATCACCCGACCGCAACGGCGCCGACGAATGGATAGCCAGTCCCATTGTTTTTTCCATAACACTGCTGAGGCGGCTACAATGCACCTCGTTGAAAGCGCGGCCTCCGTTATCAGCCAGACAGATCCTTTGGCAGTCACACGGCTTGTCCCAGACCGATGCATTCGTGGCCGCCAGCCCCGGAGGCAAATTGTAATGGGCCGTCAGCCGCCACCGGCGACCTTCCCGGCGGCCGCCGGTGGCCGGGTCGATCAGAAATATCCAGCCCGTCTCCAGGCCCATCAGTTCGACCAGTTTTGCCAGGGAATCGTTCAGAGCTGTCCTGACATCAAGAGACTGATTCAGGATCAGGGAGATCTCGTTGAGAGCTTGAAGATCGGCTATCTGATCATGTTGAGCGGTCATCGCTTGGGATTCTATCATAGACAACAGCCCTCACCACGATAACGAGTCAGAAGGCCGATGCCGATGCGTGATTGCGCATGCATGACGAAACGGGATAATGCGGGTAATCTGGTGGTCAATCACCAACAGGAGAATCGAGAACTCACATGTCCACGACAAATGATGACAAGGATACCGGCAAGGGCGAAGAGAAAAGCGCACCGCCGCCGACGCCGGCCGACGTTATTTCCCAGACCAGCCACACAACGACAATCGGCGGCCGTCGCCTGAAGTACACAGCCACCACCGGGCGTATCATTCTGAAGGCGGAAGATGAAAAAGAGGGTGAAAAGCCCAAGGCTGCCATCTTCTTCGTCGCCTATACGCTCGACCGGCCGGAGGATGTTTCCGAAGCAGAACATCTATCATCACGACCGGTCACCTATGCCTTCAACGGCGGCCCCGGCTCGTCATCCGTCTGGCTCCATTTGGGCGTATTGGGGCCACGCCGTGTGGTGCTGGAGCAAGACGGTCGTCCCGTGCCGCCGCCCTACCGCCTGGTTGACAATGATTTTGGCCTGCTGGATAAAACCGATCTGGTATTTATCGACCCGGTGACGACCGGATTCAGTCGCGCCGTGCCGGGCGAGAAGGACAAGCAATTCCACGGTTTCAAGCCTGACATCGAATCAGTCGGCGATTTCATCCACCTTTATACGTCCCGGTACCACCGGTGGGCGTCGCCGAAATTCCTCATCGGCGAGAGTTACGGCACAACACGGTCCGCCGGTCTGTCGGGCTATTTGCAGGAGCGACATGGGCTGTATCTCAACGGCATCGCGCTCATTTCCGTCGTCCTCAACTTCATGACCCTGGCCTTCGATCCCGGCAACGATCTGCCTTACATCCTGTTTCTGCCGACCTACGCGGCGACGGCCCATTATCACAAACAACTGAATGATGAACTTCAGGCCGATTTGGGCCGGACGTTGACCGAGGCCGAAGCGTTCGCGCTGGGTCCATACGCCACAGCGCTGATGCAGGGCGACGCCTTGCCGCCCGACGACAGGGCCGCCATCGTCGCCGGTTTGTCCCGCTACACCGGTTTGTCGCCGCGCTATATCGAATCGACAAATCTGCGCATCAACATCTTTCGCTTCGTGAAGGAACTATTGCGGGAGGAGCGGCGAACAGTCGGCCGCCTGGACAGCCGTTACACGGGTATCGACCGCAACGCCGCCGGCGAGGTGAACGAATACGACCCAAGCTATGCGCTCATCCAAGGCCCCTATGCGGCCATGCTCAACGACTACATCCGGCGCGAACTGAAGTTTGAGAGCGATTTACCCTACGAGATTCTCAGCGGCCGCGTGCGGCCGTGGTCGTTCGAGGAAAATCAAAACAGCTATCTCAATGTGGGCGAGACCCTGCGCAAAGCCATGAGCATGAACCCACACCTAAAGGTCTTCGTGGCCAATGGCTACTACGATCTGGCGACGCCTTACCTGGCCACCCGCTACACATTTAATCATCTGGAGTTGGACAAAAGCCTGCGCAAGAATATCACGATGACATACTACGAGGCGGGACACATGATGTACATCCACGACCCGTCCCTGGCGCAGTTAAAGAGAGACCTCGATCAGTTCCTTGACGAGAGCCACTGAGCCTCGCGGGCCATCACATCCAGCCGCGCAGGCTATAGACCAGCAGGCCGATATACTCCTTCAGGGCGCGCGTGGTATAGGTCAGATATTCAACGTTCGGCATCAGGTTGATGATCGTCACGGTCGGGCCGCCACGCCAAAGATGCTGCCATTCGGCATCAGACACGAGGAAATCCGTCGGAGCGGGGATAACGCGCAACCCCTGGGCCTCGAACAAGGGGGCGGAGCGCGGCATGTGCATGGCCGAAGTGACGAGGATGATCTCATCCATCCCCGCTTCGACCAACATCTCCCGGCTATAGAGGGCGTTCTCATAGGTGTTGCGCGACCGGTCTTCCAGCCACACGGCCTCCGGCGGCACGCCCAGCAAATTCATGATGGCCGACATATCGTTGGCCTCCGGGCCAATGCCCTCCGGCGTGAGCCATTCAATGCTGCCACCAGTGACGAGGATGACCTCGGCCGCGCCGTCGTGATAGAGCTTGGCGCCATACAACAATCGATCGCCCGCCTCATTGACCTCGGTCATCGGCCGTGGAGGATCGCTGCCGCGAGTGCCGCCACCCAACACGACGATGGCATCGGCATGAGGAGCGGCCGTAGGCGGCAAATACTGCGTCTCCAGACTGCGCAGGAGCGCATAGGCCACATAGCGGCTGCTGCCGATCCACAGGACGATGAGAGCCAGCGCAATCGCCGCCTGCCGACCGCGCCGCCAGATCAGGGCCAGGATCAACAGCAAGGCGATCAACCCCAGCGGGAAGATAAAGAGGGGAAGTAATTTCGACAGGAAGACAAACACGGCCGTTAGCATAGCAAAAAGGGCAAATGAACGCTATCGGATGCTAACCCGCCTCCATTCGGTATAATCCCGCCGATGAAAGTGGCTGTTCTCTCCGACATTCATGGCAACCTGCCCGCGCTGCATGCCGTGGTAGCCGACATTGACGCCTGGGCGCCCGACATCGTCGTCGTTGACGGCGATATCGTCAATCGAGGCCCCAATTCGGGTAACTGTCTGGCGTGGATGCTGGAGCGTCGCGAGAGCCACGGCTGGCATCTCTTGCTTGGCAATCATGAGGAATTCGTCCTCGATTGCGAAGGCCCCGAGCAACCGCTGTCCGGCCCGGGCTACGAGATCAAGCAATTCGCCCACTTCGCCCTGGCCCAGGTAAACGGCATGGCTGCCGAGCTGAGAACCTTACCCGGTATCTTTGAGTGCCTATCGCCAAATGGCGACATGTTAAGGGTCGTTCATGCATCTATGCGAAGCAATCGTGACGGCATCTATCCCGAGACTCCGAATGATATCTTGCGAAAGCAAATCGCCCCTGCCCCGGCCGTCTTCGTCACCGGTCACACCCACCGCCCGCTCATGAGACCGATCGACGACACACTGGTGGTCAACATCGGCTCGGTAGGCTCCCCCTTTGATGACGATCGGCGCGCCGGATACGGCCGCTTTATCTGGACAGGCGACGAATGGCAAGCCAAGATCGTTCGCCTGGCTTATGATTTCGGCCAAATCGAGAAAGACTATGTGCGCTCCGGCTTTCTGGAACAAGGCGGCCCACTGGCCCAGCTCATGCTGGTCGAATTGCGGAAAGCGCGGGGGTTAATTCATCGCTGGGCAGGTCGCTATGAATCGGCCGTGCTGTCCGGACACATCACATTAGAGGAGAGCGTCAGGCAGATCCTGGGCGATGAGGACGTGCGACCGTTCACCGGGCCGCCCGGCTGGACGGTATAGAAATTAATACCGCCGGCGCCCTCATTCGTCCGGCCGGATTTTGGCGAAAATCAAGGTGTCGCGCAGCTTGCCGAAATGATCGCGAACATCCTGACGAAGCGTGGCCTCCAGTTCATAGCCGGCGCGTTGAGCCACGGCCGCGCTGCGAACGTTCTTTGCATCGCATCGTATCTCCACCCGCCGCGCGCCAAGCGTGCCGAAAGCGAATTCCGTGATGCCGATGACCGCCTCGGTGATATAGCCCTGTCCTGAATAGCCGGTTCGTACCCAATAACCGATCTCAAATCGGGGGACAGTCCAGTCGATCCGGTGCATACCGCTGCTGCCGACGCAGGTATCGGTTCCTCTCAGGAACAAGGGCATCCACAGATCCTCTCGACTTAAGAACTTGAGCCGGCCTTCGCGCACCCTGACCTCGTATTCCTCTTCGGTGGGAACTTCCATTGCCCAGGGCATCCAGGGCTTCAGATCGTTTTGTGACTCCAGAACCGCCTCCCGGATTGTGCGAGCGTCGCCGGGCAGTGGTCCGCGCACAGTCAGACGCTCCGTCTCCAGGCTATAGGGAAAGTCGAGCAATATTGGGTTATTCATCATAATGACTTTTCATTCCGGGGAACTCGGGGTGCCGACGATCATGGGGGCATAGGTACGGAACGGCAGATTGGGCAGCGTCCGATCCTCTTTCTCGATGAGGATGACCGGCGAGCCGCCGATGGGGAAGATGGCGTTTTCATCCTCAGAGCCGAACGGGTTGCGGTTGGTTGCCGGCGGAAGCTGGATGGTGTAATGACCGTTTACAGCGGCGATCGGTTGCACTTGTCCGTCGGGGTAAACCAGTGTGGCGCGGCCGTCGGGGCTGATGGCGTCGACGATCGCCGTCTCCTCGCGATCGCAAAGCGTCCACAAGCCGACAATGCGCTCTCTGGTTGACTCCCGATAGAAGGCGACCCACTCCTGTGGCGGCGTGTAATAAATGCTACCGTTAGTGTGCTGCATCGGACAAGCATTCGGGTCGCCTTCTCGCTTGCGCCAGTAAGGCTCAACACCGACGACGTATTCGGTCAATACCTGAAAGGCAGCCAGCATCGGGCGAGAAGTACTACCCTGCGGATGCTGGGTGAAGCAACTCATGTCAGAAGGATTACTAAATAATCCATTGGCATCACCCGCGCAGGGTTTGCCCTGGTAATTGCCTTCCGCATCACATAACTCCCCGTTATGCGGCGGGAAGTCCGTCCCGGCCGGCTGGTTGCCGCAACCATCGTAGAGCTGGAAGTGAAAGATAGCGTCCGCTCCGGCAAACAGGGCATAGAAAGCGGACTGAATGACGTAGTCGGCTTGTTCGTCAGTGGTAGCGCGTAAGGCGCTATGGGGATCCCACACCGGACCCGGGTAGTCGTCCCAGGCGGGAACGCCCGACTCATTGAGCCAGACGGGTTTGTCGAGGCCGTAAGCCTTCATGGCCCCCACAGCGCGATAGACGTGGTACCAGGACTTCCAGGCGTGGAAGTAGCTATGGGTCGCCAGAATATCGTGAAAGAAACCATTGGCCCCGGCCATTGGATCCTTGCTTAGGACTTCCAGAACATCGCGGTAGAAATTGAGTTTGGTATTGTTGGCCAATCCGCCGAACAGGACGACCGCGTCGGGATCGGCTTGTTTGGCAACCAGATAGCCGACCTTTAGCAATCGAGCATAATCCTCAAGAGATCCATCCCAAAATGAGTCGTAGTCCGGCTCGTTCCACATCTCCCAATGGGTTATGCCCGCGCCGTCAGGCCAATTGTGCATCTGGGCCATCTCCCCTCCGGGCTTGTACCGATTGACAGCCCTCCAGACGAAAACAGCCCATTTGTTGGCGGGGTTAGGGGTCTTGCCGGGGTCAGGCTGGTCGGTGCCGTCATTGAAGATCGGCTCGAAGAGACCTTCAGGCGTGGCCCGCTCCGCAGCGTCGAGACTCAGTTGGCCTACCCGGGGACGCGGCGGGCGACTAACCCTCACATCGCTGTCTGTTTGGTAGAAACCCGGCGTGCCCAAAAGAATAGCGTTGGTTTTGAGACCGTGGGCGATGTCGTCCAGTATCGTCTCGTCCTGGGTGGACCAGTTGAACTGGTCGGGCCTATACTCGATGGAGTTCCAGTATAGCGGCCAACGGTTCCAGCTCGCACCGGAAGCCAGGCCGTCCTGGTATTGTTGGGCGATAGAAGCAGAAGTTCGACCGCTGCCGGGAGCGCGATCCTCGGCCGAACTGATAAAGACCACCCCGTATTCTGGCCCTGTGTCGACAGATCCCGTCGCGCCGGTAGAAGCCGGCGTGCCGGCAGACGCCATTGCTGCAACTGACAGCATCAATACTATGACGATAACGGGCAACAGGAAGAGGCGAATGGCGGTGTTTTCTTCGTTTGATGTTGAGTGGACGTCTCTCATGATTGACGACCTCCCCTGAAAGTGATTCGCAGCGGCTAGTCTATCACGTACGAGGGTGCCAACCCACCTCGCCGAAGGGAGGCGTTTCCAATCAGGCGGCCAACAAGTACACCATCGAGCGCAGTCCCGCGCCGATCCGCGCCGTCGAATAATCGCGCACCTGCCGCTGGAAACGGAAGTAATCGACCTGCAATGGAGCCAGCAAGGCCTCGCCCAGGAAATCGAGGTCCAGACCATCAACAAGTTCGCCATGGCGGGCAGCCGAACGAAGCAAGGCGCGCACGGTGATATACTGCCAGAAGTGGGGTAAATTCATCCGCGCGCGCTCCTGGATCATGCCCGATCGCGCCACCTCAAGTAACAGGGGCGAATGGTTCTCGGTGAATTCGGCCAGACTCTCCAGAAATTGGGCCAGTTGCTCCAGAAACGGCACACCCCGCTCGGTCAAGCTTTGGAAACGGGCCAGCATGCTATCCTGGAATTCGGCCAACTGGGTGTCCATCAACGACAGGCACAGTTCGCCCTTATTGGCAAAGCGGCGATAGAGCGTCCCCTTGCCCACCCCGGCCGTTTCGGCGATCTCAGCCATGCAGACGTTCTCCACGCCCCGCTCGCGAAAGAGTCGCTCGGCCGTCGATAATATGAGCGTGCGATTGGCCGCGGCATCGGATCGCTCATGACGATCAGTCAGGGCCTTTTCATCCAAGCATAGTTCGATTCGGTTTACCATGGCTATGTTTCCGTTTGAATCTCATCAGAAATATGATCGTCCCTTGACAACCGGACTCAAGTCCGGTAGTATTATTACACATAAGCGGACTAAAGTCCACATGCAATTTCTCAATAACAAAATCAACAAGGAGATTATAGCGATATGTCCTGGCAACTGGATAAAAGCCACACCCACATCAGCTTCACAGCCCGTCACATGATGATCAGCAAAGTTCGCGGCGGTTTCAACAACTTCGAAATCGACGTGAATTTTGACGAAGAAAACCCAACCAACACTACCGTCGATGTCACCATCTACACCGACAGCATCGACACCCGCGACGAAAAACGTAACGGCCATCTGCGCTCGGCCGACTTCTTTGACATTGAGAACTACCCAACAATGACCTTCAAGAGCACGAAGGTGGAACAGATCAACCCCAATAGTGGCCGCCTGATCGGCGACCTGACGATCCGCGGCGTCACCCACGAGGTCGCTCTCGATGTGGATTATTCCGGCCTCATCAAAAGCCCGTTCGGCAGCACGAGCGCCGGCTTTTCGGCCACCACGGCCATCAACCGCAAGGACTGGAACCTGAACTGGAATGTCGCCCTGGAAACCGGCGGCTGGCTGGTTAGCGATCAGATCAATATTGAGATCGAACTGGAGCTGGTCAAGGTCCTCGAGGCCGTTGCCGAACCGGCATAACCATCCTTCAACATCAGATAATCGAAAAAGGCGGCCGCTCATATATAGAGAGCGCCGCCTTTTTGTTTGGTATAGTACAATCACAGGGATGCAAGCCGAACAGCTTGCCAACGGAGATCTGCCATGACAACCATACCAATGCCTCCACCCCATATCGGCCACGTGGCTCTGGCCGTAGCCGACCTGGACCGATCGGTCCGATTTTATGAAGACGTGATTGGGCTATCCTTGCTAAAGCGGGAAGACAGCCAGGCAACGATGGGCACGGCCGGCAACGCTTTCCTGCTGCTGCATGGACAGACCGGCGCGCGTTCGGTTCAGCGGGCGACCGGACTATATCATTTTGCCATCCTCGTGCCCTCGCGACGTGACCTGGCTCGCACACTCTACCACCTCCTGCAGGCGGACGCACCCATCAGCGGCTTCGCCGACCATGCGGTCAGCGAGGCGATCTACCTGACCGATCCTGACGGCCACGGCATCGAGATTTATCGGGACAGACCGCGCGCGGAATGGCAATATAGCGGCGACATGTTGCGGATGACGACCGATCCAATCGACATCCAGGGTATCCTTCGCGAACTGGCGGGAGAAACTTCGGTGTCCGGCCAAATGGCCGAGGGTACTTTCGTGGGGCACATGCACTTGCAGGTGGCGAATATCCCCGCCACCGAACAGTTCTACACGGACCTGATTGGCCTGGACCTGGTGATGCGCTACGGTCCACGGGCGACGTTCATGTCCGCCAACGGCTATCACCACCATTTGGGCGCGAACACCTGGGCCGGCGAAAACCTGCCCCCAGCCCCAACCGACGCGGCACGATTATTATGGTATGAGATCGTCCAGCCCGACAAGACAATGTTGGCGGCGATCGGCGCTCGCCTGGAGGCGGCCGGATTCGAGACAAATCGAGAGGACGACGCACTTGTCGTCACCGACCCATCGGGAATTCGGGTCAAACTGACCAGCGCCGAATAAATACCTAACCCGCCCTACTGTGCTAGAATTCACCTATGTCTGCTGCCGGTAAGGCCCCTACTATCCTCTATGCCGATCAGGAGCACAGCGGCCTTCGGTTGGCCATCTTTATCGCCCTGTTCATCGGCTATCTGGCCGGCTTCGGCATCGTCGCACTGTTGCTGGAAGCCTTCGCCACGCCGGAGATCGCCGAATTCTCTTTTTTCCTTTCATGCGTCGGCGGCGTGCCCATCGCCCTGGTTATCATCTGGGGATTGGAGAAAGTCCTCAAGCGTGTGTGGCACAGCGGATTAAGCCTGACGCTGGATGAGCGCGGCCTGTTTGTCAACGATCGGCGTGCCGGGCCCCCAATCGACGAAGCAGAGATCCCGGCATTGGTCTGGTCGGCCCACCTGAACCAGATCAACTGGTATTTTCGCCTGAAAGGCTACCCGCGAGGCGGCCGGGAACGACGAGTCCCGTCGAAATGGCTGGGCGTAGCCACCGAAGTCCAGCAGGACAATGCCCGACTCAACGTCTACGCCCTCATGCCTCCCGAGGCGGCGGCCGTCTGGACCGAGAACCATAAGCTAAAGTTCCACTATCTAAATGTGGCCGAACTCTATGACAGCACCATGCGGGCCAAAATCGGGCCGCCCAGTCGCCCGACAATCGACAACCACTTGCTGCAATCCAGAGACGGCCGCTATTGGCTGGCCGAGCGTCGCCGTTGGGAATATGGCATCGAGTTGACGCCCGATGATTTCGCCACCCTGATGCGCTATGTCACCGATGCCCGGCAAGCCGAGGTAACCCTTAACAACAACTGACAGGATATCTACTCAGGAGAAAAATGATGTTCGATTTTATTACCGACGAGCACAAGATGATCGCCAACGCGGCCCGCGACTTCGCTCGCAACTCAATCGCCCCCATTGCCGCCGAATTCGATGAATCCGGCGAGTTTCCTCTTGAGACGGTCCGCGAGATGGGCCAATTGGGATTCATGGGCATTGAAGTGCCCGAGGAGTACGGCGGGGTTGGCATGGACACCATCGCCTACGTGCTGGCGATGGTGGAGATCTGCAAGGCCGACGCCAGCCACGGGACGATCATGTCGGTCAATAACTCGCTCTTCGCCCACGGCCTGCTCAAATTTGGCACCGAGGAGCAGAAGCAAAAATATCTGGTCCCGGTGGCAACAGGACAAAAAATCGGAGCCTACAGCCTGACTGAACCGATGAGCGGCAGTGATGCCGGGACGATGAAGAGTCGCGCGGTTCTCAACGAGGCCGGGACGCATTACATCATCAACGGCCAAAAATCATGGGTTACATCGGGACCTTATGCCGACTACGTCGTCCTGTTCACCATGACGCAGCCGGAGAAGGGGCACAAGGGCGTCACCGCTTTCCTCATCGACGCCGGCCGCCCCGGCTTCGTGCGCGGCAAAAAGGAGCCGAAGTTGGGCATCCGTGCCAGCGCGACCAGCGAACTGATCTTCGATAATTATGAGTGCCCGGTGGAAGACCGGCTGGGCGCGGAGGGCGAGGGGTTCAAGATCGCCATGACGGTGCTCGATGCAGGACGCATCGGCATCGCGTCACAGGCGCTGGGTATCGCCGAGGCGGCGCTGGAAGCCAGCGTCCAATATGCGCGCGAGCGCGAGGCCTTCGGCCAAAAGATCGGCGAGTTCCAGATGATCCAGCAGAAATTGGCCGACATGAAATGCCGGGTGGACGCCAGCCGCCTGCTAATCTACCAGGCAGCGTTGGCCAAAATGGCGGCGACCAAAGGCGGCGGCCGCTACTCGATGGAGGCCAGCATGGCCAAACTGTTCGCCAGCGAGTCG
>CAZZJN010000018.1:0-33157 GCA_964654505.1 uncultured Ardenticatenaceae bacterium | reverse complement strand
TCTTGCCGGAGGATTCGGGGCCGTAGATCTCGATGATGCGGCCGCGAGGCACGCCACCCACGCCCAGGGCGATATCGAGTGAGATAGAGCCGGTTGGCACGACCTGGATATGCAGGTTATGGCCTGCGCCCAGGCGCATGATCGTGCCTTCGCCAAAGCGTTTGGTCAGATTATCGATTGTTTTGTCAAGGGTTGCCTGGCGGCCGTCATTGGCGCCGTTGCTGTTTCCGTTCGTGCGAGTCATGGGTTGCTCCTGATTAAGTGCTGCCGGGTTTCGCGCTGCCATGGAATCGACAAGCGCAAACAATGCCCTAATACTAGCACGGATGTTCGTATCTGTCAATGCCTAATTTGTAAGTATGAATCAAAGTTCAAACCTATAGGGGAGGCTAAGTCACAGGGCCTCGAGAGCGGGCCAAACGCCAAAGTTCATTCAGTTCGCGACCGCCCAGCAGCCAGGTGACGGCCAGATAGACCAGCCCGCCAACGGCCGCGCCGAGGATGAGGTAGGGCAAGGTGGAGGTGACAAGGCGGCCGACCAGCCAGATGGCGGCGCTCATGACCGCCGTGGCGGCCGCCGCGCGAAGGAAGGTGACTTGCAATTCGCGCCCCCCAAGTCCGTTGAGGTCACGGCGGTTTAATTCAAACAGGACGGCCGCCAGCAAGGTGAAGCCGATGGTTGTGGCCAGCGCCAGTCCGACGACGCCGAGTCGCCCTACCAGCAGCATAGAGGCCGCTGCGGTGACCACGAACCAGCCGATATAGGACAACATCGGCACAAACGTGTTGTGCCGCGCATAAAAGAGGCGAGCGACGATCTCCAGCGTCGATTCGGCGACGATGCGGATGCTGAGTACGGCCAAAATCGTGAAGACCAGCTGGGTGGCACGCTCGTCGAACGCGCCGCCCTGAAACAGCAGGACGATGATGGGGCGGCCCAGCAGCACGGTGGCGGCCGCGGCAGGCATGGTGAGAGTCCAGACGATGCCCAAAGTGCGACCGGCGGTGCGTTTCAAACCATCGGTATCGCCGGCGTTGTACAACTCGGCCAACGTCGGAAAGACCACCAAGGCGATGGCCGTGCCGAATAGCGTTTGCGGAAATTGCATCAAGCCGTAGCCGTAGAAATAGCCTGATGTCGCCCCCGCGGGCAGACCGGATGCGAAACGGATGATGACCAGATCGGCCAGCTGGATCATCCCGAGCGTCACGATGCGCGGCCCCATGAGCCGGACAAGCTCGCCGATCCCCTGCATCTTCACATCCAGTTGTGGCCGGTAGCTCACGCCGTATTGCACCAAAGCTGGAACCTGAATGAGCACGAAGAGCACACCGCCGAGAACGGTGCCCCAGGCCAGCCCCATGATGCCCAGCGACGGAACCAGAACAAAGATGCCGAAGAAGTAACCGATGTCGAGAGCCAGCGAAGCCAGAGCGGGCAAGATGAAATGTTGGTGGGCGTTGAGGATGCTGCTGAGCACGCCACCGATGCCGAAGATGGTGGTCTGGATGAGGATGACCCGCATGATGTGCGCGGTCAATTGCTGTTGCTGCGGCGAGAAGTCGGGCACCAGGACGTGCTGCGTCAGCCAGGGGGCGAAGACGGCTCCCAGCGCCGAGATGCCGCCCAGGAGCAACATGACCAGGGTCAGGACGGTGTTGGCCAGTCGGGCGCTGTCGGCGCGGCTTTCCTGCGTCAAATACCGGCTATAGATGGGGATGAAGGCGGCCGCCAGCGAGCCGCCCGCGATCACCACGAAGAATACCTCAGGCAACTGGTTGGCGGCCGTGAAGGCGTCATATGCAGGTGAGGTGCCGAAAGCCTGGGCCACAAATCTTGCCCGAATCAGACCGATGATCTTGCTCAGGCCGAATATGGCGATGACCAGCACGGAAGAACGAAAGAGGTGGCGGGCTTTCTGCATATGAGGCGCGATTTTACCCCGAACGCGGGGGTGAGCCACCCACGGTTGGTTGGCCGGTTATCATCGCCAATTAATATCTCATCGGGTGAACTTCTGTTATAGTTCGCTATCCCAATATGATATTTGGAGGATGATTAAATCACATGACTAACCCCGTTGATAAGGCTCTTGAGGCCCGGATCGATGCGCGCATCAATGAGACCCTCGATCACTGGATCGACCAGCTTGCCCGTTTATGTGCCCAGCCCAGCATCTCTGCCCAGGGCGTCGGCATCAAGGAGTGCGCCGAACTGACGGCTACGATGCTGCGCGAGCAGGGTTGTTCGGCCGAGGTTTTGCCCACCGGTGGCAGCCCAATCGTCTATGGCGAGCGAAGTGGTCGCACCGACCGGACGCTGTTGTTCTATAACCATTACGATGTCCAGCCGCCGGAGCCGCTGGAGCTATGGGATACGCCGCCGTTTACCCTGACTCGCGTGGGCGATGGGCTGTATGCTCGCGGCGTCAGCGACGACAAGGGGCAGCTCATCACTCGCATGGCCGCCGTCGCCGCCGTCCAGGATGTCATGGGCGAATTGCCTCTGAGCATTAAATATTTTGTGGAAGGGGAAGAAGAGGTCGGCAGCCCCAACGTCTCCGGCGCGATCGATACCTATAAGGAGAAGTTTGCCGCCGACGGCTGCATCTGGGAGTTTGGCGGGATCGACTACTCCGGCCGCCCCGACCAGACGCTGGGTATGCGTGGCTTGTGCTACATCGAGCTGTCGGTGGAGACGGCCGCCATGGATTGCCATTCGGGTCTGGGTGGGACGCTCATCCCCAATGCCGCCTGGCGCCTGGTCTGGGCGCTGAACACGATCAAAGGCCCCGACGAACGCATCCGCATCCCCGGTTTCTATGACAACGCCCATCCGGCCACCGAGCGCGACCTGGCGTATCTGGCTCAGCAGCCCGACTATTCGGCCGAAATGATGGAGACCTATGGGCTGAACCGGTTCCTGTTGGGAATGAGCGGCGGCCTGGAGTTGCGTCGGGCGGGCGTCTTCGATCCCTCGGCGACGATCAACGGCCTGAATTCCGGCTATCAGGGGCCGGGGGCCAAGACCGTGCTGCCCGCGAAGGCCAGTGCCAAGATCGACTTCCGCCTCGTGCCCGATCAGACGCCGGAGGAGATCGTGCCTCTGCTGCGCGCCCATCTGGACGCCGAGGGCTTCGACGATGTGGCTGTGCGCTACCTGGCCGGAGTGAAGCCGGCGCGCACCGATCCCGACCATCCCTTCGTTCAGCTATCGATTAAGGCGGCCGCGGATGTATACGGGCTGGAACCCATCGTCGAGCCGCTCATCGGCGGCAGCGGGCCGTTGCACCCGTTCATCCACGTGTTGGGCTTGCCGGTCGTTACGTCCGGCTGTGGTCACCCGCAAAGCCGCGTTCACGCGCCAAACGAGAATATCCGCATCCCCGACTTCATCAACGGGATTCGCCACACGGCGCGGATTATCACGCGGTTCGCGGAGATGTAGGCTGAGACCTGTATAGAAACGGCCGCCGGCGGGAGTATACGATCTCGCAGGCGGCCGTTTTTGATTTGCAAAAATCCTCTATAGCTCTGCGGTTTCGCCGGATTCGGCTTGGTGCGAAAACTCCCGGACGCCTCAAATCGGGCCACTGATTAGAGGCACCCCCTCCTCCCCCCGAATTAATTGATATTATTGACCAAATTGCATAATGTGACGAATGCCACCTCACCTCTCGGCCGCCGCAATCCCCTCCCCAAACTCCAGCAACGCCTTCACCCGCTCATCGCTGGGCGCTTCGGCGTAGACCCGCAACACCGGCTCCGTCCCCGACGGCCGGATCAGCAGCCAGCTTCCATCGTCGAGGTAATACTTGATGCCGTCGCTGGTGCGCACCTCTTCCAACTGAACGCCGGAAATCGCGTCCGGGGCGGTGTTAACCAGCTTCCGCGTTAGTTCCGACTTGTTGACCGGTCGGGATAACTTCAGGTCGGTGCGGGCGTATTGCGCAGGCCCATAGGTTTCGAGCAACTCATCAACAAGGACATGCAACGGCTGGTGGGCATCGGCCATCACCTCCAGCAACAGCAAACCCATGAGCACTCCGTCGCCTTCGGGGATGTGGCCAAGGATGCTCATGCCGCCCGACTCCTCGCCGCCCATGACGACGTCACCATTGAGCATCAAGTCGGCGATGTGATTGAATCCGACCGGTGTTTCGACTACCTCCAGGCCGTATTCCGCCGCGATCCGGTCGATCATCCTCGTCGTCGAGACGGTGCGAACCACTCGACCTCTTAGTCCCCGTTTCTGGAGCAGATAGCGCAGGATGAGGCCGAAGATACGGTGGGGATCGACGAATTGGCCGCGCACGTCCATCGCGCCGATGCGATCGGCGTCACCGTCAGTCGCCAGCCCGGCATGACGATTGCTGCTTTGCATGACGGAGGCCAGCAGGGACAGATGTTTGGCGATCGGTTCGGGATGGATCCCGCCGAATCCGGGGTTCATCTCATCGCGAATGTTTTGCACGTCGGTGCGCGTGCGCATCAACATCTCGCTGATCGTTCGCCGCCCGGCCCCATACATCGAATCGTGGACCACTCGCAACTCGCCGGCGTGGATGACGTCGAGGTCGAGCAAGGTGCCGAGATGCTCGTAATAGGCCCAGGCCGGATCGAATTTAACGACGCGTTCCTGGCGGACGGCATCATCGAGCGACATCAGGCGCGTTGGACGGCCGTCGGCGCTATTTCTCTCCAGGAATTTCTCGACGCGCCGGTGTTGATCGGTGTTGGCGCTGCCGCCGAATGACGCCTTGAGCTTGACGCCGTTGTAGCGCGGGGGGTTGTGGCTGGCGGTGATCATCACTCCCGCGGTCGCTTTCCGGTTGACGACGGCATAGCTGATGGCCGGGGTTGGCGTGTCGGCCCGGGCCAGCAGCGCCCGGATGTCGTTGGCAGCCATGACGCGAGCCACCTCGGCCGCGTACCGGTCGGATAAAAAGCGGGTATCGAAGCCGATGACCACGCTGGGATCGGTCGGGTTCTCTTCCAGCACAAAGTCGGCGATCGCCTGGGCAACCAGCCTGAGATTATCGAAGGTGAATTCTTCACTGATGACGGCACGCCAGCCGTCGGTTCCAAATTTTACTGTCATGTTGGTTTGTTATTGGGTTTAAGAAGGGCGAACCTTCTCAACCGCTATTCCCCATAAGATAGGATGACCACCAAATCGTTCACATTGGTGCCGGTTGGCCCGGTCGTGATGAGATGCGGCTCCATGCGGCCGTGGCTTAATTCGTCAAGTTTGGCGAAGAAGGTATAGCTGTCGTTTTCGACCAGGCGATTGATCGGATTCAGGCCACAGGATCGGGCCAGGCGATATGTCTCGCCCGTGATGACCGCGCCGGCGGCCGGTGTTGGCCCATCTTCGCCGTCGGTGTTGAAGCTCATGACGACGGATTTGGGCCGGCGGTCCAGGGCGATCGCCGCCGCCAGGGCCAGCTCCTGATTTCGGCCACCACGCCCCGCGCCACGCACCGTAACGGTTGTTTCGCCGCCCATCACCAGGCAGTGGCCCTGCGGCAGGTCGCGAGCGATGCCGCCCGCCAGACGGCCGATTTCTCGCGCCTGCCCGTCAAGGTGGACGGTCAACAATTGACCGACAAAGCCTTGCCGAATGGCGGCCACCAGGGCTGCCGTCGCCGCATTCCGGACGTCGCCCACGATGAAATTGCGCACCGACGGCCGCGGGGCCTTGTGCAGATGGCGCGTCTGGTTCAATGCCAACGCCAGCCGCCCCCATTGCTCGCGCTCCAGTTGCCGGGCGATGTCGTAACGGCCGAGCACCTGCACGGCGCTGACCACCAGATCACTCTCCGGTACAGTCGGCCCGCTGCCGATGACGTTCATGGGATTGCCGATGACGTCGGACAGGATCAGCCCATAGCAGGTGGCCGGGTTGATAGCCCGAGCCAGGCCACCGCTTTTGACGAGGTCTACCGCCCGACGGACGGCGTTTAATTCGTTAATGGTGCAGCCGCTATTAAGGAGCAGTTGCACCAGCTGACGCCAATCCTCCAGCGGCAGCATCGGCCGCGTCAGGAGCGATGATGTTCCGCCTGAGATGAGGCACAGGACGATATCGTCAGGCTCCAGCCCGGTCACCATCTCCAGTACCTTTTTGGTGGCGGCCACGCTGCGCACGTCCGGCATGGGATGAGACCCCTGATAGACGGCGATCTTCTGCGGATCGAACTCATCCGGAATGGCATCGCCCTGGTCTTTCACCAGAATGATCCCTCGGGTTAGATCCTCTCCCACCACACGCAGGGCAGCGCGAGCCATCGGCACGGCCGCCTTGCCCACAGCCAACAGAAACACCCGGCTGCGATCCGGATCGACGCGTTCGGCGTCAGGTTCCCGACCGACGATCAAGGTTCGTCCGTCGCGCGAGAGGAATCGGCCGACGGCGACATCGGCATCGGCCGCGTTGATAGACGCGGCGACGATCGTGTCGACATGACGCCGGTAATCCGCGTACCTTGGGGTGATGGGGGGACTCAAGGTCATAGACCAGGTTAGTATATCACGAGGGTTTGCCCTGTACGACCGCCCAGGCCGGTTCCTCGTTATGAGCGACAAACTCCAGATGGGCGCCGTCGTTCAGGCTAATCAGCCGGGCATGGCCGTCCTCGATTGCAATGCGGCAGATGGACGTGTTGTCGCCGACCGTAAGCAGCGAGTGGCCCGATGGTGGCAGGCCCAACAGATGCACCAGCGTGGTCAGGATCATCCCGCCGTGACTCACGATGGCGACCGTCTCATTCGTATGGCGCGCCAATAAGCCGGCGCAACCGTGCGCTGCCCGCTCGATCACGTCCTTATGCGCTTCGGAGCCGGGAATGCCAATCATTGGCCAGACCCTACGTGCTGCCCACACCTCCGGAAATCGTTTGGCGATTTCCTCGGAGGTCAGTCCCTCGGCATCGCCTAAGCCTCTCTCGCGCCAGACGGGATCGATCACGGGGCGGATACCCAGCGATTCTCCCAGGAATTTGGCTGTCTCGGCCGCCCGTAGCAAATCAGAGGCGTAGAGATGGTCGATCTTCCAGGATGCCAGTCGTCGCGCCAACAAACGGGCTTGCTGCTTGCCAGACTCCGACAGCGGCGGGTTCGAGTGTCCCTGCCAGCGACGGACAGCGTTCCAGGTGCTCTGGCCGTGCCGAATGAATATGAGATGTGTTGTCATAGGATAAATTATAGCCGGTATTATAGTCTTAATGGGGTTATTTGAATGGCCGGCGCCTCGTGAATTACGATTGTCCGCGACCCGGAGCTCTCATATCGTCGCTCAACTTGGCCAAGGTGGGGCCGTCGATGAGCGTGATGGGCTTGTCAGCCGCCCAGGACCGAGCGCTTTCGGTGATGTCGGCCGTCGTCACCAGAAAGCCGTGGTAGGCTCGCTCGTGGAGCATCGTTCCCAGCAACTCGCGCACGATGTCGGGGCCGACGGCGTGCCGATAGCGCTTGCATTGCACGATGGCCAGACGTCCGTCCATTTGCCGCACCGCCAGATCGACCCCCAGATCGCCCGATCGGCCACGTACTTCGACCACATAGCCGCGCCTCTTGAACAGGTCGGCCACATAATGCTCGAAGTCTCGCGGGCTAAGGGCGTATAGTTGCTCGACGGTTATCGCCGAACGATGGCTGCTGCGATTTAACCCCTGCCTTTGCCAGACCACGAGGCCCCATAGCGCGATGAGCGTCAACAACCCCGCGCCGGTCAACAGACCCAACAGGTCGCGCAGCCAGCCCGGAGCGCGAGCTATGCCGTCGTCGGCCAATCCGTATCGCCAGAGTACCCATAGCACGAATGCGCCGGTGAGGAACGACAACAACCAGGTCAGTTTGGTGATGCGGCGGTGAGTAATAGAGTCCTCGCGAATGATTACGGGTGGTCGCCGCGTTGAGGCGGATAGTCTGATAACCATAGTGATCGATCCGTGGCCGTCACGCGGCCGGATGGTATTGTATGCTGACGGCCGCCGATGCTCAAATTGAAACTCTCAGCGCCCGGTGCTATAGTTGCTGCCCATATGGTGACCAAACGACAATTGGGACTGCTATTTATCCTATTAGGCGTTGGAGCGACCGTCGCCATGTTTGCGATGGACATGCTGGGGGCGGGCCAGTTTCAGGGTATCGGTCCGGCCCAGCGGCAGGCGCTCGCCGTTGCCGCCGTTGTCGTCATCGTGGGGTTAACCCTGATTCCACTGGGGGATCGCCCCGCCTGATCGTAATACCTTCGCATAGCGATAACTCCTCCCATCCAGTTAGATGCTTATGACTGTATCCTTACCCGAAGCCCAACCCCGCCCGACTGCATGGGAGACGGTTATCGGCTGGTTGCCGAAAATAGTCATCGGTCTGGCTCTGGCGGCTTTAATCGGCTATTTCATCGTCTACGTCATCTATGCCGTTGAGCTATTCCGATTCCCTTTCGACTACGATCAGGGCGAGGGGTTTGAACTGATGGACACGGTCTACTTCAGTCGCGGGGAATGGCCGTATCGCGATAACGACACCTATCCCTTTTATTCTTCGAACTACCCGCCGCTGTTTCACGTCGTCATCGTGCCGTTGGTCTGGCTCTTTGGCCCGCAATACTGGACCGGCCGCCTGGTCAGCTTTCTGGGCACATTGGTAACGGCCGGGGCCATAGGCTTTGCCGTCCAGCGAGCCGGTCGCCGGCCCTGGCTATCCGTTCTGTCGGGGCTGGCCTTCCTGGCTTCCAACTATGTCTACCACGTAGGGCCTTTGTTCCGTCAGCATATGTTCATGGTTATGTTCGAGACGTTGGCTGTCGTGTTGCTGGCGGTGATTATCGAGCGCGAAGAGGCGGACGGCCGTCGTCGCAACAGGGCGATGCTGGTGGTGATGGCCTTGCTGCTGGCCGCCGGCTACACCAAACAACTGGCCTATGCGACCGTGGCGGCGGTGTTTATCTTCCTGTTCCTGCGCGGGCCGAAGCGGTCGATCGTTTGGGCTGTGCCATTTGCCGCCGTCACCGGCCTGATCTTTGTCGGGATCAACGTCGCGACTAATGGCCAGTGGATGCTCAACACGGTCACTGCCAATCTGAACCCGTTCGTCCCGGGCCAGGCCGAGGGGCTGTTCCGCCAATGGTTCAGGCTCCACACGCTCATCATCTCCGTTGCCGCTGTCTACGCCCTATACCAGTTATACGCCACACGGCTGTCGATCTATGCCATCTGGTTCGTCGTCGCCACGGTGAATAGTGTTACCGCCGGGAAGTGGGGCGCGGGCGAATCCTACTTTGCCACGGCCATTGCCGGCGCCTGTATTCTCACCGGACTGGCCTTTAACCAACTTCTCGACGCATCGCAACGGCGACATTGGACATCGCCGCGCCATGCCTGGTGGGCGGCCGTGTTGCTGCCCACGATCATCGGTCTGCTCTTCCTGTGGCAGGCCAGTCGGCTTTTCCACATGCCCACCCACACACCCGCCTTGGCGACGATCGCTCGAACGCTGGGCAAGCCAATCGAGGTGATGATCGCTCCACAGACATCCTGCTCGGTCGCCCGATTGCCTGAAGCCATCCCTTACGTCGATGCCGCCGGGGTGTCGTTGCTCGGCCGCCCGCCCAACGCCGCCGACACGGCCGCCGGCAAGCAGATCGCCACCCTCGTCGCCCAGGGGAACACGGCCGCCTTTAGCGAGGACGCCGGTTTCAATTTCTATCTCGGCCGCGATGTGGTGACTAACCCGACCCAGCTGCTCAATCTCTATAATAATAACGCGGTTGATCTGACCGAAATGCTGGCCATGCTTGACGAGCAAGCCTTCGATACCATCGTCCTGCGCGCCCAGTTCTACCCCGGTCCGGTTCTCGACGTCATCGGTCAACGATACGAGACGACGGACCTGGTGCAGATGAACGGCTTTGTCTACTGTATTATGCGACCCCGATGAACCATTACCGCGTCGATCTTCCCGTCTTTAACGGTCCGCTTGATCTTCTCTTGCATCTCATCGAACGAGAGGAGCTGGACATCACAGCCGTATCCCTGGCGCAAGTGACTGGGCAATACCTGACCCAGGTGCGGCAGATGGGCGAGGATCATCTCGAGGAATTGATCGACTTCATCAGCATCGGCGCGCGGCTGGTGCTCATCAAGAGCCGAGCCTTGCTGCCGCGACCGATCGTCCTTCCCGACGGCGAGGAGGAAGACGAAGACCCGGCCGAGGCGCTCTTGCGGCAGCTTCACGCTTATAAGCGGTTCAAGGCCGCCGCCCAATGGTTCGACGAGAGGCAGCGGCTTGGTTTGCGCACCTATTTGCGCGTCGCCCCGCCGCCGTATCTGGAGGGACATCTCGACCTGTCCGGCATCGATGTTCACACCCTGCTGGAGGCCATGCAGAGCGTCCTGGCGCGAGTGGAGACGAAAGAGAAGTCGGTCCAGGTGGCTCGGCCGCGCCAGCTGACCATCGAGGAGCAGATCGCCAAGCTACGGGGTCGCTTGACTCATGGGCGGCCGTTTCTTTTCGCCGATCTCCTGGCTGATTCCCGCGACCGCACCGAAGTGGCCGTCACACTTCTGGCTTTGCTGGAGCTGATCAAACGGCGTGAGGCGCAGGCGAATCAGTCGCGCCTTTTCGGCCCGATCGAGATCACAACCGCGCAATCCGTGTCCACCTCTGTTGATCAGGCGGCCGTCTAAATACTGTTTACCTGAACTTCGGCAACCAATCGCCATGGGCGGCGATGAGATCATCCACCATCGCGTGAATTTGGTTGAGGTCCAGTTCGGCCGCCGTGTGTGGATCCAGCATCGCCGCGTGGTAGATGTGTTCTCGCTTGCCTGTCAGTGCTGCCTCGACGGTCAACGACTGCACATTGACGTTGGTCTGCATAAGTGCGGCCAATTGCGGCGGTAACGATCCGATCCGGGTGGGTTGGATGCCGTTGCGGTTGACCAGGCAGGGCACTTCCACGCAGCAGCCCAAGGGCAGGTTATCGATGAGATGATTGTTGGCTACGTTGCCGTAGATCACGCGAGGCGTACCTGTCTCCATGCTATGAATGATATAGGCGCCGTATTCATTGGTCCTCTCCACCGCCAGCGCCGTTGACTCATCCTCAAGAAATCCGCGCATCATCTCCCAGGCAGCGATCTGGTTTTCGCAGCGCGAGATGTATTCGTCCAGAGGTACGTTGTATTTGGCGATCAGGTCGGGGCGGTCGCGCTTGATAAACCAGGGGACGTATTCGCTGAAGTGCTCGCTTGACTCGGTGGCGAAATATCCCAGGTGGTTGAGTGCCTCGTAGCGCACCTGGTTCCAGTGGGGAACTCGGCCGTCGGCGATTACCTGGCGGATGAGCGGGTACAAGTCCTCGCTATCCCGCTCGAACCGCAGATAGAACGCCACGTGGTTGATTCCCGCGCACAGATAGTTGATTTCTTCAATTGGCACGTTGATATCCCGTGCCAATTGTTCGGCCGTCCCCTGGACGCTATGACATAAGCCCACCGTCTTAATCGATGTCGCCCGGCTCAAGGCCCAACAATTCATGGCCATCGGGTTTACATAATTAAGCAACCAAGCATCGGGGCACAGTTCCTCCATATCGCGACAGATGTCGATGAGCACCGGAATAGTGCGCAGGCCGCGCATAATGCCGCCGATTCCCAATGTGTCGGCGATCGTCTGTCGCAAGCCATAGCGCTTGGGGATCTCAAAGTCGATGACGGTCGACGGCCGATACCCGCCGACCTGAATCATGGTGATGACGTAATCGGCTCCCTCCAGCGCCCGGCGGCGATCGGTTGTCGCTGTGACTTTCGGGTGTGTTCTCAACGCCTGTGCAACCCGTTTGGCCACGATCTCCGAGGTGCGCAATCGCTCTTCGTCGATGTCGTGCAGCCTGATATCCGCGTTGGCCAGCTCGGGAAAGCTCAGGATGTCGCCCAACAGATTTTTTGCGAACACAGTGCTTCCCGCTCCGATAAATGTGATGTTGGTCATGGATCGATCTCCCCAAACGTATCGTTGCGCAGACGGGGGTGTCTGCGTCAGGTGAGTTGATGCTTCAGGATACGCAGTTGGCCGCGCAACCGGATGCCCGCCAATACCAGCGCCGTCACCCAGCGCGGATATTTATCGCTGTAGAACTTGCGATAGAACACCTGCATGGCCCGCACAGACTCGCGAGCAACTTTCACGCGCGTCTCCTTGGGTGGCCGGGCGATGTCGGCCGACTCCTTCCGCAGGCCGGAACTGGCTCCCTTGTAGTGCAGCACCTTCACCAGCGGGTAGTAGACGATCTCGTATCCCGCCTGATGGATGCGATAGCAGTAATCGATATCCTCGCCATAGAAGAAGTAAGTCTCGTCCCAACCGCCAAGCTGCCTGTCCAGCGCTCGCGGCATCATCATATACGATCCGGCGATGACGGGCACGGCATGGACGGCCTCGAACTCTTCGTAGCCGCGGAAGTAGCCGTTTAATCGGGGACTATTGGGGAAGACCCGGCTGAGGCCGCTGAAATGGCAGAGCGAGTTCCAGGGTGTGGGAAAGCCGCGGTGATTGTCGGGGTCGCGTTCGCCGTTCGGGTAGACCAGTCGGACGGTCAGCGCGCCAACCTGTGGGTTTGCGCGCATGTATGACAGCGGCTCGACCAGCGAGTCCGCGAAGACGACGGTATCTGAATTCAGGAATAGCAGATAATCCCCGCGAGCGACGGCCGTTCCCCGGTTATTGGCCGCCGAGAAGCCGAGATTATCTTCGCAGGCCAGCAATGTGACTCCGGGATACTTCCCGGCCACCATGTCCACGCTGCCGTCGGAGGAGGCGTTGTCGACGACGATGATCTCCATGCCGCCGGCCGGCGCATCCGCTGCATAGAGCGACGCCAGGCAATCATCCAGCAATTGGCGGGTGTTGTAGGACACCACGATAATGGACAAGTCCATTTGGTAACCCGGCGTCAGTGACTGATGATCTTGCTCAGGAACAGTTTGGTTCGTTCGTGCTTCGGATCGTTGAACAAAACCTTCGGCGATTCCATCTCGACGATGTTGCCTTGATCCATGAATACCACCCGGTCGGCCGCGGAGCGAGCGAACCCCATCTCGTGCGTCACGACGACCATCGTCATGCCTCCGCGCGCCAGGTCGAGCATGACGTCGAGCACTTCCTTGATCATCTCCGGATCCAGCGCGCTGGTCGGTTCGTCAAAGAGCATGATCTTGGGATTCATGGCCAGCGAGCGGGCGATGGCGACGCGCTGTTGTTGGCCTCCGGAGAGCTGGCGCGGATAAGCATGGGCCTTCTCGGGGATGCCGACACGCTCCAGTTGTTTCATAGCAATATGCTCGGCTTCTTTCTTGTCGCGCTTGCGAATGAGGCGTTGGGCCAGGGTGATATTGTCCAGAACCGTCAGGTGACCGAACAGATTGAACTGCTGGAAGACCATGCCGACTTCAGCCCGAACTTCGTTGATGTTCGTCTTTTTATCTTCCAGATGGACGCCGTCGATGATGATGGCGCCGCTCGTCGGCACCTCCAGATGGTTAATGCAGCGCAAGACGGTGCTTTTGCCCGAGCCGCTCGGCCCGACGATGACGACCGCTTCACCGCGACGTACGACCAAATCGAAGCTATCCACCGCGACCACGTGGCCAAATGTCTTGTGCAGTTGTTTGATGACGATGATATCGTCGCCAAGGGTGTGGGGAATCGTATTTGTATCCATCTTACCGAATCCTCTTTTCATACCAGCGCAGGAGAAGGCTCAGGCTGATGGTCATGGACAAATACAGAAAAGTCAGCACCAGATAGGTCTCCCGATAACGGAATGTGCTGCCGGAGTGCAGTTTGGCCATCTGGGTGATCTCGCGCACAGCCAATACCATCATCAGCGACGAGTCCTTAAGCATGGCGATGAAGTCGTTGCCAAGGGCGGGCAATACGTTACGGATAGCCTGGGGCAGGATGACGTGCCGCATGGCCTGGCTGCCGTTCAATCCAAGGGATCTCGCCGCTTCCATTTGCCCGGGCGGGATAGACTCAATTCCCGCCCGAAAAACTTCTGCCAGAAATGCGCCGTAAATGATCGCCAAGGCGATGATACCGCGCGTGTTGTCCGAGATGATTTTGCCGGGGATGTTGAGCCACCCGGCTACTGTGGGTACGATAACGAGGGCAACCGTGAAGATCAGCACCAGTGTGGGCACGCCACGGATGAATTCGATGTAGGTGATGGCGATATTGCGAATGAGGGTGTTGGTGCTAACACGCCCCAGCCCGGCCAGTAATCCGATAACTAGCGCGATGGCGAAGGCGACCAGGGTCGTGTAGATCGTGATGGTAATGCCGGTGCCGATGAGGCCGACCATCCCGGATTTTTGGAAGCCCTCAATGCCGCCGAACCGGCCGCGTATGAAGTCAAATGCCCGGTAAAAGTTACTATCCGTGAGGATCCGATATAACATCAGGAGAAGGAACCCGACGATGGCGACCAGCCACCACGGAAAGCCTCGCAGGTCGTACCGGCCTCCTCGCTTGGTGCTACTTTGGACTGTCTGAATTTCGCCTGTCATCCCACCTCCTCTTGCCTGCTATCGTTATAAAAGTGCAATTGAATTTTTTTATTCGAAACAGCCATTGTTGTAGCGATGACTATTCCACCTGCAATGATACCCGTACTACGCTAAATGAAAAAGACGCCGGGCAGAATTGCCTCGAGCGTCTTTGATTCAGGCAGGTCACCCGCTTGCAAATGGGTGACCTGCCCCTGATTCAGGATTTCGATCCTGAGTGAGTCGAACTACTCCAGATCTTCGTAGGTGATTGTGAACTGGTCGGAGAAATACTTGACAGCCAGAGCATCCAGGGTGCCGTTGGCGCGTAGTTCGGCCAGAGCGGCGTTGAATGCCGAAACCAGGTCGCTGCCCTTGGGGAAGATGTAGCCCAACTGGTCGCTGGACATGGATTCGCCAATCAGCTGCAATTGATCGGCATTGACGCCGAGATAACCCTGCCCCGCGGTCTCGTCGATGATCACCGCGTCGATGTCTCCGGCGATAAGTGACTGGACGGCAAACGGGAAGGTCTCATAAGCGCGAATGCGATCGGCGGCGACCAATTTGGAGATCGTCTCGAAGTTGGTTGTGCCGGTCTGCGTGCCCACGATGAGTGCGGCGTTGTCAATGAAGCCCTGAACGGAATCGAAGCGATCCTCGCCCTTGCGCACCAGCAGGCGTTGGTCGATGTTGATGAATCCGTCGGAGAAATCAACGATCTGAGCGCGCTCTTCGGTGATGGTGATACCATCGGCGGCCATGTCAAATTGACCGTCAGCTACGGCCTGAATCATGCCGTCCCAGGCAGCTTCAACGTACACCGGCTTGCAGTTCAGCAAGGCGCAGATGGCGTTGATTGAATCGTAGTCCCAGCCGGCCGGTTCGCCGGTGGTCGGGTCGATGTAGTTGAACGGCAGGTAGGCGTTCTCAACGGCGACGGTGATCTCGCGGCCGCCCAGATCGGGCAGGCCTGATGTGGCCGGCGCTTCGGCCGGCGCTTCGGTAGCAGCCGCCGGGGGTTGGGCGGCGCCGCCCCCGCAGGCCACGAGAGCCAGCGAAAGGGCCAAAATAGCGAACAGGAAAAATCTCTTAACCCACATGTTCATACTCCTTCTCTCATCTTAAAACCAACAAAACAGGATATTCCCAAGCCGAACGATTCGGCGTCGTCCGGTCTCTTTTGGGAGGAAAGCAATCGAATTGGTTGTATCAAACAATAGACGGATTGGCAAAGAATAAAATTGGCGCGTCACCGTTGCTGATTATTTTTTTAGCAGACCTGAAAGTAGTCAGAGAATCACAGGTTCCTGGTCGATCCGGCAATGGGCGGCATCGATGATGCTGAGAATCCGATTGACAGCTTCCTCGGGGTCGCCCTCCGGATTGACGACGCAGTAGTCGAACTCATCGATACGCTTCATCTCTTGCCGGACAGTGGCCGTTCGCAGGGCTATCCCCTCGGCCGAATCCTGCTTGCGGCTTTGCAGGCGTTCGATCAGATTTTGCTCGGTGTGGGTGGTCAGAAAGACCGAGATCGCGTTGGGCACGAATCGCCGGACGGTCGACGCCCCCTGGACATCCACGCGCAACACGACGTCGCGGCCGCTGGCCAGGGCATCGCGGATCTGTTGCTTGGGAATGCCCTTATAGTCATTATAGACGATGGCGTGCTCCAGCAGTTCGCCTTCCTCGATCATTCGCGCGAATTCATCGAAGCTGACAAAGAAGTAATCGACACCGTGCTGCTCGTTATCGCGGGGTGGACGGGTTGTGGCCGTCACCACGAAATAAAAGCTGTCGGGGCGGCGCTCGATTAATTTGCGCGCGACAGTATCCTTGCCCACGCCGGACGGCCCGGACAAAATCAACAGGAGGGGATGGTCTGGACAATCGTACAAGTTATCATCCACCAGTTCAGGAATATCTTGCAGTACCTTTACGTTCATCGGCTTAATCTTCTGCGGGCTGTCTTGCCGTATGGCTGTTTCGACCCGTATAATCGCATATTGTACCAGATTTTTTAGCGACTGTTGCGCATCTTGGAGTTCTGATGCCGATCTATGAGTACACTTGCCCGGATTGCGACCGGCGGGTACGGATTCTTCTAACCTACGACGAATATGATCGCGCGACTCCTGCCTGCCCGAATTGTGGGAGTTTGCATTTGAAACGGAAAGTTGGCCGTGTCTCCGTGGCTCGCTCCGATGATTCAAGGCTGGACAATCTGATGTCCGGGGATTCGCTCGACGGCCTGGAGGACGATCCCCGCGCCATGGGCCGCTTCATGCGTCAGATGAGCCGGGAGATGGGCGAGGATTTGGGCGATGAATTGGCCGAAGTAGCCGACCGATTGGAAAAGGGCGAATCGCCGGAGTCGATTGAGCGTTCGATGCCAGATCTGGATTCGGGCGAATTCTAGGCGCGTCTGGTTGTCGCTGCAATCCGCTCGCTCACAATTCGCTGTATGTCGGCAGCCACCTGGGCCACAGGCCGGTCGGCATCGATGATCACCCATCGATCCGGCTCGGCCGTTGCCAAAGCGAAATACCCCTCGCGCACGCGCTCGTGAAAATCCACCGCCTCCAAATCGAGGCGATTCATCTCGTCGCCCTCGGTGAGTCGGCGCGTCAGGCCGCAAGTCACATCCAGATCGAGGAGCAGCGTCAGATCGGGAGTCAGGCCGCCGGTGGCGATGTGGGTTAACGTAGCCAGCATATCGCGATCCAGGCCGCGACCGTAGCCTTGATAGGCCATTGTGCTGTCGGCAAAGCGATCACATAGCACGATTCGCCCGGCTTCCAGGGCGGGGCGGATGATCTCGCTCACGATCTGGGCGCGAGAGGAAGAATAGAGGAGAACCTCGGCCGTGGGTGCCATCTTCGTATGGGCGGTGTCGTGCACCACGGCGCGAATTTGATCGCCGATGGTTGTCCCGCCCGGCTCTCGTGTCACCTCGACGCTATAGCCGCGTTCCCTCAAATACGCAGCCAACAGGCGAATCTGGGTTGACTTTCCGCCGCCTTCCGGCCCTTCAAACGTGATGAACATGAGGCTAACGTTTTCCCCGATCAGGATGGCGATCAGTCATTGCGGGGCGTGTTGAATACGCGCACATGACGATACGGCTCCCGGCCGTAGCTGTGTGACACCAGTCTGGCCTGGCGCACCATCTCGTGCTGGTAGCGGCGAATGGCCGCCCCCACCGGCCGCAAGTCCATGCTGGGCTGTCCCGACTGGACAAGCTCGATAGCGCGTTCCGTCTCGGCGATCGCCGACTCAAAAGGGTCGGTAGAGGACACCTCAAGCCCTAGTGCCTCCATCAGAAATCGCTCCATCTGGCTTACGGTATTGGCCCGTAGCACATAGACGGAGACGTTGTTTTGCTCCGCGTCGCTGATCAACCGACGGCGCTTGCGGTAGTAACTCTTGAGAGTCACCATCGCGTCGGCTTCTTCCAGTGTCTCGGCGATGCTTAGTTTGACGCCCAAATGCTTGGCGGCCTGATATAGCCGGTTCCGCGCCACGCCATAGGCGAAAACGCGGATCTTGCGGCCGCTGCCATCTCCACCGCTGTCATACCCGTTGCCGGTTCGCCCGACGACTGTTCGTTCCTCGGCGATGGGCCTGCTGTCGGCAATCGCCCCATGATGAGCCGAGACAGGCGGAAAGCGACCGCCTTCGTCCTGGCGGATGGGTGCGTCGCCCAAAGCCCGAATCTCGCGGCCGCCGCGACCTGCTCGCGCTCCGGGGATGGTCGTGCGCCTGCCCGTCACGGCCGCCGACGTCACCACCAGAGATTGACGCTCCGACTGAATTTCACCTTCGTCATCGGTAAAGCGCAATTCCACCTGGACAGGCTCGCCACGCAGCATCGCATCCACCGAAGTCGTCACGTCGCTGTGGACGAGTAACCGCTGCCGCTCCTGCATCTCGATCAGCACATCGAATGTCGGCGGGGCGCGCCGCTCCAGCACGGTCTTCTGGGTACCCCGGCGGCGTGCCTCCTCATCAGACAAGGTCACACTTTCGATTCCGCCGACCAGGTCTGACAGGGTGGGATTCAGCAGCAGGTTTTCCAGCGTGTTGCCGTGGGCCGTGCCGATGAGCTGAACGCCTCGTTCGTTGATCGTTCGCGCTGCCTCGGCCTCGCGCTCTCGTCCGATTTCGTCGATGATGATCACTTCCGGATTGTGGTTCTCCACAGCTTCAATCATCGTTTCATGCTGGTGGGCCGGTCGGGGAACCTGCATTCGGCGGGCGCGGCCGACGGCCGGGTGGGGGATGTCGCCGTCGCCGCCGATCTCGTTGCTGGTGTCGACGATGATCACCCGCTTTTGTTCGGCCAGGATGCGGGCCATCTCGCGCAGCATGGTTGTCTTGCCAATGCCCGGGCGGCCGAGAATGAGGATGCTGTGTCCCTCGTTGACGATATCCTCGATGATGGCGATGGTACCGTAAACCGCGCGGCCGACCCGGCAGGTCAGACCGACGACCTGATTACGGCGGTTGCGAATGCCGGAGATGCGGTGCAAGGTTCGGGCGATGCCGGCGCGGTTGTCATCGTCGAAGTCGCCGATGCCGGCCACGACGTGATCGATCTCCTGCTTGGTGACTTCGCTTTCGCGTAGTACACGCTCGCCATCGACGTAGCGCGCGGTGGGCACGCGCCCGAGATCCATGACGATCTCCAGGAGTTCGTCGGCTTGTCCCGCTTCCTCAACACTGGTGCGAATGCTCTCCGGTAAAACCAGAAGTAGCGTTCGAAGATCTTCATGCGACTGAGTAGAGTCCATATCCACTTAATCATTCACTCTGGTGAATGATCCTCACTGTTTTCCATTACGTTCCGGCTGCTGAAAATTCCTGACGAATGGTGATGATGTTGATACTCGCTGCCCTTCGATAGAGAGCGCTGCCTCGGGTATGGCCCGCGACACATGATGGACGGTGTGGCGAACCATGACCGCCTGGCTGCCGCACACGGTAAACCCGCGCTTCTCCAGCGCCGCCGTCAACCAACTCTCGTAGCGTCGAACGCAGCAATAGACCCGATCCGGCTTGCCATTAAAGGAAATATCCATCGCTGCGGCGACGATCTTGTCCGCTTCCGTTTCGGCGTCCGGATGGATGAACAACCGTGTCCAGGTGGCGATCGCGCCGTGGCGAATGCTGATGAACGCGGCTAACTCATTCCCGTCACGCACGACCCAGCCCTCGGAGTCATTGGCTGATGGAAGCGGCTCAACCAGTTGGACGAGGCGCGGTACCGTGTTGGCATAAAGGAGCTGGATATCCCATTCATCGACCTGGCCGCGGCGAGACAATAAATGCCCGGTCATGCCTTGCGGCCGATAATCGGTCGCGCTAACGGTCCACACATCCTGTCGTGTATAAGCCGCGAACCCCGCGCGTCGCAGGAGCATCTGAATTTCCGGGTTGCGCTCGTCGGCCTCGGCGATGACATGGTGGATGCCGCGTTGACCTACGCCGGCGACCGCCTCATCCAGAAGATCCAGCCAGATAGCGCAGTCAGGATTTTGCAGGGCCAAATCGCCCGATGAGTTTTTCCCAGGTGAGCCATCCCCCTCGCAATTCCATTCGCAGCCAGGGCTGATGAAGCTTACGTACGCCTGATTTGCGCCGTTGGGAATTCGCAACTGGATAAAACCGGCGCGATCGCTATTCTCAGTCTTCCAGACGTAAGTCAGAAACTCGCCGCCAACCAGCATGCTAACGATGGCGCCGCGAAGGGGGCGAAAATTCTCGGCCAACGCGGACATGGTGTGCAGCGGAACCCTACGGTCATCCAGTCGATGAATCAGGGCTAAATCGCGCAGGTCAAAGGGCCGGACCATTGCCCATAGTTTATCAATCCCCCATTCCGGCGGCAAGCGCACTTAAATAGCTTGCCTTTCGTCAACATGTTATACTAATCTTAACGTTCACACAGGAGAGCCCCTATATGAGTTCACTCATCCTAACCGTTCGCGAAAGTATTCGTTATCGCGGCCGTTCCGGTCAATATAGTTGGCTGGCGCACCGCATCTCCGGTCTGGCCATCCTCACCTTTGTCGTCATACACGTCTGGGATACGGCCAATGCCTACTTCTGGCCACAGGCCTACGTCTGGTCATTAGCCATCTTCAAGCACCCATTTTTTGGGATTGGCGAAGTGGGTGTGATGGCCGCCGTCCTCTACCACGCCTTCAACGGCACGCGGATCACCCTGCTGGATTTCAAGCCGGAGTGGTGGAAGCACCAGCGCATCAGCGCGATCATCGTCTGGGTAATATTTTTTGTGATTTTCATCCCGGTCGCTATCCTGATGTTGAGCGGGATGATCGGTCATTGCCAGGCGCTGGCGCAAATCGGAGATAGCTGTTTTCGTATCCCTGCTTTTTCCGAATTCGCCCAATACGCCCGATAGGAGATATTAGATGGCAACTATGACGGAAAATTCCCCCGGTAAAATCACGATCCGGCGCGCCAAACTGGAGGGCGGCCGGGAACGATATGCCTGGCTGTTCATGCGCCTGTCCGGCGTGGCCATGCTCGTCCTGGCCGTCGGCCACATGGTTATTCAGCATATTCTCAATAGCTCGACTAATCTCACTATTCAATTCGTTGCCGTCCAGTGGGGCGATTGGGGTTGGAAAGCCTATGATATTTTCTTGCTCTGGATGGCCATTCCCCACGGCATCCGGGGTCTATACACTATTTTGGCCGACTACATTCATAGCCCGGGCGCGAACCGACTTATCGGCGGCCTGTTGGCGTTGTTTGTTCTGGCCACGGTTATTTGGGCCACCATTGGCATTGCGTTATTCGATCCGGCCATGGTGCCGGCGCTGCCATAGGCCTGATTCTTTAAGTTCTATCTGGAAGGCATTATGAAAACACATGTGTTTGATGCGGTCATCGTCGGCGCGGGAGGCGCGGGTTTGATGGCTGCTCTATACGCCAGTCGAGGCGCAAACGTAGCCGTTGTCTCCAAGCTCTATCCAACCCGCTCGCATACCGGCACGGCTCAGGGTGGCATCGGCGCCGCGCTTGGTAATCTGGAAGAGGATCGATGGGAATGGCATGCCTACGACACCGTGAAGGGATCGGACTATTTGGCCGATCAGAACGCCGTCGATGTGCTCTGCCAGGAAGCCATCGAGACGGTGGTCGAGTTGGAGCACATGGGGCTGCCGTTTGACAGACTGCCCAACGGCCGCATCTCCCAACGCCGGTTTGGTGGCCACACCAACAATGAAACCGGCAAGCCGGTCACCCGTGCCTGCCATGCGGCCGACCGCACCGGCCACATGATCCTGCAAACGCTGTACCAGCAGTGCATCAAGAACCGCGTTAACTTCTTTGATGAATTTCATGTCGTGGATCTTATTCGCGTCGGCGACACGATTCGGGGCATCATTGCCCTTGAGATTGCCACCGGCGAGCTTCATGTTTTCCATAGCAAGGCGGTTCACTTCGCCACCGGCGGCTGGGGTCGCTGCTGGGAAGTCACCTCCAACGCCCACTCTCTGACCGGTGACGGCACGGCCATTTGCTTGCGCAACGGCATACCGATGGAGGACATGGAGTTCTTCCAATTCCATCCCACGGGCATCTTCAAGCTGGGCATCCTGATCACTGAAGGTGTGCGTGGCGAGGGGGGGGTTCTGATCAATGGCCAGGGTGAGCGCTTCATGGAGCGCTATGCACCTCATATCAAGGACCTCGCCAGCCGCGACGTCGTCAGCCGGGCCATCTTCATGGAGATTCAGGCCGGGCGCGGCATCAATGGCCAAAACTACGTCCATCTCGATGTGCGGCCGGAGATAGTCAACAAGTATCTTGAGGAAGCAGGCGAGACCCGTCGAATTGATCGGCATTATATCGAAGCCAAATTGCCGGATATCGCCGATTTTACGCGTACCTATCTCGGCATCGATCCGGTTGAGGAACCGATGCCTATCCAGCCGACGGCCCATTACGCGATGGGTGGCATCCCCACCGATATTCATGGGCGGGTTCATATCGGCGCGGATCACCACGTTCTTGATGGTCTCTATGCCGCTGGTGAATGCGCCTGCGTTTCTGTTCATGGAGCCAACCGGCTGGGAACCAATTCATTGGTCGACCTGGTCGTGTTCGGCCGCCGGGCCGGCCGCCACATGGTTGAATATTGCCGGCAAGCCGAGTTGCTGCCGCTTCCCGCCGATACCGGCCAGGCGATTCAACAAGAGCTAAACAGGATTCGCGAAGGTACCGGAGGCGTCAAATCAGCCGATTTGCGACGCAGAATGCAGCGCACGATGACCGACAATGTCGGTGTGTTCAGGACTGAAGAGTTGATGACCAAGGCCATTGATGACCTTCGGCAGTTGCGTCACGAATATAACACCAGGTTGCAGATCGATGACAAGGGCCATCGCTACAACACGGATCTGTTAGAAGCATGGGAGTTGGGTTGTCTTCTGGAACTGGCAGAAGTGACGGCTATTGCCGCTCGTGCCCGCCAGGAAAGCCGTGGCGGGCATGCTCGCGAGGACTTTCCTGAGCGCGACGATGAGAACTGGCTGAAGCACTCCCTCTGCTCGCGCAACGAAGATGGTTCTTATATTCTCGATTACAAGCCCGTATTTATCGGCCGCTATCAACCCCAGAAGCGTGTCTATTAAGAGGTCAATGCGATGCAAGCCAAGCTGCGAATCCGGCGCTTCAATCCGGAAACTGACGAGAAATCCTGGTGGGGTGAATATACCCTGGACGATGTGCATCGGACCGACACGGTTCTTGATCTGCTTCACCGAATAAAATGGGAACAGGACGGCACGCTGGCCTTGCGACGTTCGTGCGCCCACGGCGTGTGTGGTTCCGATGCCATGCGCATCAATGGGGCGAATGCCCTGGCCTGCAAGACGTTGGTGAATCGATTAGGGGTCAAGGATGGCGTTGTCAAGATTCAGGTGGAACCGCTTCTGGCTTTGCCGGTTGAGAAAGACCTCATCGTCGATATGGAGCCATTCCTCGATCATTATCGATCGGTGATGCCTTATCTGATCACCGACCAACCCCTGCCCGAAGACGGCCGCGAGCGTTTGCAATCACCTGAAGATCGGGCGCGGTTTGATGACACGACCAAATGTATCCTGTGTGCGGCCTGTACGACGTCCTGCCCCAGTTTCTGGGCTGACGGTCGCTATGTTGGCCCCCAGGCCATCGTTCAGGCCCATCGCTTCATTTTCGACTCTCGTGATGAAGGTTTTGAGGAGCGACTGGAGGTGATGGCGGATACGTTCGGCGTTTGGCGTTGCCGCACGATCTTCAATTGCACCAACGCCTGCCCGCGTGATATCAAAGTGACCGAGGCTATCGCCGACGTCAAGCGGGCGATCACATCCGGCAAGATTTAGACCACTGCGTAACCCACGCAGGATTGAAAAAGGCGCACCGTGAGGTGCGCTTTTTATTGTTATAAGGGTAGCGGGATCGGCCGCGGACGCTATTGTTCCGTTGCGATATCCGGCCCGGCCGGGGGCCACTGCCCGTCCTTAAGGACCAATCCATCGGGCACGACAACACATTCATCGCTGTCGTTCATGAACCGCGCCTTACCGAGGGCCACGACTCCACGACCGAACTCAAACTCACCCTCGATGACCAAATGGTCGCAACTACGCATAGAAGGCGCTCCGGCAGGGAAGTGATGATCCAGGTCGTTGACAAACTTGTAGTAATCTCCGACAAGCTCGACGGTGGGAGGATTACCCAGACGGTCGGGGGCCAGGATGACGCGATAGTCATCCGTCAGAATATACGCATCCGAACGCACCGCCAACAGATCGTCCGTGCGTTTGACCGGTGCAAAGCGCGAGCGCGGGACTCGAATCGCATCAGCGCCCTCGAAGATGGTGATGGCGGAACCCATGGCCGTCTCCAGTTGATAGACCGGCGTGGAATCCGCATCGCGTGGGTCGATGGTTTTACCGTTGCGGATCATGGGCAAACCCAGGAAGTAATCCCGCTCGACCAACACATGTTTTAATGTCGGCAAATGGAGCCACAAATTATTGGTGTTGAAATAACGGTGCCGGTCAATATCCCGGAAGGTGTCCATATCCTCTTCCGGACACTGGGCGATTTCACGCAGGATGAGCCGGCCATCCGTCAACCGGGCCAGGTGTCCCCCCTTGCGATCGGCCACCGTGCGATCGGCCACCTCCATTAGAAATGGCAGACGCTTGTCGATGAAGTAGCCGAGAATGTTGAGATCTAGAACCGCGCCCAGATTGTCGGCATTGGATATGAAGGCGTACTCGTACCCGGCGTCCAGCATTTTGTCGAGCATCCCGCTGGTCACCAGGGAAATGTACAGATCGCCGTGCCCCGGCGGGCACCACTCCAATCCGGGATCGTCAGGCCATTCGGCGGGGCCAAGATCGTGGACGGCGACTTTGGGTTGTTTGTGCTGGATAAAGCTGGGCGGCAGCTCGCTGTCGAGTTCGGGGTAGTTGGCCAGGACGTCCAGAGACGCAGCGTCCGTGGCGAAGCTGTTCATCAAAACCAATGGCGCGCCGATTTCGACCGCTTGTCGGGCGATGATATCGAGGAAGGTAAGTCCTTCTTTCACGACGAGGAGCGATTTGGGGCCGGTCAATCCCATGCCGGTGCCCAGCCCACCATTCAGCTTGATGATGACTGTCTGATCGACGGCCGCCCGACCCAGGTCGGCCAGATGTGTTGGCAGGTGTTCGGCATCAATCAGTTTCGTGATCGGGCCAATGCTTGATTCGGCGATCAGTCCGTTATCGCCCGCCAATAACTTGGCATAGTAGTGGGCGAAATTATCGATGAAGATTCCCGGCAGATCTTCGGCCGCCATTCGTTCCATGAATGGGGAGAACCGATCCATATCTACATCTGTGTCAAGTTTGAAGGCCGGGTTTCTCGGATAATCACCGGCCGGCCATGTTGTCATGATTACGTCCATAGGTGTCGATTGTGTTCAGTTGAATATACGTCACAGTATTTTATTCCTGAACGCTTATATTGGTTCTTAAGCTATTATCAATGTTGGCGTCGTCGCGGCCAAAGCAGCAGAAGCCCGGCGAAGCCGAAGCCGGCCAGCACCAACACCAGCCAAACAGCCATTTCTGCCACGGTGCGACTGTTCCGGCTGCTGCTTCGCGCGCGGAGCCAGGCTGCCTCAATTTGTTCCGGCGTCTGCCGGGTCGCTTGCGAGAAGGCTGTCCGGCAGTCCGCACCCTGAGAGAATTCCGTTACCAGCGCTTTGACGGCCGATTCCCCGTAGACCTCGATTAGGTATCCAACCAGCGATTCGCTTTGCGCTGCTGCCAGATCGCTGTCGATGTCCTCCATGGCACACAGATCGACCAGAGGAATCGTGGTCCCGGAGGAGGCGGCCGCCAGGAAGATGTTTTCCAGTGCGGTGTCGCGCTCGCCTCGAATTACACCGGCCAGCCCGCGATTCAACCACGGTGGCAGATCGTAGCTCGCCTGGCCTAACGCCTGGTAGAGGAGAAGGTTGACCAACTCGCGCGAAAGCTCATCGCGAAGCTCCTGTTTGGCGGTTTCCGGATTAACAACCGTCACCAATGCAACCCCCAGGTCGGGATAAGATTGGCCGGGTTGAAAATCGCGACCGGCTAACCGTAACGCTGCGCTCAGGTCGCCTGATGAAGGATAAATGTAGACATCAAACGGCAAGATTTGTTGCAGCGGGATCAGATGGCTGATCTCAGGCAGCATCTCAAACACGACAGTACGGGCCTGTTCTCCCAAGGTATCATCGTCGCCCGTCCAATGGATGCGAATGCTCCCGCCGCCTTGTTCGTCGGTAACCACTAATTGCCGCCAGACGAACTGATCGTCCACATAGCTGATGACTTGCTCGGGCACCAACAGGGGAGAACCAAATTCGCGTTCAATCTGCCACCAATAGGTTATCGATACAAAAGGAGGCAATCGAATCTGCGACAGATCGAGCGGATAGGTGACATCTACTCGTGAGCCGGGCGTCACCGGAATATTGGCCGAGTATGTGTCTGATGATGCGCCCAACCGAAAAAAGAGGGTGACACCCTCGATCTTGCCCAGATTGGCGGCAAATAGGTTGAAGTCCATCGATTGGCCATAGATGTAGTTGGCCGATGAACGTATCTCAGATTGTTCTACCTGGGCCACGGCCGTAGATATGCCTAGAAACGTCACGCAAAGGATTACGCCAATGACACGCAAGTAGGCGAGGCGAAGAGAAATAGCGATCATAATCCCAGGATTGTCACGGCGGCCGCGATGGTCAGAGGGCTGGCCAGCGTCGAGAGGACTACTATACGCGCCACCGTCGAAGTGGGCAAGCCGAACTCGGCGGCAAGTATCAGGTTGATGACGGCCGTCGGCATGGCCGCCTCGATGATCATGGCGCTGCGCCCCGCGCCTTGCAGGCCCAACAAGGCAGCCACACCCAAACCCACCAATGGCCCCCCGACCAGGCGAAGCCCCACGGCCGGCATGACGAAGCGAGTCGAATCCTCGGCCTTGATACCGGCGATTTCCATACCCAGGATGAGGAGCATTACGGGAATCGCTCCAGCGCCGGCGATGGCGATCCCGCTCATTATCGGTGTCGGCACATTGATGTCGAGACTGTATACAAGAATCGCCAGGACGGCCGCGTACACCGCCGGTAGTCGAGCCAATCGCTTCACTGCCTCACGTCCGCTGATATGGCCCATCGAGGCGATCAGCACGCCTATGGTGTAGACCATGACGGTACTCGTCACATAATAGACGATCCCCCGCGATAATCCGCCGTCGCCATATCGTAATTGAAGGAAGGTCAGGCCGTAATTCCCGCCGTTGACGAACATGGTGACAATCAGGAAGGTTGCCGTCTCCACACGCCCCAGACGCAAAAGGCGGGTCAACCCGAAGGCTAACCCGCCGATGATAATGATCGTAATTACCGTAAAACTGACTAATTCAATAATCTCGTTGCCCGGCAGTTCCGAGGTGGCCAGCGACGAAAATACGAGGCAGGGGCTTAGGACATAAAAGACGATAGTCGATAGTGTGGTCGTGTGGATGTTAAAGCGGCGGCGCAGTAGATAGCCAAAGGATGCCACCAGCATGATTGGCAGTATGTTCTGCGTCAGGACGTAGAGGAAAACGTTCAATTGAGGAGCAAGTCATCGGAAAGATCGAAGTCGTCGTCCTCTTCATCTGTCAGGGACAGCATATCGTAACTGCTGTCTACCCATTCCATTTCCTCCAGAACCTCGTCGATGACGTCGTGAAACTCCTCATAGTCGGGGTCATCGGCCATTCGCGAGAGCAACCCGAGGACCCGGTCGCCGCCGATTTGCCCCAGAGCAATGACGGCCGCCATGCCGACTTCCTTTTCAGGGTCATCCACCAGATCTTCCAGCGCGTCGATGGCATCATGATGGCCGATCATGCCCAAAGCGCGAGCGGCCTCCGCGCGGAAATCGGGCGACGGACTGGCCAGCTCATCGATCAGAATCGGTAGCCAACGATCGTCGGCGCTATTGCCCATGGCAAAGATCGCGCTTAGCTGAAGCTCATCAGATCCCTCTTCATAAGCCTCATGGATCAGATCGGCGATTCGGGGATGCGGAGCGGGAGACATCGCCTCCAGCGCTGCCCGGCGGATCTCGAGTGACGCCCGAGGGTTATCGTATTCGGCCAGGAGCGCCGCAACCACCGGCTCGACATGGCTTGGGTCGAATTGGCCCCATTCAGCCAGGAGAATGTAATGGGCCAGCGAGCGGGCCGCGGCCGCGCGAACACCGATGTCGGAGTCAGCCTGTAGCATCGTCAGGATGGGCGCGATGAGGTCTTGGTCGTCGGAGTCCCAGATACCGTCAAGGGCCGCCTGCCGCACTCCGGCAGCTTCGTCAGTGAACAGGTGAGCAAACACGGGCGAAAAATCGACCATGTAATCTTCTTCGGCGATATCGACCATGTGACGTGCCAGAACTCCGCGCCGGTCCTCATGGACTGCGGGCCAGGCGCGCTTGAAGTGGGCGAACTCCTCATCTTCCATGTCCGACAGACGATAGATGAGATGGATAGGCGGATCGTCACTTCCGAACAACGCTTCCAGGACTGAAGCGAAGGGCATAGGTTTTTTGTTGTTCATAGGTATTACTGTATGGGAAGGATTGGATTAACGATATCCTGAAAGATCAATATGGCCATCAGGGCGAGCAGGACCAGCATGCCGATGACGTGGACCATGCCCTCGCGTTCCGGCTCGATGCGCCGGCCGCGGATTGCTTCGATTAACACGAACAGGATTCGGCCGCCGTCCAGAGCCGGGATCGGCAGCAAGTTGGTGATGCCCAGGGCCAAACTGATGAAGGAGGCCATCGTCAGAATGGGATAGAGGGTGCGATTATTGGCGGACACTTCGGCCGCTTCGCCCGCGATCTGACTGATTCCCACGATGCTCACCGGCCGTGCTTCCTGCGGGGATATTTCGCCATTCATCAACATGGATGGCAGCCGCACGTAAAGTGTGATGTATTCCCACATGAAGCGCATCGAGCCGTTCATTGCATCGATGGGGTTGCGCCGGATGGGCGGCCCGGATGTCAGGCCGACGCCGAGAGGGCCTTCTGTTTCGGGATCGTATTCGCCTGTCCGTCGGGGCGTAACACTGACGGCTAGCTCCTCGCCATCGCGCATGATCAGTAGCTCCAGCGGCATGCCGGCGCGTTCGTAGACAGAGTTAACCAGTGTATTGGAGTTCATCACCATGCGTCCGTCCGCTTTGAGGATGATGTCGCCCGATTGCAAGCCCGCGACGGCCGCCGGTGAGTTGGGGTTGACGTCATTGACCTGGACGGCCGGAGCGCCGAGCACCAGCGCCAGCCAAAAGAAGACCAGAGCGGCGATGAAATTCATCCCAGACCCGGCTGCCAGCACGAAGACGCGCGCCTTCTTGGATGCTCCGGCCAAGCCGCCGGGAACGTCGGGGTTATCCTCACCCGCCGGGCGCACGAAACCACCGACAGGTATCCAGTTGAGTGTGTACACCGTGCCGTTGCGCTCAAAGAGCTTGACGGCACGCGGTGGCAGGCCGAAGCCAAACTCCTCAACCCGTATCTTGCTTAGCTTGGCGGCCCAGAAATGACCCAGTTCATGGATGATGACCAGGGGAGTCAGAATGATAAGAAACCCGCCGATGGCCCACAGAATATTTGCGTTAAACATATTGATTATTCTCTCGCGCTTGCTCTCGGCTCACAGATGGATGCGAGTGGGTGATATGGCAGCCGAGATCCAGCACTGCATGGATTATATGACCAGGGGACGATCAATCGCAATAGCCGGTTCCCTGATCTTACATCACTCTAACGGATACATTTTGGATAACGACATGGCGGAGCAGGCCTTCCTGATAATTCACGTTGCCCGCCTTGACAGTCCTGGTGGAAGCCGTTAATCTAGCAACCAACAACCGAATACTGGACGGCACGTTGCTCCAGCGTAGCCGCCCAAGGGGCTGGATAGCGCATGACCCGATTGAGTGAATCATATGAGCCTCAATCGGATGACGAGGTGGAGGTTCCCCGTAGCGATGCGGGGTTAAGTCGGCGTGGGATTCTGCCGACGAAAAGCGAAAGATCAGCGGATGCCTCCCAGGGTTGACCACACTCTGAGCTTTGCCCCTTCAACTGAGCCAGGTATCAAATCGATCGGGTGATCGGCCGACAAAATACATGGCGAGTGGTCAGGAAAGAACATCTATGAAGGGGCGTCCCCGCAACCTGCATTCCAACGGGCACGCCACAAGGACACAGACAACGGCCGTCGGTCGGGCGCGTTTACATAACGCACCCGGGTTGGAGCAACCGGGAGTGTTGCCTGTGCGCAACCCTGGAGGTTGACCATGTGTGGTATCGTCGGTTATATCGGGCCGCGCCAGGCCCCTGAAGTGGTCTTGCAAGGTCTCAAACGGCTGGAGTACCGCGGCTATGACTCGGCGGGGGTTGCCGCCATCAGCGATCTCGGCGAAATCGCCATTCGCCGCGATGTCGGCAAGTTATCCAATCTGGAAGCTTCGGTACAGAGTTCGCCTCTGTTCGGTCATATGGCTATTGGCCATACACGATGGGCCACCCACGGCGCGCCGACCCAACGAAACGCTCATCCCCATCTGAGCATGAACGGCCGCGTCGTCCTCGTCCATAACGGCATCGTCGAGAACTTTAAGGAATTGCGCGATGAGTTGACCGCCGAAGGGGTTGTCTTCCATTCGGAGACGGACACCGAGGTGATCGTTCAACTGGTGGAACGCTACATGGCCGGCGGGATGTCGCTGGTCGAGGCCACCCGCGACACCCTCCGCTTGCTGGAAGGCGCCAGCGCCATCGTCGTCATGAGCGTCGACCAACCCGATCGGATCGTCTGTGCCCGAATCGGCAACGCCGGCGGCATTACGCTTGGCATAGGCGATGATGAAATGTATATCGCGTCCGACATCCCGGCCATCCTTGAATACACCCGCCGGATGATATTTCTGGAAAGTCGCCAGATGGCTGTCATCACCGCCGGCACCTGTGAAGTAAGCGATTTTGATGGTCAAGTCATCAAGCCTGAAATCAATGTCATCGCCTGGGATCCGGTCAGCGCGGTCAAGGGCGAATACAAACATTTCATGCAGAAGGAGATATTCGAGCAACCTCGCTCGCTCATCGACACGCTCGGCGGCCGTCTCAACTTTGAGACCGGTTCCGTCAATCTGCTGGAAATGAATCTGACTCCTGAGCTTGTGGCTCGGCTTAGCAAGCTCTTTATCGTCGCCTGCGGCACCAGCTATTACGCCGGGCTGGTGGGTAAATTTATGATCGAGACGCTGGCTCGCTTGCCGGTTGAGGTCGAATACGCTTCCGAATTTCGCTACTATAATCCAATAGTGGACGAGCATACGGCCGTCCTCTCGATCACTCAGAGCGGCGAAACGGCCGACACCCTGGCCGCGGCCGAGCAGGCTCGTGCCCAAGGGGCGACTCTATGGGCTATCGTCAACGCTATCGGCAGCCAATCGATGCGTTTGGCTGATGGTTCCATTCCCATGCATGCCGGGCCGGAGATCGGCGTGGCCAGCACCAAGGCGTTCACCTCTTCTCTGGCTGATCTGTATTTGTTGGCCTGCTGCCTGGGAGCGATGAGGGGCACGATCACACCCCAACGCCTGACCCGGCTGGCCGAAGACGTGACACGCATCCCAACGCTGGTTGGTCGTGCTTTGGAACGTGACGCGGAGTATCAGGCGCTGGCTGAACAGTTCCACAAGGCTGAGAATTTCCTGTTCCTGGGCCGGGGGATCAACTATCCCATCGCGCTCGAAGGCGCGCTCAAGCTCAAGGAAATCAGCTACATCCATGCCGAGGGTTATCCGGCGGGTGAGATGAAGCATGGACCTATCGCCCTAATCGACGAGTCCATGCCGGTCCTTGCCATCGTCACCAAAGATCATCTCTATGACAAGATGATCAGCCAGGTGCAACAAGCCAAGGCGCGGGGCGGGGTGGTCATTGCCTTGGCCACCGAGGGGGACGAAGCGATACGGCAGGAGGCCGATTACGTCATATATGTCCCGGAAACCCCGCCGCTGCTCGCTCCCATCGTCAATGTGGTTCCCCTGCAGCTGCTTAGTTACCATATCGCGGTTCGCCGTGGCGCGGATGTGGATCAGCCGCGTAATCTGGCCAAGAGTGTGACGGTGGAGTGACGAACGACGCGTGGAGGATGATGTGCAGGGGATAGGGCAGCCGGCGCGGGAGCCTCGCCTAACCGACAATGGTGTTCCTCCCCGGTTGTCTCGTCCCCGCATCCGTCTATAATCACGCTACTATTTGATGCAGGGGGCAAGCAAGATATGACGACGTTTGAGGGCAAGAATGTATTGATCACGGGCAGCGCCAGCGGAATCGGCCGCCTGATGGCTTTAAAGATCGCCGCCCGTGGAGCTAACCTGATTTTGTGGGATATCGATCTGGCCGGCATGGAAGCCCTCAGCGAGACGATGCAGCAGTGGGGCTATCGTCCCGCAACCTGTTGGCAGTGTGACCTTCGCAGCCGTGAAGAGATCGAAGAGAACGCCGAGAGTGTCCTGGCCAAACATGGCGTCGTCGACGTGTTGATCAACAATGCCGGTGTCGTCTCCGGCAAGCCCTTGTTGGAACTGACTGACGAGGCGATCGAGCGCACCTTTGACATCAATACCCTGTCCCTCTTTCGCACGACCCGGGCTTTCCTGCCGGGGATGATGGAACAAAACAGCGGTCATATCGTAACGATCGCCTCGGCCGGGGGACTGATCGGCGTGCCCCGAATGACCGATTATAGCGCCAGCAAGTTCGCCGCTATGGGCTTTGATGATTCATTGCGTGTCGAGCTTAAACGTCTAGGATATCCCACTATTCGGACGACGGTTGCCTGTCCTTATTACATCAGCACTGGAATGTTTAAGGGCGTCAAAACTCGTTTCCCCTGGCTTCTGCCCATCCAGGAACCGGATGATGCCGCTAACAAGATCGTCAATGCCATCGAGAAGG
>CAZZJN010000017.1:31879-33692 GCA_964654505.1 uncultured Ardenticatenaceae bacterium | reverse complement strand
ACGCCACAACCGACGGCCGCGCGGTCATCGTCATCAAGGACATGACCAAGTTCTACCAGATGGGCGAGCATGTCGTCCGCGCCCTCAACGGCGTGTCGATCGAGATCGACGCCGGGGAGTTCGTGGCCATCATGGGGCCGTCCGGCTCCGGCAAATCGACCCTGATGAACATGCTCGGCGCGCTCGACCAGCCCACCGGCGGCACCTACCTGCTCGACAACATCGACATCAGCGGTCTGGGCGACGACCAGCTGGCCGACATCCGCAACCGCAAGATCGGCTTCGTATTCCAGAACTTCAACCTGCTGCCGCGCGTCGCCGCTCTCCAACAGGTCGAATTGCCGCTCATCTACGCCGCCACAAGCCACCGCCACGAACACGCCCGACGGGCGCTGGAGATGGTCGGCCTGGGCGATCGGCTCCACCACCGGCCGAGCGAGCTGTCGGGCGGCCAGCAGCAGCGTGTGGCCATCGCCCGCGCGCTGGTCAACGAGCCGGCCATCATCCTGGCCGACGAGCCGACCGGCAACCTGGACAGCAAATCGGGCACCGAGATCATGGCCATCTTCCAGCGGCTGAACCGCGAGCAAGGCATCACCATCCTGTTCGTCACCCACGACCCGTGGATCGCTCGCCACACGCGGCGCATCATCACCCTGGCCGACGGCGTGGTCGTCCGCGACGAGGTCGTGCCCGACCCGCTGGAAGCCGGCAAGTCCCCCCGCCCGTCCGACGAGGTTCTGACCCATGCATAGCGAGCAGAGGAGCTGGGGTGCAGAGGTGCGTGGGTGCGTGGGAGCAGGGGTGCAGGGGTGCAGAGGTGCGGGGGTGCAAGCGGCTCCTCCGCTCCTCTTCTCCCCTGCTCCCCTGCTTCCCTGCTCCTCTGCTCCTCCGCCCCTCTTCTCCTCTGCCGGAGAACTGCATGAGCCTGCTTGAGAACCTCCGCCTGGCGTTCGGCAACCTGGTCGCCAACAAGCTGCGAGCTTTCCTGACGATGCTGGGCATCATCATCGGCGTCGCCGCCGTCATCACGCTGGTCTCCGTGGGCGAGGGCGTGCAGGATGTGGTCGTGTCCGAGTTCGAGGGGCTGGGCAACAATCTGCTCTTCGTCACCCCCGGCCGCCCGCAGGCGGGTCGGGTCATGAGCGCCGGCCGCGCCGAACTGACCAACGACGACTATTTGGCCCTGGCCGATCCGTTTAACGTGCCCGATGTGGTGCGGGTCGCGCCCATCTACGGCCGCCCGGCCAACATCACCAGCGGCAGCCACGAGGCCCAGGTGACCGTCACCGGCACGACCCCCGATTACCCTTACGTCCGCGATTTCTTCCCCATCGAGGGCGACTTTTTCACCGACCAGGACGTGACCACGGCCGCCCGCGTGGCTGTGCTGGGCCAGACCGTCTACGAGAAGCTCTTTCCCGACGGCGATCCGCCCGTGGGCCAGACGATCCGCATCAACAACGTCAACTTCCGCGTCATCGGCCTGATGGAGGAGAAAGGCGGATCGGGCTTCAACGACCAGGACAACGTCGTGCTGGTGCCGCTCAACACCGCCCAGCGCCGCCTCTTCCCCGCGCGACGGTCGGACGGCGAATACCGCATCGACCAGATCTTCGCCCAGGCCATCAGCGAGGAGCGCCAGGACGCGGCCATCGCCGAGATGACCCTGACCCTGCGCCAATCGCACAACATCGCTTTTCGCGACGAGGACGACTTCACCATCCTGAGCCAGTCCGAAGTCGTCGGCGCGCTGGGACAGATCACCGGCGTGCTGACCACCTTTCTGGGCGTCATCGCCGGCATCTCGCTG
>CAZZJN010000017.1:0-31869 GCA_964654505.1 uncultured Ardenticatenaceae bacterium | reverse complement strand
GTGAGCGACGCAACATCGCGTCCAGCGAGGACGACGACTTCCGCGTGATGGACACGCGGCAGATCGCCGAGACGCTCACGAGCACCACGAAGATCCTGACCATGCTGCTCGGCGCCGTCGCCGCGGTGAGCCTGCTGGTGGGCGGCATCGGCATCATGAACATCATGCTGGTGTCCGTCACCGAGCGCACGCGGGAGATCGGCCTGCGCAAGGCGGTGGGGGCCAAGCGGCGCGACATCCTGTGGCAATTTCTGACCGAAGCGATGATCCTGTCCAGCATCGGCGGTATTATCGGCCTGGGGTTGGGCGTGACCGGCGCGTTCATCATCAGCAGCTTTTCCGACACGCTGAAGCCCACGGTCGCCTGGAATTATGCCGTCCTGGCGCTATTGTTTTCGGCCGCCGTCGGCCTGTTCTTCGGCATCTATCCGGCGTCGCGCGCCGCCGGGTTGAATCCGATCGATGCGTTGCGCTATGAATAAGAAGGGCGTGAGGGCAGAGGAGCAGAAGAGCGGAGGAGCAGGGGAGTGCCCTGTCTCCCCAATACGCTCGCGCACCTGCCGGAGAGTCGCATGAAATTCATCGAGAATATCCGCATCGCCCTGCGCGGCCTGTCGGCCAACAAGCTCCGCGCCGCCCTCACGATGCTGGGCATCATGATCGGCGTGGCCGCCGTCATCACCCTGCTGTCCATCGGCGACGGCGTGACGCGCTTCGTGGCCGACCAGTTCTCCGGCCTGGGCACCAACCTCGTCTTCATCATCCCCGAGGAGGGCCCTCCGATGATGCGACAAGGCAACAACTCCTCGGCCGAATCGTCGATGACCATGCGCGACGCCGCGCTATTATCGGATGTCGGCCTCGTGCCCGGTGCGGCGGCCGTCGCCCCGATCATATTCCAGCAGGTAGAGCTGCAACACGGCGGCAATTCCCACAGCCTGCTGGCGCGATTCTCCACCCCCGCCTACGCCGGGATGAACAAGATGACTATCGCCCGCGGCCGCGATATCGATGAGGCCGACTATAATGCCCGCTCGCGCGTCGTCGTCCTCGGCCTCGACGCGGTGCGCGCCCTCTTCCCCGACGATGTCGATCCGCTGGATCAGGACGTGCGCGTCAACGGCATCAACTTCCGCGTCATCGGCGTGCTGGAAGAGAAGGGGGCCATGGGCATGGGCGGCAGCCAGGATGATGTCGCCCTCATTCCGCTGACGACCGCCCAGGAGCGCCTGTTCAACGCCCGCAGCTCCACGACCGGCGAGTACCTGGTCGACGCGGTGCTCATCGAAGCGGCCAACGACGAAGCCATCGACGGCCTGGTCATCGACGCCTCTCAGGCGTTGCGCCAGAGTCACAACATCACCTTCCGCGACGACGACGATTTTCAAATTCTGACCCAGAGCGACTTCGTCCAGGCCTTCGGCGTGGTCACCGGCGTGCTGACCCTGTTCCTGGGGGCCATCGCCGGGATCTCCCTGCTGGTGGGCGGCATCGGCATCATGAACATCATGCTGGTGTCTGTCACCGAGCGCACCAAGGAGATCGGCTTGCGCAAGGCGGTGGGGGCGCGGCGGCGCGACATCCTGGGCCAATTCCTGACCGAGGCCGTCGTGCTGGCCCTGCTGGGCGGCATCATGGGCATCCTCATCGGCGCGCTGGGAGCGGCCGTCGTCCACCTGTTCGTGCCCGAACTGGACACCACGGTGACGATCAACTCCGTGGCCCTGGCGGTGGGCTTCTCTGTGGCGGTGGGCCTGTTCTTCGGCATCTATCCCGCCTCGCGGGCGGCCGCCCTGCACCCCATCGAGGCCCTCCGCTTCGAGTAAGACCCGCAATTCCATCAAAAACAAAACGGCCGGACTGCGATGAGTCCGGCCGTTTTATTGTCAACCACCCCGAGAGGGTCTAGCCCGCCAGGAGCGTTTGTTCCAGCTGGATCGTCCGCGGGAAGAGAATATTGTTCTCCATGTGGACGTGCTTCTTCGTCGCCGCGTCGAACTCCTTCAGATAGGCATAGAGCGTGCGGTAGGTGGGGCAAGCATCCTCCGGCGCGGCGTAGCCATCGCTGACGCGCTCCATCTCGAGCAGCACGCCGCCGGTATCGTCATGCTCCGCCTCCATCTTCTCGATGAGGTCCTTGGCCGAGCCGAACGGCGGCTTGGCCGGTGAGGTACCCTCGGCCTCGCTGCGCACCAGTCGCTTGACATAAGGAAACAGCAACAACTCTTCCTTCTGCATGTGCATGGCCAGCTCACCCTTCAGCTCCGGCCACAACGCGGCGATGGTGCGCGTCTCGGGATGGGTGTCGCCGTGGACGTTGGCGACCGTCTCCACATACTCCGTGATGCGCGGCAACATGTCCTTGGTGTAGGCGTGGAACTGGTTCACGATGTAGTCGGACAGAAAATCCAGCGCCCACTGGTCATGTCGTTCGACCAGTCCCGGCGCTTGCTCAACCTGCTCCAGGTCATGCAGCACGGTCTCCAGAGCGACGCCCTTGGCCAGACAAGCCTGGTCGATGGACGTCTGCCCCTCGCAACAAAAATCGATGCCGTACTTGTCAAAAACCGCGGCTGCGCGGTAATCGGCAGCGACGAAATCGCCCACCATCTTCCCGGCAATGCCGTTCGGGATCGTATCAATAGTCACAATCGTTATCCTCTCCAGAATTTTTGCCCGGTCGATCGGGCCTAGTGAGAGCGTAGCACAGGGGATTCCGCGTGGCCTTGATCTCGATCAAGTTATGGGGATGCCGACAAACAACAAAGCCCAAATTCGTGGTATGCTACGGGCACGCCATGAAAAAACGACACTGGTCCCGCTTCCTGCGTCATCTGATCATCGCCGCGGCCGTCGCCTTCTTCATCGCCGTGCTGCCGCTGCCCGCCTGGACGCCGGGCTGGTTCCTCTACTGGCAGGTGCCGGCGACGATCTTCGTCTTCATCGTCTACATGGGCAAGGTGTTGATCGATACGATCCTGTTTCCAAAGCGATAGCCTGCGCCTCACTCATACTTCAGCGCCGCCATCGGGGCCAGCGTGGCCGCGTTGAGCGCCGGATAGAGGCCCGACACCAGCCCCATGAGCGTGGCGAAGAGCAGCGCCGAGAGAGGCAACCACAGGGGCGTCACCACGGCCGCCGTCATCGGCATCTGGCCCGTCTGGGCCGCCTGCCCGGCCATGTAGGCGATGACCAGCACGTTGAGCACCTGCCCCAGCGCCCAACTGAACAGCACACCGCCCAGCCCGCCAATAAAGCCGATCCCCGCCGCCTCGCCCAAAAAGATGGCCAGCACATGCCGATTGTTGGCCCCCACGGCCTTCATCAGGCCGATCTCCCGCGTCCGCTCCAGGATGGCCATGGTCATGGTGTTGGCGATGCCGATGGCCGCCACCAGCAGGGCGATGGCCCCCATGCTGCCGAACGCCATCTGCAGAACCAGATAGAAGCTGCTGATGCCCTCCACAAACGACTGCGGCGACCAGGCCTGGAATCCCATCGCGGTGATCTGCTCGGCAATATCGACCACCCGATCGACGTCGTCCACCTTGACCGTGAATGTGTTATAGCCTTGCTTGTCGCGGTTGATACGCTGCCCCGTGATCCAGGCGTTATAGGCGTCCAGATCGCTCATGGGCATGAAGATCGACCAGTCCGGCTCGCCCTGGGTCTCCTCCAACACGCCGACGACGTGGGCGCGGGTCTTCTTGCGAATCTCCTGGCCGTTCTCGTCCCACTTCACCAGTTCCATGTTCAGCGTCTGGCCATACAGATCGGGCGGCTCCGGCGGCCCCTGATTGGGGCGCGGCCGCGGGTCGTAGAAATTGCTGGCGATTTGCGAGCCGATGATGACCGAGCCGCGCGCCAGCGACAACTCCCCTTGCGTGGCCACGATCCCCAGCTTGCTCAGGTCATCCCCCCCGATGCCGATCATGTTGCCGCTGCCCTCCAGCTTCCCGGCCCGCAACACGGCCCAACCCTGCAGGTAGTCCTGGGGGATCACGGCCGTGACGCCGGGGATGGCGGCGATGCTGTCCATGGCCGCCTGGTTTAACGGCACGGCCTGATCCATCGCACCGCCCGGCCCAACGACCATGCCGCCGCCCTCGGTCGCGAAGCCGGGATAGACTGTGATGCGCGTCAGGTCGCCGATGCCGCCCAGCTGCGCCTCGGCGTTCTGCTGCAAGCCCACGCCCAGCGACACCAGCAGCACGACGGCCGCCGTGCCGATGATCACTCCGATGGCCGTCAGCGCGACCCGACCCTTGCGTCGCGCCAGGTTGGACCAGATGAGCGCCAGCAGATCGATGAATCTCATGACCTACGGCTCCATGGGCGCGAACTCCGAATCGACGGGGACCATCTCCTCTTGCGGTTGCCCGCCACCCGGCTCGCTGCCCAGCCCGAACAGACCCAGCAGGAAGCGCCACAACCGTTGCCAGATCGTCTCCGTGCCGCCATCGCCGCCATCGGCCGGAAATTCACCGCCGCCCTCGCCGCTCTCGCCCGGCATCATGCCCGGATCAACCGGCTCCATCGGAGGCGATTCCAGCACCTCGATCTCCAGCGTGTCGGTGATGACCGCCGGCTGCCGGAAATCGTCGGTGTAATTGACGCTCAGGATCAGCTCCAGCATGCCCGGCTCGGAGGGCACGATCATGGCGTCCAGCGGGAAAAATCCGCCCGACTCCAGCGCGCCGACGAAAATGGCATTGTTCATCAGTTCCGCCCCCTCGGCGGCGACGCTGAAGTTGCCGAAGACGACCGTATCCCGGCCGGTGTTCATCAGCTGCAGCGGTAGCCCGACCGGCTGCCCGGCGAACAGCATCGGCGGCTGGGTGTAGAACCCCATCTCGACCTGTGGTCGCTGGTAGACCAGCAAGGTGATCACCTGATCATCGACGAAGTTGGCCCCGGTGGCGTCGGTATAGACGAACGACACCTTCACCGGATAGGCGCCCGGCTTGGTGGTCGTGTTGACGATGAGCCGCTGCTCGATCTGCCGCGTCTCGCCGACCGCCAGATCGCCGATGGTGCTGACGTTCGACGAGCCGATGGGCGCGAAGTCGGCGAAGGAGCCGCCCGCCCCCGACGTCCCGCCGCCCGGATCGGGCGTGCCGTTGACCGACGAGCCGCCGCCGCTGCCGCCGCCCAGAATGACGGTGATATTGCGCGCGCCCGTCTCGCCCAGGTTTTGCGCCGCCAATGACAGCGTGAACTGGTTGCCCGGCTGTAATTGGGGGGGATCGGTTTCGTAGCTGGTGATAAGCAGTTGCGGCCGCTGCCGCGGGCCGGGCGTGGGCGTGGTGGTCGGCGTTGGGGTGGCCGTGGCCGCCACGCCGCCCCCACCGCCGGAGGGCACCACCGGGAAGGTCAACTCGAAGGCCGATTCATAGCTCTGCCCGTTGACGTCGGTATAGGTGGCTTTCACCTGCAGGACGGCCGTCGTCTTGCCGCGCAGATCGGCCGTGGCGAATAGCGGCTGCCAGAAGCGAACCTCCTGCCCCGGCCCCATCGCCCCCAGAGCGCGCACGCCGCCGGTGTCGCGGGGGACAAAGTCGCCGCTAACGAACGTCGCCACCACGTTGGTGGCCGTCGCCTGGCCCGCGTTGGCAATGGTCATCTCGAAGTCGAGATTCTGGCCGGGTACGATCTGGGCCGAACTGGCCCCATAGGAGCTGACGACCAGCAGCGGCCGAATGAAGGCCGTCGGCGCGGGCGTCAGGCTGGGCGCGGGCGTGGCCGTCGGCCCGGCCGGCGGCACGATGTTGAGGGCGTTGGGCATGTCGGCCGTTGCCCCGTTGGGGTTCACGACGCGCACGCCGTAAAAGCCCGGCGGCAACCCGGCCGGCACGATGGCCCGCAGGACGTTGGCGCTGACGAATCTCGTCTCCAGCCCGCCGAAATTGTTGACCAGCACGACCGTGCCGTCCACAAAGCCGCTGCCGGTGATGATGATCTCCACCGGCACGTCGTTGACCAGCGTGCCCGGCTGTACGGCGTTGATCACCGGCGACTGGGCCGGAGCCGCGCCGGTGGGCGGGGCCGTCGCCGTTTCCGCCGCCTGCCGCGCCAATGCCGGGCGTGCCGGAGCGGCCGGCGGCAGTCCGGCCATCAGGCCGACAAGCGTGGCCAGCCAGACCAGCGCCATCACGATTCCTTTCCTGTGGGCAGAAAGTTTGTCCATAAGTTCTCTCTAAATAATCGGCGGCAAGGCGGCCGAAGCCCTAAACCCCCACCACCGTGTGATATTCTTCCGCGCTGACGATGCGGCCGTCGAGCAAAAAGACCTGATGCGTGGCATAGGGAGCCATGCGCGGGTCATGGGTGACGACGAGCACGGTGATGCCGTCGCGATGCAATTCGGCCAGCAGATCCATGATACTCTGCCCGCTGGCCGTGTCCAGATTACCCGTCGGCTCATCGGCCAGCACCAGGCGCGGTTCGTTGACCAGCGCGCGAGCGATGGCCACGCGCTGTTGTTGGCCGCCGGACAGCTCCGTCGGCCGATGTTGTCGCCGGTCGGCCAGCCCCACCCGCTCCAGCAGGTCGAAGGCCCGTTGTTGCCGCTCCCGTCGGGCCACGCCCGCGAAACGCATCGGAAAGGCGACGTTCTCCCAGGCGCTCAGGCTGGGAATGAGATTAAACGACTGAAAGATGAAGCCCACCACCTCACGACGATAGGCGGCCAGCGCGTTCTCGTCCAGCTGTTCGATGCCCCGCCCGGCGACCTCGATATGCCCCGCCGTCGGCCGATCCAGACCGCCGATCAGATAGAGGAGCGTGCTCTTGCCGGAGCCGGACGGCCCCATGATGGTGTAAAACGTGCCGCCGTCCACGCGGAAATCGACCCCGTCCAGCGCGTGGACGACCGTCCCGCCCATGTCGAACGACTTGCGCAGCCCTTTGACCTCGATGAACGCCTGCGGCTGGTGGTTCGCTCCTGGTTCCGCCGGGGTGACGGGGTGCTCCGCCGGGGCGGATGTGAGGGGAACGGCTACGCTCATACGGATCGTCTAGAAGAAGGGCTGGATAACATTCAGGCCCTCGAATTGGGACATGAGCGCCGCCGGCAAGCCCCACAACACAAGCACGATCAGCATCGTGACCAGAACGGCGATGATGCTTTTACTCCTCGTCAGTTGGCTGCTCAGCCGCGCCCCGATGACCAGCAGGACGATCTGCCAGATGAGATAGATGTCCACCGCGGCCAGCAGCCCCGCAAGCAGGGCGAAGCCGACCCCCTCCCCGGCGGGCGCGAATCCGGACAGGCCGGGCGAGGCGATGAGCCGGTCGTTGGCCAGCATGGCGGCGATCTGCACCGCCGAGCGCAGCAGCGCAGGCACGGTCGACCAGGCGGCGATATTCAGCGCGTCCTGATTGGTTCCCCGCCCGCCCAGCATCGTCAGCAGCAGGTGCAGCGCCCAGCCGATGAGAAACCACTGGACGAGCACGCCCAGCGCCGCGCCGAGGGCCGGCAATATATAGTTGAAGGTCGGGGTGTTGGTGGCCGTGGCGGCCTGCATGAATTGGGCCTGCATTTCCGGCGTGTAGAATTCGAAGTCGGGCGGCAGGCTCATCTCGCCCGATGCCGCCGCCGCGGCCTTGATCGACCCCGCCACCACGGCGGCGATGACCGCGGCCACAACCAGCAGCAGCAACGGCGTCCGCCAGTTGGGGCGCTTCAGCTCGATGATGTGAGCCAGGGTCTTGCGCGGCCGCAGGAGGACGGGCAAGACCAGGTCGAATCGCCAGCCTTTGTCCCGTTCTCGCCGGACGCCGTTTGTCTCTCCCTCTGAGGCCATGAATCACCTGTATCATATGTCGATAAAGCCGGAGCGCTCCACCGTCCTTTTCAGGCGATCCCAATTCTAACCTTCTGTCACAAAATCTGAAAACTTGCTAATGATTGGGCCTTGGGTTTCGTCCCGCCACTGGAGGCGCAACCATACCTCCTGCCCGTCCTTTTCGACGATCAGTGTCAGGCCGTCTTCATAAGGCAGAAAGCTTTTGCTGATGAAACGCCAGGATTCACCGACAGGGTGGACATCCCCATCGTAGTCCCTAAAAGGCCGGGTGACGCGATAGACCACCCCCGGCACAAGTTCGGCCGCCGTGAATTCCCGTTTAGGTAGTGACATCCCCTCTCCCTGTAAAGCGACGAATCGCGCCGTCGCCTCTAGCGCACCCGCGCCAGCAGCCAATCGATGCCCGGATAGTTCTCACGCGTGAGGACATATTTGCTCGTGTGCGCGCCCCATTTCTTCCCGCTGGTGAAGGCCGCCACAAACCCCTCCCGGTCGGTGACGCGCCGCCCGCCCAGCGAGTCGACCCCGCGCGCGAACAGCGGGTCGGGCACGCAGCTCGCGGTGGGGCCGACGACGGCGAAGCGTCGCGCGTTGCGGCCGGCGGCCAGCACGTCGTCCAGCGTATCGTTAAGCAGGATCGTGCAGGTGCTGATAATTGGGTCGCAGTGGACCAATTCGGCCGGGTCGAGTGTGACGCGGTAATTTGGTTCATCCCGCACCAGCGAGGGATTGAGCTCAAGCACCGTCAGGCGCGCCCCGGCGCTCTCGATGGCCGGGATCAGCCGCATGAACAGCCCGATCATCCCGACATGTTCGCCACGTTGGGGCACGATCGCGCCCAGCGAATCATCGTTGGCGGGCGGCTCCCAATTGGCGCGAGTGAATAGCTGCTGCGACAGCGCATTGAGCGCCGCGAAACCGAGCGCGCGGTCAACCGGGTCGTTGCTTGCAAAGCCGCGCGCCAGATCCACGGCCGGCACGCCCGCCACGGCCGGCGCGCTGCCCCGCTCGCGCAGCGGGGCTTCGACGCCCTCCAGCTGGATATAGCTAAAGCCGATAGAGCCGTCCTCCAGCTCAAGCGCGCAAAAGCCGGTGGCCTTGAGGCCCAGTGGCGGCAGATGCAAGGCGCGCACGCGCGGCGAACCGAGCCGCGCGGCCATGCGTTCGCCGAGTTCCACATAGATGTCCGAGATCGGTGGCGTCATGTTGCGGTTACGTTCGCCGCGCGGCAAGGGGCAAGCCGGAGCGTTGTGTTATTTCGCGTATGGGCTAACGTAATCGCCCACCGACGTGCGGAAGGCGACGTTCAGCCGGTTCCAGCTGTTGATGGCGATAACCGCCATGGTCAGGTCAACCAGGGATCTCTCGTCAAAATACCGGCGGGCCTCCTCGTAGACCTCGTCGGGCACGTCCTGGGTCGAGGAAAGCGAGGTGAGCACCTCGGTCCAGGCCAGCGCGGCCCGCTCGCGGTCGCTGTAGCAGGGGGCCTCGCGCCACACCGGCAGCAGGTACAGCCGCTGCTCGGTCTCGCCCTGGGCGCGGGCGTCCTTGGTGTGCATGTCCAGACACCAGGCGCAGCCGTTGAGCTGCGAGGCGCGGGACTTGACCAGTTCCAGCAGCGGCTCTTCCAGGTCACTGCTGTGAATCTGGTGTCCAAAATGGATCATGGCCTTGTAGGCTGCGGGCGATGCTTCTTTGTAGTCCAATCGTTGACTCATGGGATACCTCCGAATAGTTATGTAAACAGGCGATTGATATCGCCGTAGTTCAGGGAAGAATCAAGGTCGTCGAAACGGCCGCTGTCGTGCATCCTTTTCGCGGCATCGCGGGCGGCCGCGAACGCCACGGTGGCCAACCGGGTGGCCGCGCTGACGCGCGCCACACCCAGACGGCCGAGTTCGGCCAGAGGCGGCAGGCCGGGACGAACGCCGATATTGACCGGCGCGTCAATCGCCGCGCACAGCCGGGCGATGACGTCGGGCTTGCTCAGGCCGATGGGGTAGATGCAATCCGCCCCGGCATCGAGGTAGGCCCGCGCCCGGCGCAACGCCTCCTCAACAAGCGCGTCCTCGCCGGCATCGCTGCCGACCATCCAGGTGTCGACGCGGGCGTTGATCACGATCGGCACGCCCGCCTCGACCGCGGCTTGTCGCGCCGCGGCCACCCGCCGCGCGGCGTCATCGATCGGGCGCAGATGCTCATGGCGGATGCCGTCCTCCAGGTTGAGGCCGGCAGCGCCGGTGTCGATCATCCGCCGGACATTGGCGGCCACGGCCTCGGGCGTATCGCCATAGCCCGCCTCGAAGTCCACGCTGACCGGCAGCGGGGTGACGCGCACGATGCGCCGGATCACCGCCAGAACTTCGTCCAGCGGCGCGACTTCGCCGTCGGGATAGCCCAGCGCCCAGGCCACGCCCGCGCTGGTGGTGGCGACGGCATCGAAGCCGAGATTGGCAAAAATGCGCGCGCTGCCCGCGTCCCAGGCATTGGGCAGAAGCAGCACACGACCGCGGTCATGCAGCGCGCGAAAACGCTGCGCTTGTTGGATCTGTGTTTGCATATTCACTTTTCGCCAAACAGGGGTTCGTCAACTCTGCGGCTATGGGGTTGATTATAGCTCACGAACCGGCTCGAGGTCAGGGCATTTACAGGGGATCGGTCACATTCGACGCAGGCGCGAGGGAGCGTCTCACCCCGGAACCACCAGCCCCATGATGCGCTTCATCTCGTCCACCTTCGGCTGCGAGACGGCGCGCGCCTTGGCCGCGCCGTCGGCCAACAGGCGATCCAGCTCGGCCGTGTCGTCCATCAACGCCCGATAGCGCGCCTGAATCGGCCGCAGCGTCTCGATGACCACCTCGGCCACGCGCACCTTCAGATCGCCATAGCCGCGCGCGGCGGCGAAGTCGGCCTCCACGGCGGCGTTGTCCTTGCCCGTGATGGCCTGATAGATGCCCAGCAGGTTGTTGACGCCCGCTCGCTCCGGCTCGTTGGAAAAGTATATCTCGCGGCCGCTGTCGGTGACGGCCCGCTTGAAGGCGTACATAATCTCATCCGGCTCGTCCAGCAGGCGAATGGCGTGGCCGCGTTTGTCGCTCAGGCTCTTGGACATCTTGGCCAGCGGATCGTCCAGCCCCATGACCCGCGCCCCGACCTTGGGGATGACCGGCTGCGGCACGACAAAGAAATCGACCCCGTAGAGCGCGTTGAAACGCTGGGCGATGTCACGGGCCAGCTCCACGTGCTGCTTCTGATCCTCACCCACCGGCACCTCGTCGGCGTCATAAAAGATGATATCCCCGGCCATGAGCACCGGATAGTCGAGCAGGCCGGTCAGCACGCTTTCCTGCCGGGCCGACTTGTCCTTGTATTGCGTCATGCGCTGCAGCCAGCCCAACGGCGTGACGCAGTTCAGCAGCCAGCAGCCCTCGGCGTGAGCGGTGACATGGCTCTGGATGAAGATGGTGCTGACCGCGGGATCGATGCCGCAGGCCAGATAGAGCGCCGCCAGCGACCGCGTCTGGAAGCGCAGGTTGTCGGGTTCCTGTGGAACCGTCAGACTGTGAAGGTCAACGATGCAGAAGTAGTTGACCTTCTCGGCCTGTTCCCGCACCCAGTTGCGCACCGCGCCCAGGTAGTTGCCCAGATGGATATTGCCCGTCGGCTGGATGCCGCTGAAAACGATCTTCTTCTTGTCCATATGATTCATGAAGGACATGAGATACGAGGTTCACGGCCCCGTATCTCCTGTCCCGTTTCTCCTTCAGGCCACGGCCGGCAGGTGATGCAGCGCTTCCGCCACCGCCTCGGCCGGGTAGTCATAGTTTTCCAGCGCGCCGTGGAGATAGGCCTCGTAGGCGCTCATGTCAAAGTGGCCATGGCCCGACAGGTTGAAGGCGATGACCTGCTTCCGGCCGCTTTCCCTGGCCCGCAGCGCCTCGTCGATAGCCACCTTGATGGCGTGGGTCGATTCCGGCGCGGGAATGATGCCCTCGGCCCGCAGGAAGGTCAGCGCGGCCTTGAACGTGTCCAATTGTTGCACCGCCCGCGCCTCGACGCAACCCGCGTCAACCAGCGCGCTGACCTGCGGCGACATGCCGTGATAGCGCAGGCCTCCGGCGTGGATGCCCGGCGGGATAAACGTGTGGCCCAGGGTGTGCATCTTGACGATGGGCGCCATCTGGGCCGCGTCGCCGTAATCATAGGCATAGACGCCCTTGGTCAGGGTGGGCGAGGCCGCCGGCTCCACGGCGATGATCCGGGTGCCCTTGCCCTCGGTGATGTTCTTGTGGAAGAAGGGGAAGGCGAACCCGGCGAAGTTCGAGCCGCCGCCCGCGCAGCCGATGATGGTGTCAGGGTATTCGTCGGCCATCTCGAACTGCTCCAGCGTCTCCTGCCCGATAACCGTCTGGTGCAGGAGGACGTGGTTGAGCACCGAGCCGAGGCTGTATTTCTTCGCGCCGCCCGACGTGGCCGCCGCCTCCACCGCCTCGGAGATGGCGATGCCCAGCGAGCCGGGCGCGTCGGGATCGTTGGCCAGCAAGGCGCGGCCGTATTGCGTGCGGTTGCTGGGGCTGGCGAAGACCTGCGCCCCGTAGCTCTCGATCATGATGCGCCGATAGGGCTTCTGATGATACGACTCCTTGACCATATACACTTCCAGGTCGATGTCGAACAGATTGCAGGCCATCGACAGGGCGGAACCCCATTGGCCCGCGCCGGTCTCGGTCGTCAGCGCCTTCGTGCCTTCCTGCTTGTTATAGAACGCCTGGGGCACGGCCGTGTTGGGCTTGTGGCTGCCGACCGGGCTGGCGCCCTCGTACTTGAAGTAGATGTGGGCCGGGGTGTCGAGGGCCAGCTCCAGCCGACGGGCGCGGATGAAGGGGGTCGGACGCCACAGCTTGTACACCTCGCGCACCGGCTCCGGGATCTCGATGTAGCGCTCCGTGCTGACCTCCTGCATGATGAGGCCCATGGGGAACAGCACCGACAGAAAGTCGGGCGTCACCGGCTCCAGCGTGCCCGGATGGAGCACGGGAGCCGGGGGCACGGGCAAATCGGCGTTGATGTTGTACCACGCCTTGGGAATCCGGCTCTCGTCCAACAGGTATTTCGTTTGCTCGGTCATTTTCATTCTCCTTGTCCTGAATGTTTCCGCCAAAATAAAAAACGCTCCCGTCCCCACTAGGGACGAGAGCGTGAAAATCTCCCGTGGTGCCACCCTGCTTAAGCCGCTTCGGAAACAAAAATCGCGCCGGTGATAGCGCGATGGAGAAGCCAGCTTCACTCTTGTCGGTCCGCTTTCGATCCGAAGATCGAGCCACAGACCTATGCCCTGTAACGGAGGCCATTCCGGCCGGGGCTACTCTGTCGTCACCGGTATCGGGTACCGGCGCTATGATTTCGCCCTGGCGACTCCTCGGTCCATTCACCCACCGCTTGGACGCCGGTCTTTCAGCTGATGACCGGCTCTCTGCGACCCGCTCTGCGGGGTACTCGTCCGATTCGACGTCGTTTGCTATTCGATTGGCGACAGTCTAGCATGAGGCCGGCCGGGTGTCAAGGAAATCAAATTCATTAAAATAAAAATTCCCGTAGACCGGCGTGCCTCGCCGCCCCGGCCGCGCTACAATTCGCCCCATATGGCCGCACAAAGCGGGGTATCTGCCGGGCGACGGCGACTCGCCCCACTCCTCATCCTGTTGCTCCTCATCCTGCTGGGCTATTGGCTGCGCGTCCATCAACTCGATGCATTCAGCTTTTGGACCGACGAAGGGCTGACGCCGGAGCGTTCGGGCTACCCCGTCGCCCAAATCCTGCGCAACGAGATCCTCATCCAGGGCTTCGTCACCAAAGACACCCACCCGCCCCTCTACTATCTGATCCTCCACGCCACCCGGTCGCTGTTCGGCCTGTCGGATTTCGCCTTCCGCTATCCGTCGGTACTGTTCGGCGTGTTGCTCATCCCGCTCATCTGTCAGCTCGGCCGTCGCATGGGCGGCCGTGGTCTGGGCCTCCTCGTCGCCTTGCTGGCGACCGTCAATCCCCTCCAGGTTTACTATAGCCAGGAGGCCCGCATGTACACGCTGCTGGTGTTGCTGGTCACGGGGATGAGCACTGTGCTGTGGATGGAATTACGAATTACGAATGACGAATTACGAATGACGAATGGCGATGTCGTGCGCGCATCGTCATTCGTCACTCGTCACTCGTCACTTCTCCTCTACGTGCTTTTAGCCGCTCTGGCCATCTATACCCATTACACGGCCGTCTTTGTGGTGGCCGCACAGGCGCCCTTCTGGGGCTGGATATTGTGGCGCAACGGGCTGAAGCGGGCCATCCTCGCCGCGGCCGCGCTGCTGGTTCTGGTCGCCATCCCGCTCATCCCCTTCACCGTGCCGCGCCTGCTGGCCGGGGCCGAAGCCAACTATTACATCGTCTCGCCGCTAACCATGCTGCTCGACGTCGTCCGCTTCTTCAACCTCGGCCTGACCGTCGATTTCAGCCGGCCACTCATCATCGCCCTGAACCTGCTGGCTTTCGCCCTGCTGCTGCTGGGCCTGTGGGCCTCGGCCGCGTACAGGCCTCGCATCCTCCGCCCCACCTTCCTGCTGGCCTGGCTGCTGGCGGCCGTGTTGGGCCTCATGCTGGGTTCGTTGCTCTTCAAGCCCATGTACCAGGGCGTGCGGCATATCATGGCCGGCAGTCCGGCATTCCTGCTGCTCATCGGCTGGGGTATTTGGGCCATTTGGGATTGGCTGCCTCCACGACGTCGCGAGAAGCCCGTGGGCGACCCGGACGAATTGACCGGCTGGTCGGGATGGATGGCCACCGCCCCGCTCATGAACCCGCTGGCGCTCATCCCGCTTTCGCTGTTGCTCATCGGCTCGGCCATCGCCCTGGTCAACCTCTATACCAACCCGGCCTACGTCAAGGACGACTTCCGGGCCATCGTGCGTTTCATCGAGACGCGAGCGGGGGCGCGTGACGTCATCGTCTACAACAACGCCGTCCTGCTGCCCCTGCACGAGCATTACCGGCTGCGGCCCGATCTGCCCGCCACCGCCCTGCCTGTCTACCCGCAAGTCGCCACGGGGCACGAGCCGGAACTGGCCGCGCTGGCCCGCGACTACGACCGCATCTGGTTTGTCACCGACCCCCCGGCCGACGGCCGCGACGACGACGGTCTCATCCGCGGTTGGCTGGACGACAATCAGACCGAGGTCATCAACCGGCTCTTCCCGGCGCGAACGACGGAGGCCCGAGTCATCGCCTATTCGACCGTCGACGGCGCGGCTCCGCTCGAACCGTCGAGGGACGCGATAATCGGCGCGGCCTTCGATTCGCCTCTGGCGCTGCCCACGCTATGGGTCGATCTGCTCTGGCAGGGGAACCGCCCGACGGCCAACAACGCGCTGCTCTTCACCCTGATCGGGCCGGACGGCCGGGAATACCACCGCGAAGCCCGTTCGATGCTGCCCGATCATGATACGCGCTGGGACGACGCGGCCGCCAACCGCCTCAGCTACGATATACCGCTGCCGCCCGGCCTGCCGCCGGGGCCGTATGCCCTGTTCGTCACCCCGGAGGGTGGTCAGGCCGTAGCCCTTGGCGAGGTCGAGATCGCCCCCACCAGCGACTGGCCGGTCCCGCCGGAGGCCCTGTTTGATGACCTGCCCGGCAACCGGTCCTCGGCGGTCGCCTTTCCCAACGGCCTGACGCTGGCCGCCGTCGCCCCCCGGGATGACGCCGTTCTTCCCGGCAATAATTTGCCCGTGACCCTCTATTGGCGCGCCGAGCCGGACGGCATCGACCTGACCGACCTGCGCTACCGGCTGGAACTCATCGACGGCCGCGGCCGCGTGTTGCGCGACCAGGAGGCCCGTCCCGGCGCGCCCTGGCTCACCCGGGTGGACGGCGGCGCGCTGCTGCGCGAGGACACCGGCCTCTACATCCGGCCGGACACGGAGCCGGGCGTCTACCGCCTGCGCTGGACGCTGCTCGACGGCGACGTGCCTGTCGGCGAGCCTCAAACACACGGCCGCATCGCCGTCGATCCCTGGCCGCTGGAGACGGCCGTCCCGCCCGCCCCCTACACCAGCGGGGCCGAGTTCGGCGACGCCATCCGCCTCCACAGCTACTATATGGGCGTCCCCACCGACGGTCTGTTGTCGCTGACCTTCTACTGGCAGACGATGGCCCCGCCGGCCGCCAACTACACCGTGTTCGTTCACCTCGCCGACGAGGCGGGAGCTATCGTCAGTCAGATCGACTCGGTCCCACTGGGCGGCGCGCGGCCGACCTCCGGCTGGCGCGAGCACGAGGTCATCACCGATACGTACAACCTGCCCATCCCCGACGACCTGCCGCCCGGTCGTTATTATGTCAATGTAGGCCTCTATAACCCCGACGACGGCGCGCGGCCGATCGTCACGCTCGACGGCGCGCCCCAGCCCGACAACCAGTTGCGGCTGACGACACTGGAGCTGCCTGGGAGGACGCCATGAACCGGCAACGCCTTCTACTGGGAGCGATTCTGCTGGGCTATCTGCTCGTCACCCTGGCCTACGGCGCCGCCAACCCGCTCTTCGAGGCGCCCGACGAGCATTGGCACTTCTTCACCGCCGTCGAGATCGCCGAAACCGGCCGCCTCCCGGTCGTCACCGACCCGCCCGACGAGTGGCTGGGGCAGGAAGCCGCCCAGCCGCCGCTCTACTACCTGCTTGGCGCAGCGCTCATCGCGCCCCTCGAGGCCGACGGCGCGCGCGAGGCGATCTGGCTCAACCCCTACGCCTGGATCGGCGACGCCTCGGCCCTGGCCAACATCAACCGCATGGTCCATACCCCGGCCGAAGCGTGGCCATGGGGTGGCTGGGCGCTGGCCGCCCACGTCCTGCGCGTCTTCTCCACGCTGCTGGGCCTGGGCACGTTGCTGTGCATCTACAAGAGCGGCCGCCTGCTCTGGCCGGAAGCCAACACCCGACCGCTGATGGCCACGGCGCTGGTGGCCTTCCTGCCGCAATTCAACTTCATCCACGCCTCCATCACCAACGACGCCCTCATCACCTTCCTGTGCAGCGCGGGCATCTTCCAGCTCATCAGGCTGTGGCGCGACCCGCCGGAGCGCGAGCGACTCGGCCGCCGCGACGCCCTGCGCCTCCTCGCCCTGGGGCTGACGGCCGGGCTGGCGGCGCTGAGCAAGAACGCCGGCGTGCTGCTGCTGGTCTACAGCCTCGGCTTTCTGGCCGTCCTGGCCGTTCGCCGGCGGCACTACCGGCTGATCGGCCATGCCCTGCTGCTCGTCGGGTTGCCGGCCGTCCTCGTGGCCGGGTGGCTCTGGGCGCGCAATCAGACCCTCTACGGCGACTGGACCGCCACCGTCCCCTTCATCACCATCGCCGGCGGCGACCGCGGCTACAGCCTGGGGCAGGTGCTGGGTGAATCATGGGGCCTGGCGACCTCGTTCGTGGGCGTCTTCGGCTGGTTCAACCTGCGGCCGCCGGTCTGGGTCTACTGGGTGTGGATCGCCATCGCGGCGCTGGCCGTCACCGGCGCTCTCGTCTGCGTCATCCGGACGCTCCGCAACCAGACGACAAGCCAACCCCCACCGCCTACCGATTCTTCATCCGCCATTCGTCATTCGTCATCCGTCATTCGTCATTCGTCATCCGTCACTTCCGATAACCGGCTTCTGGCTCTCCTTCTCGCCGGCTGGCCCTTGGCCGTCTATGCCGGGCTGGTCCTGTTCATGATGAAAACCGAGGCGGCCCAGGGACGCCTGCTCTTTCCGGCCATCGCCCCCATCGCCCTCGGCGCGGCCTGGGGGCTGTCCGGTTGGGGGCGCTGCGCCCCGCGCCTCCTGGGGGACGTCAACCGTCGTCTGGCCCCGCTGGTGGTTCTTCTGGCCATCAGCACCACGGTCTATAACATCCAATTCGTCATCCGGCCCACCTACGCGCCGCCCCCGACCGTGGCCATCCCGCCCCCGGACGCCCGCCCCATCCTGCCCGAACTCGTCGACCGCGGTTTGGGCATCTCGCTGCTGGCGGCCGAGGTGGATACCGAAACCGCCCGCCCCGGCGACGTCGTCCGGCTGACTCTCTACTGGCGCGCCGATGACCCCGCGGCCGAGGCGCCGGAGTTCGTGCTGGAGCTGCTCGGCCGCGACCTCGAGCGCATCGCCAACCTCCACAGCTACCACGGCCGAGGCCTCTACCCCGCCAATCTGTGGCCGCCGGGGGCGATCATCGCCGACCATTTCGCCGTGCGCATCGACTCCGACGCCGAAGCGCCGGTGCTCGGCCGCGTGTTCGCCCGCATCGAGGGCGGGGAACCGGGCATCGAGGTCGCCACCGTCCGCATCGTGCCGGTCGAGCCGCCCCCGCCGCCCGGCGACCGGCTGGCCGAGATAGGCGACAACATCGCTCTCGTCAGCGCGGCCGTCGAGCCGGAGCAAGCCCTGCCCGGCCAGAGTGTTCGCGTGCTCGTGCGCTGGTACGTGCCCGTGGGCCGGCCGGGACAAGACTACACCACGCTCCTGCACCTGGGGCAGCCTGACGAGCCGCCCCTCAGCACCGGCGACAGCCCACCCCTCGGCGGCGCCTTCCCCACCAGCGCCTGGCGCAACGGCGAGACCATCGACGACAGCTACATTCTGACCATCCCCGTCGACATCCCGTCCGGCCGCTACCCGGTCTGGATCGGCCTCTACAACCCGGCCACCGGTGAGCGCTTGCCGGTCAAGGTGGAGGGGGAGCTACAGCCGAACGGGGTCTATCTGGCGGGTTGGGTGGAGGTGGAGTAGAGGCAGGTTGCGTGCTGGCCCAATTGACAGCCAAGGAATTCCTTATTGACATCTGTGGCAATATGGAATTTATTATTTACATTTTAAGCCAATTATGGAAATATAGGGCCATTCCCATCCAATTGAGACACCAAGGCCTGTCAATATGAATCCGGAAGACTTCAGCACAAGCTCAAGCGGCAGAATACAACGCAACCCTTTAGGGTATTATGCATTTATCCCGAACAATCTGCCGCCGGTCTTGACATGGTCAACCTCTCTTGTCCAAGCGTTGTCTCTCGCAGATCGCGCATTGGGAGAATTAGCCGGTTTAGGTCGGGCTTTGCCTAATCCATATTTACTTGCCACACCGTTTATACGACGGGAGGCAGTTTTGTCATCACGGATTGAGGGTACGCGAGCCTCGCTCATCGATCTATACGCCTACGAAGCCGTGCAACTGTCATCTTTGGAACAAGAGTCCTCATCGGATGTTCAGGAGGTGCAGAACTATGTACAGGCGCTCGAATTTGGACTTAAGCGTTTGTCTACCTTGCCGGTAAGCTCTCGTCTCATGCGTGAATTGCATGACCATCTTATGAAAGGAGTGCGGGGGCAGGAACGAACGCCTGGTGAATTTCGTCGTAGTCAGAACTGGATAGGCCCGCCAGGCAGCACCCTGACAAACGCAGTATATGTACCGCCGCCCGTGGCCGAAATGCAGGAGGCATTGAGCGAGTTGGAGCGGTTTATCAACGAGCGCCCGGAACTGCCGCCACTCATTCGACTGGGCCTGATCCACTACCAGTTTGAAGCGATTCACCCCTTTCTGGACGGGAACGGCCGGGTCGGCCGGCTGCTGATCTCTCTATTGCTTTGCTCCTGGGAGATGCTGCCTCAACCTCTTCTTTATTTGAGCGCTTATTTTGAGCAAAATCGACAGGCATATTACGATCACTTATTAGCTGTCAGTCGGCACAATCAATGGGAGGAGTGGTTAATCTTCTTCCTAACAGCTATTGATCTCCAGGCGAGAGATGCTCTAATGCGCATACGCGCATTAACGGCCTTGCAAGATGAATACCGAGCCTATTTTAGACACCAAACACGCGCACCGGCGGGGCTGCTTCAACTTGTAGACATCCTGTTCGGCCAACCCGTGATAACAATTAACCAGGTAGCGAGTCAGCTGAACACTTCCTACCAAACAGCCCGTCGCTATATTACGATTTTGGAAGAGGCCGGATTTATCAGTGAAATGACGGGGCAGATGCGAAATCGTATTTTCATTGCAAAGGATATTTTACAGGCGATCGAGAATCCACCAGAGGAGGACAGCCATGCAATCCGGCCTGTTTGAAGAAAGACCCCACTATTACGCCACCCTCAACGACCTGGTGGCGGCGATGATGAAACTGGAAGACGACCCGCTCTTCCCGGCCGGTACCAACATGGTCATCTATCGCGGCAACCCAAAGGCCAGGCTGATGATCGTCGGCGAGGCCCCCGGCACCGAGGAAAACCGGCAAGGCAAACCGTTCGTCGGCCGCTCGGGCCAATTGCTCGACCAAATCCTCACCGCGGCCGGCTTCGACCCCGAACAGGACGTCTTCATCACCAACGCCGTCTTCCGCCTGCCGCCGGGCGACGACGGCAAGCCGCTGCGCAAGCCCACGTCCGACGAGATCGCCTACTACAAGCCCTGGCTGCTGGAAATCATCCGCCTGGTCAATCCGGCGATCATGCTGCTGACCGGCAACGTGGCCACCGAATCGCTGCTGGGGCAGACGGGCATCACCCGGCTGCGCGGCCAGTGGTTCCAGGCAGACGGCCGCTGGGCCATGCCCATCTTCCACCCCGCCTATCTGCTGCGCAACCCCACGCGCGAGCCGGACGGCCCCAAGGCGCTCACCTGGCGGGATATCCAGGAAACACGTCGCAAGTACGACGAGCTGGTGGGCAAGGGCGGCTGACAAATCGGCCGTTTGGCATTATAATAGCCGTACAGGACTGACAGATCGTACAGCCTGATTTCGGGATGAGGCAATCCATGACCCAGCACATATCCAGCGAGAAAGCCCGCGCACGATGGCGCGAAATACTGGACAGCGTCGTCGCCGGCGAGGAGATCGTCATCGAGCGCTACGGCCGCCCGGTGGCGGTGATCGCCCCCTACCGCGAGGAAACGCCGGCCGGGCAGGTCCGCGAACCCGCCCCGATCTATGATACGGCCGCGCTGGCCCAATTAAAGGCGGAGATCATCGCCGAAGTGCTGGCCGAACTCGAGGCCCGGCCGCCGGAGCCGCTCTCCTGGCGCGAGGGGTTGGCGGAGCTACAACGAAGCATGGCCAACAGCCGCTTCGCCCACATGACTACGGATGAGATCGTCGAAGTGACCCGTCAAACCCGACGCGAAATATTTGAAGCCGAATATGCTCATCTGTATCGATAGTTGTGTTTTCATCCGCGGCTTTAGCCATAAACAGTCCGACGCTCAACAGTTATTGGAGCTGATCGGGCCGAAAACACATCTGATGATCCACCGCCTGATCGCCCTGGAGGTCATGCGGAACCTTCCTCGCGAAGACCTGAAGTTTTTCTTCGGCCTGTTTCACCAGAACCCGTTCGCTCATATCGTGGACAGGCCTATACCTCAGGGCATTGTGGATCAATATATCGCGCTGGGCCTGGCCGAGAAAGGCGACGCCTATATCGGCGCGTTCGCCGAATGGATGCGCGTCGATTACCTCATCTCCGACAACCGCCACTTCCTGCGCGAGCTTCACACCGACGCCTACCGGGTTCTCGCGCCGGGGGACCTCCTGGCACTGCTGCGGGCGGAGGGCAAGCCATGACCCACTCCAACAAGGCGGCCGAACGGGGCGAACCCGGCTATGTCTGGCGTTCGGGCCAGGACCGGCGGCTGGCGATGATCCGCCAATGGTCGGACCTGAGCGGCCGCATCCTCGACAACGGCGTGGGACTGGGCACCTATCTGGAAGCATTCGGCCGCGTCAACCCCGACGGACTGCGCATCGGTCTGGAGGTGGAGTTCGAGCGGGCCGTCGAGGCATTGCCGCGTGCCGACGGAATTCTACTGGGCGCTGGTGAAGAACTGCCCTTCGCCGACGACAGCTTCGACCTCATCCTCAGCAACGAGGTGCTGGAGCACGTGGCCGACGACCGGGCCTGCGCGGCCGAGATGGCCCGCGTGACCCGCCCGGGCGGCCGCATCGTCGTCTTTGCCCCCAATCGCTGGTATCCGGTGGAGCAGCACGGCATCTACTGGCGCGGCGAATACAAGTTTGGCAACGTGCCGCTGGTCAACTATCTGCCCGACTCGTTACGCGATCGCCTGGCTCCCCACGTGCGCACCTACTCGGCCGGGGGGTTGCGGCGGCTGTTCCACGGCCTGCCCGTGCGCGAGCTTCACTACAGCCGCATCTTCGGCGGCTACGACAACATCGTCCGGCGCAGTCCGCGACTGGGTGGGGCCATCCGGCGGGCGCTCTATGCGGCCGAGGGGACGCCGCTGGCCGTCCTCGGCCTGTCCCATTTTCTGGTGCTCGAAAAACCTGCGGTCGGATAGGCTACGGGGCACAAACTCAGAGCGCCGGCGCGCTCACACCCGCTCCACCAGAATCATCTCCGCCAGATTGCGGCCGATGACCTGAGACGTGCCGTCGATCTCGATAGTGATCGGCCCAAGAAACGGAGCCACCGCGACCACCCGGAAAGCCGCGCCGGGCACCAGCCCCAGATCGGCCAGATAGCGCAGCAGCTCGCTATTGGAATCATCGAGGACGCGCGCCATCCTGACGCTCTCGCCCGCGGCCACCTCGGCCAGCGCCGTCGTGGCCATGACCGCCATCGTGCCGTCCGGCGCGGGGATGGGGTCGCCATGCGGGTCGAACTCGGGGTGGTTGAGCGCGGCGGCGATTCGCGCCTCCAGCTTTTCGCTGATAACATGCTCCAGGATGTCCGCCTGCTCGTGAACCTCATCCCAGCCGAAGCCGAGGGCCTCCATCAGGTACAGCTCCAGCAGTCGATGGTGGCGGATGACCTCCAGCGCCAGCTTCTCCCCCGCTTCGGTCAGCGTCACACCGTAATGCTTCTCGTAGTTGACCAGGTGCAATCGGGCCAATCGCTGGATCATGCTGGTGGCCGAGGCCGGCTTGACTGACCGCGCGGCGGCGACGCGTGAAGTCGACACCGGCGATTCGTCCTGAGCCAGGGCGTAGATCGTCTTGATGTAATCCTCAATGGCCTGATGGTTCAGACTGTCGCGTTGCGGCGATTGGCCGCTGTCGAGGGCGTTGATCTTGGGCATGGGCCTCTCTAAAAATCTCGCAACAGCCGGCTGTAGCCCCGCAGGCTCTCCCCCATCTGCTCGATGGAGATGCTCTCCCCGGCGGTGTGGGCCATCTCCTCCTCGCCCGGCGCGAAGCCGACGACGGGGATCCCGTGCGGCGCGAAATGGCGGCCGTCCGTGGCGAAGCGATAGCGGGTCAGCTCCGGCTCGCGCCCCATCCCCAGACCGAGGGCGGCCTGCGCGCGGATCACCAGCGGATCGTCAGGCGAGAGGTAGAACCCGGCGGCGACCTCGTCGAAAGAGGAGCCGTCGCGAGGCTCGAACCCGTCGCTATAGGTCAGCGAGTGCGGGCTGTCCCCCGCCAGACGGTCGATGAACGCATGCAGGCTGTTGGGGCTTTCGGCCGACGTGCGAAAATCGAGCAGGACGCGCGCCCAGGCCGGGGTGACGTTGGCGCTGGTCGTATCCACCTGGATGATGGTCGGCGCCACCGTCGTGGGGCCAAGCACCGGATGGACGCCCAACTCGCTCGCCGCCGTTTGCAGCCGCGCCAGGAAGGCCGCCAGCGCGTAGTTGGGATTTTCGGCCCGCTCGGGCGCGCTGGCATGGGCGGAGCGGCCGTGAAACGTCAGCCAAAACTGGACGATCCCCCGGTGGCCCAGCGCCAGCGTGTTGGAGGACGGCTCGCCCAGCACGACCAGTTCGACGGGATAGTCGAGATGCTCGGCCCAGTAGATGGCTCCCGCCCCGCCGACCTCCTCCTGCACGACGCCACAGAAGACCATGTCGCGCAGCGGCCGCTCGCCCGCCCGCAACAGAGCCACGGGGCTGTAGACCTGAACCGCCAGCGGCCCCTTGATATCGCACGCGCCGCGACCGATGAGCCGCCCGTGGCGAATCTCGGCCGCGAACGGCGGGGTGGGCCACAGCGCCGGATCGCCGGGATCGACGTGATCGAGATGGGTGTTCAGCACCAGCGCCGGCAGATAGCGGTCGCGGCCGTGAACACGGCCGAAGACATTGCCGGCGGCATCGCGCCACACCTCGTCATACCCCAGCCGCCGCAACTCGTCGGCCACAAGGACGGCGATGGTCTCCTCCTCACCCGGCATGCTCGGCGTGCGAATCAGGCGTTGGGCAAAATCGACACAGGCTTCCAGCAGGGATTGCTCGGCCATCTTATATCCCCCTCTCCAGCCGGACGCCGCTCTCTTCCACCAGCCGGACGATCGCGGCCACGTTCAACAGAGCCTTGGGCACGAACGATGAGACCCGAACGTACTCCTGCTCCTTGCTGCCGTCGGCGCTCCGCTCCGAAGAATGGGAGTTGTCCCCCTCCGGCCCCAGGCCGTCGATCGTCGGCAAGCTGTCCCAGAGCCAATTGCCGTCGCTCAGGCCGCCGCGCGCCTGCGGGCCGATGGCGCCCATCTCCAGCTCGGCCGCGGCCGCGTTCCAGATGTCAAACAGTCCCTGCGTGCAATCGTTGGGCGGCCAGGGCGCCCAACGCCCTTCGACATCCACCCGAACCGTGCACGGGTAGCCGTCCTCGGCGCTGCGCACGGTGGAATAATCATTGAGCGCCATCATCCGCGCCACGCCGCCCTCGAACACGGCCGGGTCGAAGGCGCGCATCTCCAGACTCGCCGCCGCCTCATGAGGAACGCGGTTGATGACCGTGCCGCCCATCACCGTGCCGACATTGAAGGTCAGATCACGGTCGTAGTCGGTGAAGTCGTGGATCTCGCGGATGACGTCGGCCAACTGGACGATGGCGTTGGCTCCCTTCCGGTGGTAAGCGCCGGCGTGCGCCCCGCGGCCGTTAACCATGACGCGATAGCGGGCCATCCCCTTGCGCGCCGTCACCAACCGGTAATGCCCCTCCTCTCCGTCTCCCTTGCGGGCCACGTCGCCGCCTTCGAAGACCAGCGCTGCCAGCGTGCCGTCGTCCAGCGTGCGGCGGCTCAGCTCGCCGAAATCGGGCGACAGAACCTCTTCGGCCGCGTTGAGCAAAATGCGCCAGGTGATGCCGTCGAATACCTGGGGATAGAACTGCCGCAGCGCGTCAAGGACCATGTAGATCATCACCGTGCCGCCCTTGATATCGACCGTCCCGGGGCCGTAGATGCGGTCGCCCTCGATGCGAAAGCGAAAATCGTTGGCTTCCTCCTCGGCCGCCGGGTAGACGGTGTCGAGGTGGGAGATGAGGCCGATGGCCGGCGCGGGACCGTCGGGGCCGCGGCGGCCGACCCGGGTGAGAACCAGATGGCGGCCATAGCGAAAGTCGGTCGACGGGAAGAACTCGGGCATGAAGCTGAGCGGCAGAAACATATCGGCCGTCAGCTTGCCCAGCCCGTTGACCCCCTTGGGATTGAGGGTGAAGCTGTTGATCGCCACCATCTGATGCAACAGATCGAGATACACATGGAGATTGCGCTCCAGGCAGGACTGGATATCAGTGTGAATCGGGGTGAGGCTCATGGGTCTGTTATAACACCGCCGGGGTGGGACTTCAAGGAAATGATGGGCAAGGTCTTGAATTAATAGAACAATTGTGCTATTATATGGATTGGAAATACGCAGCTTATGGAACGTTTGCGTAGAACATGTTACTATTTGCCTCGGCGGCTCCGAGGATTTCTCGGCCGATTAGCGCGGGGCACGACTTAAGGAGAATCGCAAATGTATCAGAAAATCGTGATTGTTGGACGTCTGGGTCGAGACCCGGAGATGCGATATATGCCGGATGGCACGGCCGTGACCAGCATTAATGTGGCCACCGACCGGCGCTGGACCGACAAGGCCACCGGCAAGCCGGTCGAGGAGACGACCTGGTTTCGGGTGTCGGTCTGGGGCCGCCAGGCCGAGAGCGTCAATCAGTACCTGAGCAAAGGGTCGATGGTATTGGTTGAAGGCCGCCTGCGGCCGGACCCTCAAACTGGAGGCCCAAAGATCTACACGCGCCAGGATGGCACGGCGGGAGCTTCCTTCGAGATGTCCGCTGAAAACGTGCGATTCATCGGCGGAAGAGGCGATGGCGGCGGCTCGGCCGGCTTCGACGGCCCCGCGGGCGGCAGCCCCTCGGCTCAGGAAGAAGACGACATCCCCTTCTAGGCCTAACACCGGTTTTCCAATCGGTTTGGGTGCGTTATCCTCCCCGGAGTGGCTTGCCGGGCTTGAGTTGCCGCGCGACAACCAGTGAACCAATAAAAAACGCGGATAAGAGTTTTTAGTCTCTTATCCGCGTTTTACATTCTTAAGTCAGAGCCGGCAGTTCGCTATCTGCCCATCCCCTGATGGCCGCCGCCCTGGCCGTCGGATGACACCTGGACCGGCGCGGGCGCTTCAGCCGGGGCCGCCGCCGCTTCAACTTGAGCCGCGGCCGCTGCCTGGCCGGCCGCCAACGAGGCTTCCACCTGGGCCGCATTGGGCCAGTCTACTTCCAGCGCATGGCATCGGCCGCGAACCATCCAGCCATAGGGCGTGTTCGGCGCGGGGTTTATGATGGTCATCTCAATCGGCGGCGAACCGTCGCCCTTCACGAAGAAGACCTGCACGTGTACCGCCTCGAAGGTGATGTCGATGTCATTGATCCAGCCGCTGTCGGTCCATCCCTCATCGGCCCACCACGTGGCCAGGACGCGGCCGCCGACTTCCTTGACGACGAAGGTGCCGCGGCGAGCCACACCGGAGCCCATTTCGAAGTCGATCCGCAGACAACTGTCCAGTCGCGGCAAGTCCCGGGTCGGCGTGGCCGTGCCCTCGTTGGGGCCGGGCGACGGCACCAGAGTGGGCGGCAGGGTGGCCGTGGGCGTTGCTGTCGGCGTCGATGTCGATGTAGCCGTCGGGGTAATGGTTGCCGTGACGGTGATCGTGCCGGTCGGGGTGGCCGAGGTCGTGGGCGTGATCGTCCCCGTCGGGGTGATCGTCGCCGTCGCCGTGGGCGTATTGGTCGGCGTTTCGGTCGCCGTCCCCGTCGGTGAAGGCGTCGGGGTCACCTTGTTGGGGCACTCCCGAACCATCAGCCCGACGCTGTCATTGGCATAAAAGGTCAACACACCGCCTTTGGGGTTGACAAAGCTCTCGCGAGTCACCATCCCTTGGGGAACCGTATGGATCTCAACGCCATCGAGGAAAAAGTGGTTGATACGATCATCGATGTCATCATCGATTTGAACGTAGTGGGTCACACAACCTGCTTCCACAAAGCCGAAGCTCACTTCCTGATGATACAGGGTTACCCCACCCTCCGGAGTAAACGAGAACTCCCAGACGCGCTCGTTGACCTTGGCCGTGTAAGTCGGCCCGGGCACTTCCTTGTAATCATTGGCGTGATATTTAACAAGGAAAACATGCGAAGGGTCGATGGTATACGTCGCCACTCCTTCACCAAGGAAAGTGACGCTGGGCAGTTCCGGGAGTTCCTGCCGGGGGACGCCGAGGGATTCCCCCCGCGGGCCCATCATGCTGACCCAGGCGACTATCAGAAGGGTTATAAATCCCAAGAAGCCTATACTTTGTCTCACGTCTTACCTCCTGCCAATCCTTATGACGGGCATTTATGGATCAATTTGGCATAAGTACTTTAGGCCATGCAGCAGCGAGGCTTGCACACCTTATAAGTGTACTGTATCGAAATATTCTTACAATAAAACTAACGTGAATTTTAATCACGACACCTGGTCAAAAAAGCCGTCTTGAGAAAGAAAAAGGGCATGCCTGTGGCACGCCCCTTGCTTCAAATGACGTCTATCGATCGGCCGGATCAGGTCGTCTTGAGACGAAAAGCCATGACAATGGCGGCGATACCGCCAACGACGGCGAAGCCGCCCAGAACCCACGGCAGCATCACGGTGGCGATCAGCGCGTTGCTCAACAGGATGATGCCGAGAATGATGTTGACGACGCCCAACAAGCCGATCCCCCAGCCCGCGCCGCGGAATGCCTGGAGGATATTGACCACGCCCAACATCAGAGCCTGGACGCCCAGAATGACCACCACGGCCAGACCAAACGCCAGCGTGCCGCCGATGGGGTTATTGATGATGAAAAGGCCGGCCCAAATACCGATGATGCCGCCGATCAGCTTCAGGCCCCAGGCCGAGCGATCGATGAAGATGCTGACGATCTCCATGATGCCCGAGATGAGCCAGTAGATCGCCAAAATCTGGGCCAACACCAGGGTGGTAGCGGCCGTGTTCGTGAATAGCAAAATACCGACAACGACCAGGGCGATACCTTGAATGAGCGGTATCCACCAGGGCATTGCCCTTTTCTGCTCGCCAAATGCTGCTTCAGATGTCATGAAAAATTACTCCTTGCTAATCGATTCAACGAAAACAATTGATGTTTTATCAACAGGACAGAGTATAGCCGGATTTTTAGGCCGATCAAACCGGCTTTTCAGCCTATATCTGCGGCAGGACGATGCTCTGCTGGAACTGATACTTCCCCTTGCGATCGGCATAGGACACCTCGCAAACCTCATTCGCCTGGAAGAACAGCACCTGGGCGATGCCTTCGTTGGCATAGATACGCGCCGGGAGCGGGGTCGTGTTGGATATCTCCAGGGTGACGTAGCCCTCCCACTCCGGCTCGAACGGCGTTACATTCACGATGAGGCCGCAGCGGGCATAGGTGCTTTTGCCCAGGCAAATGGTGATGACGTCGCGCGGGATGCGGAAATACTCAACGGTCTGGGCCAGCACAAACGAGTTGGGCGGGATGACACAGGCATCGCCATGATGATCGACGAAAGATTGGGGGTTGAAGTTCTTGGGATCGACAATGGCCGAGTGAACGTTGGTGAATATCTTGAAATCGTTACCGACGCGAACGTCATAACCATAGGATGACAGGCCATAGGAAATGACGCCGTCGCGAATTTGCCCGTCGACAAACGGCTCGATCATCCGCCTCTCCTGCGCCATCCGTCGAATCCAGTGATCGGGTTTAACTGACATGCAATATCCCTCGCTGTGCGGCCGCAACCGGCCGGAAGTTTGCCCAAATTGTGGCCGATTCGCGATGGCTGTCAAATACTTCAGCGCCTTGCCCGGACGAAATAAACGAAAAGGCGCGACGCAGATTCAAAAATCTGCCGTCGCGCCCTGATATGGCGTCCCGCGTTACCGCCGTCCGGCGGTTGCGGTCCGGTCTAGTTCGCGGCCGTGAAGGATACGATCAGCGCGCCCTCGGCCGTGCGCAGCTCCAGGACGTTGCCGCTGATGCTGTAGGTCGCGGCCTTGGCCAGCATGACGGTGAAAGCCGCTTCCTGCTCCATAACGCCTTCCGGCTCGGGGCAAAGCTTGCGGGTCGTCGCCGGCGGCTCAATGGTGATATTTTGGCCGTCGAGCGTGTAGCCGGTCATATAGTTGTTGCAGCCGGCCGAGCCGTTCAGCTTGCCGTCCTCGGTGAAGTTGGCGGTGATGGTCGTCCCATCAAGGACGTTGGTGACCGCTTCCTTGCCGTTGTTGACCATCGAGGCCGTCCATTCGGTGCCGACCAGACCCGCCGCCTGGGTGGCCTGGAAGACCGCCAGCGTCGCGCCGTCGGCGTCATAGATCTCCAGCCGGTCGCCACTGACCACATAAGAGGCCGTCAATTGCAGCGCGGCCAGAAAATCGGCCTCCTGCTGCATGCGCTCCGCCGGCTCGCAAGCCATCAAGGTTGACCCGGCCTGACCGATGGTCAGGCTTTCGCCGTCAACAGTGTAGGTGGCGAAGTAGGAGTTGCACCCGCTGTTGCCGCTCATCTGCCCATCCGGGCCAAACTCGGCCGTCGGCTCCGTGTCGGCCAAAATGTCGACCAGTTCCCCGGCCGCGTTGCGATAGGACACAAGCGCCCAGCGCACACCTTCCAACCCCTGAACATTCATCACTTCATTACTCTCCGCCTTGCCGGCCTCCACGGCCGGTTGGCTGGTGGATTCCATCGGCCCGGCTTCCGGCTCGCCGCCGGTGGGGGCGCAGGCAACCAGGGCAATCGCCATGGACGACAGAATGGTCATTAACAAAACTAGCTTCTTCATGATATTTCCTCAGACATTCCGATTTGTTGCTCGCGCCCCAAACGAGGCGCAGCGGCGCCATCACAGGCGCTCACCTTGTATGACGCCATCAAGGAAATAAAAGTTCCCGTCTCCACCAATAAATAAAAAAAAACCGGGCGCTCGGTTGAGCGCCCGGCCTCAAAGGACGTTAATTGTCGAAGGCAGCAGGCTGGTAGGCCTGGACGGTGATGTGGGGGGCCACGGTATCGACGGCGATGTTACTGGCCGGGCCGCCGTGGAAGGTTCCCGTGCGGCCGGCGTTATCGCGCGCCCGCACCTGGAAGGCATAGACGCCGTCCCCTTGCGCGGCCGTGAATTGCGCGCTCGTGCCGCCGACGTTGTTCAGCCAGGCTTGCCAGGGGCCGCCGTTGAAGCTGAACTGCACGTCATAGGCCACGATGCTCGCCCCCGGCGCGGCTTCGCCTTGCCATTGCACGTTGAAGGTGTTTTGCAAGGTGACCGGCGGGTTGAAAGGCGTGATGAAGGCCACCGGATCGCCCAGCGAGATGGTCGTCTGCGCTTGCGGGTTGCTGGAGAACGTCTGGATATTGCCCACCCGATCGACGGCGCGTGCGCGGAAACCATACACCTGGCCGGCGAAGGCGTTGGTCACGGTTCCCATCGTCGCCGTGGTCGTGACAAGGAAGGGTGTCCATGCCCCGCCGTTCAGCTGGAACTGGACGTCGAAGTGGGCGATGCCGCTGCCGCCGTTGGGGCCGCTGCCCGTGTCGGTTCCGCCCCAGGTGACGTTAAACGTGTTGGCGAAGGTGTAGGGCGGCAGGGCGTTGGCCGTGGCGTTGGGGGGCACGGTGTCGACCGTCGTACCCGTCTCCGGCGCTCCGGGGAAAGCCTCGATGTTGTTGGCTAAGTCGACGGCGCGCACGCGGAACTCATGCAAATTGCCGTTGCTGCCGGTGAAACTGGCCGACGTTTGCGTCGTCGCCGTCTGCCAGGCCTGCCAGGCGCCGCCATTGGTGCGGACCTGGACGTCATAATGGCGAATGCCGCTGCCGCCCGGATTGTCCTGCCCTGTCCAGCGGACAGTGAAGGTGCCCGGCGACCATTGCGGCAAGGCCGTGACGCTGGACGTGGGCGGGATGGTGTCGATTTGATAGGTGACCCTGAGGCGGGGGAAATTGGCATTGTTGGCGTTGATGGTGGTGAAAACGCGCTCGCGCTGTTGCGGCGTCTCGTCACCCATGACCATGAACCCGTGATTGGCCCGCGCACCCGAGACCCACTCGGCCACCGGCTCGGTGATGAAAGCCCGCACCCAGCCGGTCGTCGCCGGAACCTCGGCGATGCCGATCTCCGCGCCCCAGCTGGGGTTGAAATTGTTCCATGTCAAAATGGACGCATCCCAGGGCGAGGTCAGAAAGCGCGCCAATAAGCCCATAGGCTGGTCGCCGTTGGGCGAAAAGCCGTTCATGAAGACGCGCAATTCGGCCGTCTGGATCGTGGCGTTGGCGGGGATGCTGCTGACATCGAAGAACATAAACATGCGCTGCGCGTTGTTGCCGTTCGTCTGGTTGAAGCCGACGCGCATATTCTGGTCAAGGGACCAGTTCGTGGTCGGCCGGCCCGACGTCGTGAAGGTATCGGCGCCGATGGGTAAATCGACCGTTATATTGACGGCATCGCCGACCCGCGTTTCGTTCACGATGACCGGCTTCAGTTTGGCCGCCAGTTCGGCGTCGGTGGGCTGGTCACTGCCGGTCTGCCCTTGCGCCGGGGCCGGGGCCACGATAAACGCCATCAGCAACATCAGCACAAGGCCGATGGCCAACGGCCGGATATGACCGCTCGTTCGGCGAGATGGTTCAAAATCTCTCATATTCACGTACTCCTTCGGTGGGTTGATTATGTTAACTTGTAGACAAGGTTACTTGTTATTGTACGTAAACAAATTAATGTCCTA
>CAZZJN010000016.1:32607-33889 GCA_964654505.1 uncultured Ardenticatenaceae bacterium | reverse complement strand
TCGACGAGAAGGATTTGCAGATCACGGCCGAGTTTTCGTCCGGTCCCGGCGGCCAGCATATGCAGAAGAACGCCACGGCCGCGCGTGTGGTTCACAAGCCGACCGGCATGTTCGTCAAGATTCAGTCCGAGCGCAGCCTGAGCCAGAACAAGCAGGTGGCTCTGGCCATCATTCAGGCCCGGCTGGAAGAGATGGAGCAGTCCAAACAGAGTTCGGCCGCCGCCGCCGATCGCAAGGCGCAAGTGGGCAGCGGCGATCGCAGCGAGAAGATACGCACCTATAATTATCCGCAGTCGCGCGTCACTGACCACCGCGTCGGCTTCACCAGCTATAATCTGCCGGTGGTCATGGACGGCGATCTCGATCCGTTTATCGACGCGCTGATCCTGGCCGATGAGGCGGAAAAATTAGCTGCTGCGACGGAGTAATCAACTGCGCCATTCGTGCCATTCATCTGATTTCTACTGTTATTATCAATGAGGAATCCATGACCGAGCTTGTCTACCAGCCCAAGGGACTGTACTTTGAGGACTTCACCGTCGGCACGCGGCTGCGCACGGCCGGGCGGACGATCACCGAGGCTGACATCGTCGGTTTCGCCGGGTTGTCGGGCGACTTCAACCAGATCCACACCAACGCCGTCCATGCAGCGGCCGATACCTTCGGCAAGCGCGTGGCCCACGGGCTGCTGGTACAGTCCATCGCCACCGGTCTGGCGGTGCAGTCGGGCGTCATCGAGGGCACGGTTCTGGCTTTCCGCGAGCTGGATTGCAAGTTCAGCCTGCCCGTTTTCATCGGCGATACCGTTCACGTGGAGATCGAGATCGTCGAGACGAAGGCCCTGCCGCGACTGAAGGGCGGCAATGTGACGATGAAACACACCGTCGTCAATCAGGACGGCGCGGCCGTGCAGCGGGGCAACTGGGTGATGCTGGTCAAGACCAGGGGGTAAACGGCGAGCGGCCGCGGCCGGCGCGTCAGGAACCCAATGGCATTAACCTGCGTCAAGTACGTGTATGCAAGACGATAAGGACCGTAAATCGGAGCAGGAATCCACCGGCGAAGGGCAGCGCTCTTCCCCTCTGCAACCGTACCAAAAACCGGAGAACCCGCCCGAAGAGCCGGAAACCATTTCGCTGCTCGACCTGATGGCGGAACAGGCGGAGGAGCAAGGCCGAGAGACGCCTCCCCTGCCGCCGGAAGTCCAGACGGTGCAGTTGCCGCCGCTGGTGGTTTCCAATCCGCCAATCCGGCCGTCGGCGACGGATATCCCGGCCGACGA
>CAZZJN010000016.1:17437-32507 GCA_964654505.1 uncultured Ardenticatenaceae bacterium | reverse complement strand
GTCCTCGCAGACCGCGCCCCCGCCCGTCCACACCAAGGCCCGGCGGCCGATGACCATCGGGCGCATCTTTCGCGGTTTCCTCATCACGCTGCTGGCGGTCTTCGTCGGCGCGTTGCTGGTGGCATCCGGCGCGGCCATCATCTACAGCGTTGTCGCTCGCGATTTGCCGCGGCCGTCGGAGTTGCGTAACCGGGCCAGCACCTTCGAGACAGCCCGCATCTACGATCGCGACGGTCAGTTGCTCTACGCCATGGCCGATCCCAGCACCGGCAATCGCACCTATGTGCCTCTAAGCCACATCTCGTCCTGGCTCATCCAGGCGACCATCGACACCGAGGATCAGCGCTTCTATGAGAATCCCGGCTTCGACGTCATCGGCCTCGTGCGCGCCGTTGTCATGGCCGCGCGCGATCAGGAAGTCGTCGCCGGAACAAGCACCATCACCCAGCAGCTCGTCCGGGCGACGTTGCTGGACGAGGACGAGCGCAACGAACGCACCTACCGGCGCAAAGTGCGCGAGATCATCCTGGCGGCTGAAATCTCCCGTACCTACAGCAAGGATGAAATCCTGGAGCTGTACCTGAACGAGATCTACTACGGCAGTCTGGCTTACGGGATCGAGGCCGCGGCCAACACTTTCTTCAACAAATCGGCCGCTGATCTGACGCTGTCGGAGGCGTCGTTGCTGGCCGGGCTGCCCCAGGCTCCGGCGCTGTGGGACCCCTACACCGCGCCTGACAAAGCGCTCGGCCGCCAGCGCGAGGTGCTCAGCCTGATGGTGGCCAATGGTCATATCACCCTTGAGGATGCCCAGGCGGCATTAGACGATATGGCCGCCCGCGTCAACAGTCTGGAGCGGCCGCAAGTCACCATTCGTCACCCGCATTTCACCTTCACTGTGCTGCAACAGGCAGAAGAGTTGCTGGGGGCGCAGTCGATCTATCGCGGCGGGTTGAGCATTCGCACGACGCTGGACCCCGGGGCGCAGCAGTTGGCCGAGGAGGCCGTGGCCGCCCATCGCGATCTGCTGGCTTCCGGCGGGGCCAACAACGCCGCGCTCGTCGTCCTGCAGCCGCAGACAGGCGAGATATTGGCCATGGTCGGCAGCGCCGACTTCAACAACGAGGCCATCAGTGGCCAGGTCAACATGGCCCTGGCCCCGCGTCAGGCCGGCTCGGCCATCAAGCCGCTGGTCTATCTGTCGGCATTCGAGCGAGGCTGGACGCCGGCGACGCTGTTGTGGGATGTGCAGACGGAGTTTCCCGACGGAGCCAATCCGCCCTACATCCCCAAGAATTACGACGACGAGTTCCACGGCCCGGTGCGCATCCGGCCGGCATTGGGTAACTCCTATAATATCCCGGCCGTCAAGGCGATGGAGTTCGTCGGCGTTTGCAATTTCATCAATAACATGCAGAAGGTCGGCATGACCAGCCTGCAGGATGACGGCTGCCTGGAGACGGGACAGCCGCGCAGCCACGGGCTGTCGTTGGCTCTGGGGGCGGGCGAGCTGCCGCCGCTGCAGATGGCCGGGGCATTCGGCGCGCTGGCCAACGACGGCCGCTATATCGCGCCCTATGCCATCACCCGCATCGAAGATCGCAACGGCAACGTTCTCTACGATAACCTGTCGCCGGCGGCCACCGCGCCCCAGGCCGTGCGACCGGAGCACGCCTTTTTGCTGAGCAGCATCCTCAGCGATAACAACGCCCGGCTGGAAGAGTTCGGCCCGAACAACCTGCTGGATATCCCCGGCTACCAGGTGGCGGTCAAGACGGGCACGAGCGGCACCTCGGCCGACGATGTGCGCGACGGCTGGACGGTCGGTTACGCGCCGCAGGTGCTGGCCACGGTCTGGGTGGGCAACACCGATAACCGGCCTATCGGCGCGGGGCAGTCGGGCTATCGGCTGGCCGCGCCCATCTGGAACCGGTTCATGACCTCCTATCTGGCCGGTCGCGAGGCGTTGGGTTTCGCGCGGCCGCCGGGTATTGTCGACCGCGAGATCTGCGCCGACACCGGCGTCGCCGTCGACGCCACGTCGACCTGCGTCGTTCGTGGCATCGAGTCGTTCGCTGCCGACCAGCCGCCACAAAGCGCCTCGATGGGCGTCACGCGCATGGCCATCGATCTGTGGACAGGGCTGCAAGCCAATCCGGCGTGTACCGAAGCCGTCTATGAGGGCACGTTCGGCGGCGGTGTGCCGGTCAACGGCAACCCGGATGTGCTGGAGCGAGAGCGCGCCCTGGCCACAAACTGGATGCAAACGACGGCCGCCGGGCAGCAGTGGGCGGCAGCGGCAGGGCAGGGTTCAGCGACGATCTCGCCGCCGAGCCAGGCCTGCGACGGCAACACGCCACGACCGCGAGCGGAGATCATTCGGCCACGCAACGAAAATGACGCCCTCGACCGCGCGGCCATCGAGATCTGGGGCACGGCCCTGGGGCCAAACTATCAGGGCTATCAGGTGGAGTTCGGCCTGGGGCAGAACCCGGGCGGGTGGGGGATGGTTCAGGAGCGGCGAGGCGAGTCGATTCAGGACGGCTTGTTGGCGGTCTGGAACGCTTCGTTGGTCGACTATAGCGGCCTGGTGACGATCCGCGTCATCGTTTTCGGCCCGGATAATCCGTTCACGCCGGAGTTCGACCCGGTGCAACAAGAGGGGCGCACGGTGTTCAACTTGCAGCCGGCGACGCCTACGCCGACAGCCACCGCCACAGAGACGCCCACGGTGACGCCGACCGCGACCTCGACGGAGACGCCCACGGCGACGCCGACGATCACCGAAACGCCGACGGCGACGATGACCGTGCCGGCCCCGGCGACGTTGCCGGTGTCAACCCCGGAGCCACCGACGGCCGAGCCGCCGCCAACCGTGCCGCCGACAGCATATCCGTAAGGGTAATTCGCTACAAACCCCGTGATTTGGCTTCCTGAATCCGTTTGCTTGGGGATGAAATCCTTTTAATCCGTAAAGCCCGATAATTCTCATTCAACCCAGCCGGAAGTTGTGAGATAACCGGAATTAAATAAACCTGACCTTTTCCAGATCGTTAGCCAAATTGTAAGCTTTGATTGGTAAAAAGAATTTATGGTGCGGAAAACTCGGCCATTATCCTGATATCAATGGACGACCTAATGGACGAGAGGAAACTGAGCGAGATGGAAGAGCAAAAGGTTTTACAATGGTCAATGGGTCCGGCGATTGATGCCCAAAATGCCGATGCCCACTCATTTTATTTTATCGCCAAACGAGCGATGGATTTGGTCATCGTCACGCTGTCGATGATCTTCCTGCTGCCGTTGATGGCCTTTATCGCCCTGCTGATCAAGTGGGACTCCCCCGGCCCGGCGATCTTTAAGCAGGAGCGGGTGACCGCCAAGCGGCGTATCCGCAACGGTCAGGTCTATTGGGAAGAAGTGCCCTTCACTATCTACAAGTTTCGCACCATGCGAATGGATGCGAAGTCGACCCTCCATCGCCAATTCATCGAGGCCTATATCGCGGGCGACGAGGCGCGGATGGCCGAACTGCAATCGGCTCCGAAGACCGAGGAAGTCAAGTACAAGTTGGTGAAGGATCCGCGCGTCACGCCGATTGGCAGCTTCCTGCGCAAGACCAGCCTGGATGAATTGCCACAATTCTGGAATGTGATGATGGGGCACATGAGCCTCGTAGGCCCGCGGCCGCCCATCCCCTATGAAGTCGACCTGTATCAGTATCACCATCACGACCGGCTGCGCACCGTGCCGGGAATCACCGGATGGTGGCAAGTGAAGGGTCGCAGCGCCACCAATTTCGAGGAAATGGTGCGTTTGGATGTAGAATATATCCGGCAACAATCTTTGTGGCTGGATATCAAAATCATACTCATGACGGTTTTGGCCGTCGTCAAGGCACGAGGTGCTCGCTAATATGACCGACCTCCGTATCGGCGCCATTGGCTGTGGCTATTGGGGCCCTAATCTAATTCGAAACTTCATCGAGATCCCCGGCGCTCAAGTGATCGCCATTTCTGATCTGCAGCAGGAATCGCTCAATCGCGTGGCGCAACGCTTCCCGCAAATCGAGGTCGCGACGCGAGATTATCGCGACCTGTTTGAACTGAACCTGGATGCCGTGGTTGTTGCCACTCCGCCGGCAACGCACTACGCAATTGCGCGCGATTGCATGGAGCACGGCCTGCACGTGCTTGTGGAGAAACCGATTACGCTCAACAGCGAAGACGCCGGGCAGCTGATCCAGGTGGCCCGTGAAAACGATGTTCGTTTGATGGTTGGCCACACGTTTGAATATAACTCGGCCGTTCGCGCCATCAAACAGATGATTCAGGACGGCGAACTGGGCGACATCTATTACATCGATGCCATCCGCGCCAGCCTTGGCCTGTTTCAGACGAAGGCCAATGTCGTTTGGGACCTGGCCCCGCATGATATCTCTATTTTGCGCTATCTGCTGGATGCCGACCCCATATCCGTCAACACCCACGGCTCGTCATGCGTGCAGGAAGGCATTGAGGATGTGGCCTATACCACCCTCATGTTCCCCAATAACATCATGGCCCATATCCGCTCCAGCTGGCTCGATCCGTCGAAGCAACGGCGCATCACCGTCGTCGGCAGCGAGAAGATGGTTATCTATGACGACGTTGAACCGCTGGAGAAAGTCAAGATCTATGACAAGGGCGTGAAGGCCATCCGGCACACGGATACTTTTGGTGAGTTCAGCTTCGCCTATCATTATGGCGATGTGATTATCCCCTACATCCGCTTTGAAGAGCCGCTTCGCGTTCAATGCCAACATTTCCTCGACTGCATCAACAAAGGCGAGCAACCGCAGACGGATGGTCTGAACGGTATGCGCGTCGTCCAGATCGTTGAAGCGGCGCAACGGTCGATGAAGAACGGGGGGAACACAGTGTTCCTCAATCAAAACGGACACGGCGATGCGGCCGAGATCAAGCGCACCAGGAAGCCGGCCAATGCCTGATATCGCCAAGTATGTGCTGCTGGAGGAACCCGGCACGATCGATGAGGGCGTGTCACTGGGGTATCCCACCGGTCGCGCTATCGCCGACCAAACCCTGCGCATCGGCGGCGGGGCCAACGTTCGCTCCGGCACGATCATCTATGCCGGCACGACGATCGGCCGTGGCTTGCAGACCGGACATAACGTCGTCATCCGCGAGGAAAACGTCATCGGCGACAACGTCGGTATCTGGAGTAATTCAGTCATCGACTATGGTTGCCGCATCGGCAATAACGTCAAGATCCATAGCAACGTCTATGTCGCCCAGTTCACCACGATCGAGGACGATGCCTTTCTCGCGCCGGGGGTCAGCGTCGCCAACGATATGCGGCCGCTATGCGCCGAATGCACGCATGCCGGTGGGCCGACCATCAAGCGCGGTGCGCGCATCGGCGTCAACGTGACCATTCTGCCCCGGGTGGTCATCGGGGAGTACGCCCTGGTTGGCGCGGGCGCGGTCGTCACGAAGGATGTGCCGCCGCACGCGGTCGTCTACGGCAATCCCGCTCGCGTGGTGACGACGGTCGATGAGATCGACTGTCCGTTGCACCTCGGCGAGAAGGCTTATGTCAATGGACTGAGGCACAACTGCGGCTCGCATTAAGCGGTTCTTGTTCAACACGATGGAAAAGAAATATTCGGCCGACGATCGCATCCGCCTGGCTTGGGTGTCCACCGTGTCCGCCAACACCCTTGATGCGACCACCTGGATTGACACCACGCGGGAGTTGCGTCGCCAGGGTGTGGACGTCACCCTCATCATCGACGGCCGGCCATCCGGCAGACAGGTCTATCAAGGCGTAGAAACCATTCATATCACTCGACCATCGATATACTTCTTTGGCCAAGTGGTGTATTACCTTCGCGTGCTGCGTTTGTTAATCGCTCGCCGGCGCTCCCTTGATGTCGTTCTTTTTCATCAAATGGCAGCTATTTGGTTACTGCCACTTCGATTATTAGGCTCTGACCGCCCGCGATTGGTCATGGATACGCGCGACATACCCGACATCAACAACAGTTACAAGATGCGGTTGCGAATGGCCTGGTATCGGTTGACCAGGTGGCTGGTGGAGCGTTTTGCCGACGGCCAGACCGCGATTACTCCCGAAATGGCCAAGCTTGTACAGATACCCGAAAACCAGCTCTGGGGCATTTGGCCTTCGGGAGTTGATGCCGAACGCTTCATTGGCGCTTTGAAGGCTCGTCATTGGCCTTATGATGATGAAGCGATTCGGCTCATTTACATCGGTGTTTTTTCCTCCAAACGTAACCTGTTGCCTCTTTGTCGGGCGGTTTCACAGATAAATACCGAGGGTGTGCCTTTCACATTCAGTCTTTATGGCCATGGCTCTTTGAAGGCAGACATAGATGCGATCACCGCCGAGAGCGGTGGCGCTGTGCGTGCTGAAAAGCCTGTTCCCCACGCAGAGATTCCTCATCTGTTGGCTCAGTTTCATATTGGCGTCACTTCTCTGCCTGATGTCGATGATGTTAAATATGAGGCCTCCAGCCCCATTAAGCTGTTGGAATACATGGCCGCCGGATTGCCCATTCTGGCAACCAGCAATAAGTGCCATACCGACGTTGTCGGCGACGGCCAATATGCTTTCTGGGTTGCTGACGTATCTGAGGAATCTCTCACGGCCGCCTTGCGCCGGATTTGGACCGACCGCGCCAAACTTGAAGAATTAGGGCGAGAAGCACAAGCGGATGTTCACGATTGGACCTATGCGGCTAATGCTGCCAAGCTAAAGGCAGCGCTTGCCTATGGGTTGAGCCATCATGGGTATTCCCGTTCCGAGGTGGGTCCGATGGGCGTGGAGTCACATTAGCCTGCGTGCCGTCAGGTCGGAAGCCGGTTAGGTTGTGACGCCCTATCGGAATTTAGGACCACGTGACGAGTCAAACAATACAAGCAGACAAGGTAAGGTATCACATGGAAATTCCATTTGTCGATCTGAAAGCACAATATCGCCAGTTGAAAGACGAAGTTGATCCGGCTGTGCTGGCAGTCATGCAGCGCGGTGACTTCGTGCTGGGAGGCGCCGTAACCGAGTTCGAGCGTGAATTCGCCGAATATTGCCATGTAGAGCACTGCGTCGGTGTCGATTCCGGCTATTCGGCGCTGGAGCTTATGATCCGGGCTTATGATATTGGCCCAGGCGATGAGGTCATCACCGCCGCCAATACGTTCATCGCCACAACGCTGGCGATATCCAACACCGGAGCGACACCGGTACTGGTCGACTGTGACCCGCAGACCTACAACATCGACGCGTCGAAGATCGAAGCGGCCATCACGCCGCGAACGAAGGCCATCATGCCGGTGCATCTCTATGGTCAGGCGGCCGATATGGATGCCATTGTTGGTATCGCCCGCAAGCACGGCCTGCTCGTTTTTGAAGACGCGGCTCAGGCCAGTGGCGCGCGATACAAAGGTCGCCGGGCCGGAAGCCTGGGTGATGCCGCCGCGTTTAGCTTCTATCCCGGCAAGAATCTGGGGGCCTATGGTGACGGCGGGGCGGTGACCACGAACGACGCCGCCATTGCCGAGAAAATCCGGTTGCTGCGTAATATCGGCCAGAAGGTGAAGTATTATCACGAGGTGAAGGGCTATAATCATCGCCTGGATACGATTCAGGCGGCGGTACTCAGGGTAAAACTGCCATATCTTGATGGCTGGAACGCCAGCCGTCGGCGAGCCGCCGCCACCTACGCGGAGATGCTGGCCGGGCTGCCAATCGTCGCGCCGGAGACGGCCGATTATGCCGAGCATATCTTCCACCTCTTTGTAGTCCGGGTGTCCGGAGGGCGCGAGGCATTGATGGATCGCTTGAAGGAAGCGGGAATTGCCACCGGCCTGCATTATCCGATCCCCATTCACCTGCAGCCGGCCTACGTCGAATTGGGCTATAAACGCGGGGACTTCCCGGTGACGGAGGCGTATGCCGACGAGATCCTTTCCCTGCCGATATTCCCCGAGCTGGACGACGAGAAGGTAGCCTATGTCGCTAACGCCATCCGCGAGTTCATGGCGGAACATGAAAACTTGCCTGAGGCGGTAGCGGCCGACTAGTCAGTTATGGTACGCTGGGAATGGGCGATACACAATGCGTGTGTCCCCCATTCCCCGTCATGAGAAATATGGTCGAGCAAGACAGCCACTATCCAAGGATAGTGGTCACACCGACAAAAGAACGAGCGGAACCGAAGTACCCCTGGCTGGGCGAATGGTGGTTTCGCCTGTTGGCGCTCCTGTTTCTGGCTGAACTGTTTGTGCCGTTCCTCAGGTGGCCTCTCGGGATGCCGAAGATCGTGGAACTTACCGTACACGGGTTTGCCGGGCTTATTCTGTTGGCCGCCTTTGCGACCATGTTGAAAGAGGACTGGATTCCCAAGGGCGTGCCGATCATTTTAGGCATCACCTTAATCTGGGGCCTTGTGTCCCTGGTTGATGGCCAATCGATCTTTGCCTTTGGCTGGGGATGGTACCAGATGTTCCGGTATCCGCTCATTGGCCTGTTTGCCTATCTGACCATGGATAACCCGAAGGATTTCGCCAAGTGGTTTATCAGATTTTGTTTGGTGCTCCTGGCGTTTCAGGTGGGTGTGCAGATCGTCATGTATGCCATCGGCTACGAGATTAATGACAATATGGCGGGGACGTTTGGCGCTATCGGCGTGGCGAAATTTATCATGATGGTTTTTATAGTCAATAGCGTGATGATCGGCCACTGGCTGGCGACGCGCGACGTAAAATACATGATATTTGCCCTGGCGCTCGGCTTACTGGGCAGCGTGTTAAGCGCCACGAAGTTCTATTTAATTGGCGTGGTGGTGATGCTCATCATCGCCGGGGCCATCCAGCTTACATTTGCCGGGAAAATTCGCCAGTTTTTTGTTTTTCTCATCCTCTTTTTTGTGATGGGAACAGCCTTTATTCCTATTACCAACTATTTCCTGGTTGAGATTGATCAACCGACACTTGATCAATATCTGCAGGATGACTACATATTGGACAGATATTTATTTTCTGTTGAAATAAACCCGTTTACCGGGGGATACTATTTGGGCCGCGGCCAGTCCATTATCTATAGCTGGCAGCAAATCCAGCGCGATATACCTACCGCTATGTTTGGTTATGGCCTGGGCAGCCGATCCAGCAGTTCCCTGCTGGGCGTCGGCGGAGTCAAACTTCAGAACGATATATATGGCGACGTTGTTTTGAGTTCGGGATTGGGTACCTGGATACAGGAGTATGGCGTGGTCGGGTTGGTGGTATTCCTGTTGATAGCTATCTGGATTAATATGCAATTGTTCCGGTTTATGCGTCGATTTAGCGATCCGTACCAGCGCTCGCTTATCCTTGGCTTGATCGTCTACACGTCCTCCTGGCCGTTGTGGCTATTCTATACCGGCCTGACATCTTCCGGGGTTATGGCTATTTTATACTGTGTGGCTATCGGCTATATTTTTCGTCAGGCACATAACCTGCCACGCCCATCCACTCGCTCGCTAACCGACCTTTCACAGCGATAGTCGACAGGCAACCACATAGCCTCAACAGCACCGACTTTGCCACGGCGGCATGATGATCCGCGTTTGAGCCGATATCCCGAAGTCCGCCGCATCGACCAATTATTCCGTTCTCTTTAGTTTTATCGTAAGCCGTCGAACCTATAATCAGGTAGGCTGGAGCCGGCGTGTATACGCTGATTAGTGTGGCGACAGCAAGCCTTGTTCGGATCCATATCTATTGACTCCGAGACATGCTGTCGGAGAATTACATGAAGAAAAAAAAGATCGCCTTCATCGGGGTCAAAGCATTGCCTGCCAAGGCGGGCGTCGATGCCGTAGTACAAAAGATAGCTACCTCCTTCGATCACGAGCGATTCGAGCCAACCGTATATGTCAGCGATAAAGAAGTGCCTGAGGGGACGGTTGTTCCCGGCGTCCGTCTAATTCGTGTTCCAAGTATTCCGGGCAAGTTCACCCGGGCTACGACTACATTCCTCTCGGCCGCGTTGCACGCACTCTTCCTTGGGGATTATGACGTCATCAATATCCATAGCGTGGAGACGAGCTTCGTATTACCGCTGTTGCGGTTACGCTATAAAGTGGTGGCGACGTCCCATGGCCTGACCAGTCTGGTCCCCGATGAGTATGGCCAGTGGGGTAGGGGGAAATACTTCTTCAAGGCGTGTGAATACCCTTTTATGCATCTCGCCAACATTCGCACGAGTGTTTCGCTGCCGGACGCAGAATTTCTGGAAAAGAATTATAAACGGGAAGTAAAGTACCTGCCGATCGGTATCCAGCTGCCGGAACTCAAGTTCAAGGAGGCCAGTGATTTCCTGGCCGAGCATAATCTGGAGCCGGGTCAATATATGATCTTCACTGCCGGTCGTAATATTCCTCGCAAGGGATGCCATTATGTTCTCCAGGCGATGCAGAAGATCGATAGTGATCTCCCGGTACTCGTTCTGGGTGATCCGGCCTTCGATCCGGATTATCACCAACTTCTTCTGTCATTGGCAGACGACCGCGTGCGATTTGGGGGCTTTGTGTCCGATAAGGGGCTGCTCTTTGCGTTGGTCCAGATGGCGCGACTCTTTCTGTTTCCGACAACCTATGAGGCTATGGCCGCTACCCTCCTGGAGGTGGCTGCCCTAAAAACGCCTCTAATTGCCAGCGATCTGCCTGAAAATCGGGCTGTTCTGCCGGAGGAAGCTTTATTCTTTAAATCGGGCGATGTGGATGACCTGCGGGAAAAGATGATTTGGGCCTTGAGCCACCCGGAAGAGATGCGTGATTTGGCAGCGCAAGCTGAGAAAGTCGTGCGCGAGCAATTTCAGTGGCCGCTTGTGATCGACCAATATGAAGCGCTCTACGAGGCTTTGCTTTAGGCGATTCCTCATTCAACCGGCAGGTTACAAAAGACAATACACCAAAAGGTCGTGCATGGCCGGGATCGCAAATTTGAGTGATTTATACCAAAAGCACCCACAAATGTTGCCGATCATCGGTGGCGTGCCGGATGAGTTTGCGTTGTCGGTGCATGGCTTCGCTATAAGATAACAGGAACGATATGAAGATTCTGATGGTCAACAGTTTTCACTATATGCGAGGGGGTGGCGAACGGTGTTTCTTCGATCTCTCCGACCTGCTCCGCAGTCACGGTCACGAGGTTGTCCCTTTCTGCATGGATCATCCATTGAATATCCCCTCCGAATTCAGTGATTATTTTGTGAGCAATATTGACTTCCCAAGCGAGATGGGCAAGTCCGGGGCGGGCGCGAAGTTGCGGGTGGTCGAGCGCGTCCTGTATTCACGAGAAGCGCGGCGGAAGATCGAGGCGTTGATCGAGAAGGTGAAGCCGGATATCGTCCACATCCACGGCTTTATCCACGAAATGTCAACCTCCATCCTGCCGGCGATGAAGGCCGCCGGATTGCCGGTGGTTCAGACGCTGCATGATTACAAAATCGTCTGCCCGAACACCTCTTTTGTGTCACACGGCCATATTTGCGAGGCCTGCAAAGGTGGCAAGTATTACAACATGACCCGCTATCGTTGCAAGCGCGGCTCGCTCAGCGCCAGTTTGCTGGCCTCCGTGGAGATGTATTTTCACGAAGCCTTTCGACTGTATGAGCCAAACGTCGATCTGTTCATCTCGCCCAGCCGGTTCCTGGCCGACAAAGTCGTTGAGCATGGCGTTCGCAAGCCGCTCACGGTCATCCCAAACTTTATTCGCCCGGACAGCTTTCAACCCGTCTATGAAGCGGATAATTACTTTGTCTTTGCCGGGCGCCTTGTGCGCATGAAGGGGGTTCTCACCCTGTTGGAGGCGGTGCGTCGGGTGAAAACCGATGCCGAGCTGGTCATTGCCGGCACGGGTGAACTGGAACCTGAATTGCATCAGTTTGTGAAGGATAATAACCTGACAAACGTGAGGTTTGTGGGACATCTGAATACGGCCGACCTGGCTAAACTTGTCCAGCGAGCCATCTTCACCGTGATAGCGTCGGAAGGGTATGAGAATTATCCGATGACCGTCATCGAATCCTTTGCCTGCGGCACGCCGGTAATTGGTTCCCGAATTGGTGGCATTCCCGAGGAAATCAATCATGGTATCAATGGGCTTTTGTTTGAGCCGGGCGATGCCGCCGGCCTGGCGGAGCAGATGCAGCGCTTGCTGGATAACCGCTCCGAAGCGCTTGAGATGGGCCGCGCCGGGCGCAAACAAACACAGGAAATCAACGGCCCTGTGGCCCATTACGAGCAGACTATAGCCGCTTATCAATCGATACTTCGCGCCGGGACCCTGCAAAACAACTCGGCCACCGGGATGTCTGCCTAAAGATGATTTATATTTCACGATAAATCGACACAAATCGGATGACTTTCGATTAAAATGGGCTTAGCCCTTTGCATGCTGTCGTGGCAACCGGGCTGGTACTACCGGATGCCGGCCGAAAGGTAGTTCGTAACCGAATCCGGGTATTCTCATCCCTGAACAGTCATACCAAGGGAATGGATTAAAGGATAAGCGAGTATGGAATTAAGCAGTTATATCTCTATTCTGGTTAGAAGGAAATGGCTTGTCCTGGCCTGTACATTGCTGGGGACGGCTATCGCGGTGGTCTTAACTCTGTTGGCGACCCCGCGATATACCGCCTCGACGACGGTCCGCGTGCTGACTATCGGCGCGGGCACGGTCACGACCGCGCGCCCTGATATCGTCTATACCGAACGATTGGTGAGCACGTATTCGCGTATCATCACCGGCGAAACAGTTCGTTCACAGATACAGGAAGAACTGGGTCTGGAAGCATGGCCCGACCTGTCAGTTGAATCCGTGCCGGGGACAGAACTAATCCGAATTATCGCTGAAGCCCCAGATCCTGAGGACGCGCGGGATATCGTCAATACGGCGGCTAATATCCTGATCCAGCAGAACCGCGACTTTTATAGCGGTGGGGACGGCCAGTCCTTGCAAGAGATATTGGCCCAACGACTGGCCACGGCCGACAGCGAGTTAGCCGAAGCTCGATCTATCTATAGTGATTTACTGACAAGCTCTCCGGAAGACACGGCGAGCCTGGCCGTTGCCGCGCAGGCCGTTGAAGTGAATGAGGGCATCTACGCGTCTATTCTTTCCCAATATGAGTCCGCGCGACTGGAAGAGACCGTACGCTCCAACTCGATTTCGGTTGTTGAGGAAGCAAGAATACCTCTACGGCCGTCCAGCCCTCGTACATTGCTCAATATCGCCCTGGGCTTTGCGACCGGGTTGGTCATTGGAGTCGCCCTGGCTTTCATGGCCGACAATCTGGATACGACCCTCCATACCACGGAGCAGATCGAGAACGCCACTCAGATGGCGACAGTCGGCCAGGTTCCAATGGCGAAGGATGAGCTGTCGATCGCCCGACTGGGCAGCGGTCATTACCCGCAATTGGAATCGTTCAGACGATTGCGAACCAATATCCTTGCCTCAAGCTCCAGTGGTACGCAGGTTGTCTTGCTGACCAGCGCCAAGCGAGGCGAGGGCAAGTCGACTGTTTCGGGCAATTTGGCGGTGACAATCGCCCAGAGTGGCCGTGAGGTAGTCGTCGTAGACTGCGACCTGCGCTTGCCGACGGTTCATAAATTATTTGAATTGACCAACAAACGGGGGTTAACCAACATCCTGGCCGGGGAGATGACGCTGGAAGAAACTATCCAGGATAGCCAGTTCCCGCGCCTCCGCATTGTTACCAGCGGCCCACTGCCGCCGAACCCTACCGAATTACTTGGTTCCCAAAGAATGCTCGACTTGATTGAGCAGTTGAAAGAAACATTCGATTTCATCATTCTGGATACGCCGGCGCTGTTGTCTGTGGCTGACGCGGCCGTGCTGGCGCCGTCTGTTGATAACGTGATCCTCGTTGTCGCCCAGGGGCAGACTCAACGCGGTGATGTGCGGGCGGTGCGGCAGCAGCTGTCCAACGTCCGCGTGAAGTCGATGGAAGTGGTGGTCAATCGCGCCGAACCCAATGGCAGCTACGCATACTACGAGTCGGACTCCAGATAAAGACAGTATCGAGTCGCGTTGACACAGGTTTAGATGAACGGACTTAAGTTCTCGGATATTAATTATCAAACCGTCTCGTTTGGTGTGTTTCGGCTCTATAAGAGTACCCTTCACAAGTTGGGGAAGCCGGGATATATGGGGGACAAGACAATCGTACCCATCCTGGGCATCCAGCGGTCCGGAACCAGCATGCTGTACTGGGTCTTTGAGCGTGATTTGAATGTGAAGGTCTACCGGGAGTCGAGTGAACTTTCTTCGCTCGATAGCGTAGGGCACATTCGCTTGAATCCCCTGCCGTCTGTGCGGGAGGAAATCGATCGTCACCATGTGCCGATGGTTGTCTTCAAGCCATTGGTTGAATCGCAGCGCGCCCACGAGCTGATGGCCGCCTTTCCGGGGTGTCGGGTGCTGTGGTCCTATCGACATTACCAGGACGTGGCTGTCTCAAACCTGAAGGCCTTCGGCACGGATAACGGCATGCGCGACTTGCAGCCCTTACTTGACAATGATCCGGATAATTGGCGCTCGCAAAATAGCTCGGAGGAGACGCGCGAAACCCTCCGTCGCTACTGCTCGGCCGAGGTAAGCCCGCTCGACGCGGCCGCCCTGTTCTGGTGGGCGCGGATGCAACTTTATTTTGAGCAGGAACTGGACAAGAACCCGAAGGTATTGCTCAACCGTTATGAAGATCTGGCGGAGAACCCGGCCCAGGTGATGCGTCGTACCTATGCCTTTTTGGGCCAACCCTATCCGGGAGATGACATTGTCAGAGATGTTAATCCCCGGTCGGTGGGCAAGGGACGTGGCTCCAGGCTCAGCCCGGCGGTAGATGGGCTGTGTGGCGAAATGCTCGAGCGATTGGATCGGCTTAACGAGGCGTCTGTGGCGGCAATGGACGCCAGGAGGGACGGCAATGCAGTTCGCCAGGCAACGTCGTCGGGGGGCGCTGTTGCTGCGTGATGGCT
>CAZZJN010000016.1:0-17337 GCA_964654505.1 uncultured Ardenticatenaceae bacterium | reverse complement strand
TATTAACGCAACCCGTCCGGGACAACCTCCCAGTTGGCTAATATAATTCGTTCCAAGACTATATAAAATGATTATTGTTCAAACCCCACTCAGAACCAGTTTGTTCGGCGGAGGAACTGATTTCCCGGGCTACTATCTTGAGCATGGCGGCTGTGTCCTGACTTCCGCCATCGACAAATATGTCTTCGTTGCTATCAAGCAGCGCTTCGACCACAAGCTGCGTGTGGGTTGGACCCGTACCGAGCTGGTTGACTCTGTAGACGAGATTCAGCATGAATTGATTCGCGAAGCGTTTCGCCTGACGGGTATCGACCACGGTGTCGAAATAACGACGATGGGCGACATTCCATCGGAAGGCTCCGGTCTGGGGTCATCCAGCACCGTTACCGTCGGCGCGCTGCACGCCATGTATGCGCTGAAACGGGAATTGATTATGGCAGAGCGATTGGCAAGCGAGGCCTGTCATATCGAGATCGATGTGTTGGGTAAACCGATCGGTATCCAGGATCAGTATATCGCCGCCTATGGCGGTCTGCGCTTTATGGAGTTTATGCCCGACACCGGCGAGGTGCGAAGCAGGCGAATCGAGGTTTCTCCCGCTACCGCGCGTCAGTTGAACCAGAATCTGATGCTTTTTTTCACTGGTGTCACGCGCGCGGCTAACACAATCTTGTCGGAACAGAAAGAGAATATCCGCTCACGCGAGTCGGTTCTGGAGGAGATGAAGCAAATCGCCCGGACTGCATGCGACGAGCTCCACAAGGAAAATGTCGATTCCGTTGGCGATCTGTTGCATCAGAGTTGGATGCTCAAGAAACAACTGGCCAGCAAGGTTAGCAATCCCGACGTTGATGCTCTCTATGAACTCGCCCTCAAGTCGGGGGCCACGGGGGGAAAAATCGCGGGCGCCGGCGGTGGCGGTTTTCTGCTGCTCTATTGCCCGCCGGCCAGACAGGAGCGTTTGCGCCAGGGTCTGCACATGCTCCAGGAATTGCCGTTTAATCTGGGACAGGACGGCAGTAAGGTGATCTTTGATTATCAGAGATAGAGGATCAATTATGACGCACGCGATGAAAATCGATCAATCGGAAGGTATTGAATGGTATTTCAGCGAGATGAAAGCTGTTCTTGATCGGATCGACCGTCGGCCGATTCAGGAGGCGATCACCGTCTTGCATCAAGCCCGGATGGACGGCCAACAGGTCTTTATCATGGGAAATGGAGGCAGCGCCTCGACCGCCAGCCATATGGTTTGCGACCTGGCCAAAAATACTCGCCGGCCCGGTTGGCCGGGTTATAAGGTGATTGGACTCGCCGACAACATGGCGATTCTCTCCGCCTATGGCAACGATGACGGGTATGAGAACGTCTTCGCCCTCCAGCTGGCTAACCTGGTGAATCCCGGCGATATCGTCGTTGCCATCTCCACCAGCGGTAACTCGCCCAATGTGCTGAGAGCAGTGGAGCTGGCCGATGAGCGTGACGCCGTGGTCATCGGTATGACCGGCTTTAACGCGGGGAAGCTGGGTTCGATGGTCGATATCCATATCCATGTGCCCAGCGACTGCATCGAACAGGTCGAAGATATTCATCTTATGCTGGAGCACCTGATCACCAAAGAGCTTCGCGAGATGGCCCATTCGGACTGAGCGCTCGCTGGTTTGAATATTATGAGTCGGCCGGCGATCTTCCTCGACCGTGATGGGGTCATCATTGAGAATCGCGACCAATATGTGCGTTCCTGGGCCGATGTCGAAATATTCCCCCAGGCTGTTGAGGCCCTGGCCGGCATCCGGAACAGCGATTACTGCATAGTCCTCGTCACCAACCAGTCGGCCGTCGGCCGCGGCATCATCACCCGGGAGACGGCCGACGCTATTAATCATGACCTGGTGGCTGTCATTCACGAGGCAGGCGGGCGCGTTGATGCAGTTTACATGTGCCCCCACGCTCCGGATGAGGGCTGTTCCTGCCGAAAGCCGTTGCCCGGGTTGCTCTTGCGGGCGGCGGAAGAGCTTGACCTTAATCTGGGCAGCTCGGTGATGATCGGCGATGCCCTGACCGACATTCAGGCGGGGCAAGCCGCGGGGGTGGGGCGGTCAATTCTGGTGCGCACGGGACGCGGCCGCAAACAAGAGGCGCTGCATCCTGAATCAGAGCCGGCTGCGTTTCCCGTGTTCGATACCCTGCAGGAGGCGTTGGACTCTCTCGTCACGCCTTCCCCGTAAGCCGTGCCGTAACCTTGCGCAGGTATTATCCCTACTTGACTGTGATGACATGTCATCGTCAAATTGATTGAGTTTGCAAACAGGATGGATGATGAAGGTATTTGTGACCGGCGGGGCCGGCTATGTCGGCAGTATTACTGTTGAACAATTGATTAAGCAAGGCGCTTCGGTCGTGGTCTTTGATAATCTGTATCAGGGACACAAAGCGGCCGTCCATCCGGACGCGACTTTCATCCACGGCGATCTGGCCGATAGGACGGCCATTGATGAGGCGCTCGGCCGGCATAAACCGGACGGCATCATGCACTTCGCGTCCTACACGCTGGTCGGCGAGTCGTGGGAGAAACCGTTCCTGTACCTTCGGGACAATATCGTCAACGGGTTAAACCTGCTGGAGAGCGCCGTTGACCACGGGATTCATCGCTTCATTCTGTCGTCCACGGCGAATCTGTTCGATGATCCGGAGCGTGTGCCGATACATGAATCCGAGCGCATCGTCCCCGGCAGCCCGTATGGTGAGTCGAAGAACATCCTGGAGCGTTATCTTTACTGGCTCGATCGGGTCTATGGCTTTCGGTATGCCTGTCTGCGTTACTTCAACGCCTGTGGCGCCACCGAGGAACGTGGCGAACACCACGACCCGGAGACACATCTGATCCCCCTTGTGCTCCAGGTCGCGCTAGGCCAACGCGACAAGGTCACTATCTTTGGCGATGATTACAATACACCGGACGGAACCTGTGTGCGCGACTACATCCATGTCGTCGACCTGGCCCAGGCTCATATTCTGGCCCTGGGCGCGTTAGACAGCGGCAGCCGAAAATATAATCTCGGCAATGGCCGGGGCTTCAGTGTGAAGGAAGTTATCGAAACCGCCCGACAGGTCACCGGCCGGTCCATTCCGTCCGTCATCGGCCCGCGTCGCCCGGGAGACCCTGATACCCTGATCGCCGGCAGCGAGGCTATCGTTCGCGATTTGGGCTGGCGGCGACATTACCCCGAGTTGCGCCGGATTATGGAGACGGCCTGGAACTGGCATCAGAGATATCCCGAAGGCTATCCCGGCTGAAGCCGATGACTGAAGGACGGTCCTGAACCGGGGCGGGTCATGCGTAAGGCATTTCGTAACCGATATTTCATACCATTGAATAGTAAATTATTGTAGAGAGCGCCTCCCTGAGATTCTGTCAAAGGGAATTTGAACTGAAATGGATCCAAAGGTCACAATTGGTTTGCCGGTTTATAACGGTGAAGCTTATCTGGCGGAAGCCATACAATCTGTCCTGGACCAGACCTTCAGGGATTTGGAGCTGGTGATTTGCGATAACGGGTCGACGGATGCCACCGAACAAATCTGTCGGGATTTTATGGCTCGCGATGATCGGGTTCGCGTCATTCACAGCCCGGAGAACCGCGGCGCTTCATGGAGTTATAATCACTCTGTTGAGATGGCTCGGGGCAAATATTTCCGCTGGCTGGCCCACGACGACAAGTTTGACCCACAACTCGTCGAGAAAAGTGTGGCCATCCTTGATGAAAACCCTGAGGTGGTTTCGTGTATCACCTGGTTTATGGACATTGACCACGACGGCAACCCCATTGAAGTCAAACGGTCAACGGTCCAGTTTGATGCAGAGCGACCCAACAAGCGGTTTTTGTCGATGAGCGAGTTTCGTCCATCCTATAATTGCGAAGAGGTGTTCGGCCTAATTCGCATCGATGCCTTGCGACGCACGAGGCTGATTGAAAAATATGCCGATTCGGACCGGACCCTGATCGCTGAGTTGGGGTTGCATGGGCCATTCCACGAGATCCCGGAGCCATTATTCCTTCATCGCCTGCATCCCAAAAGCTCTGTGGAAGTATATCCATCGCGACAGGAGAGAACCGTTTGGTTTGATCCTTCCAGGAAAGGGAAATTGGTCTTTCCAAATTGGCGTCAATATTTTGAATTATTGACTATCATCGCTAAAAGCCCCATTTCGGCTGATGAAAAATTACTCTGCTATCGCCATATGTTGCACTGGACCAAGAGAGGTCGGTATCGCCTGATAGGCGATATCAATTGGGCAATACAGCATATAGCTCGGGAAAGTTAGGCGGAACAGGGTTGATTTCTATCGTTTCAGCCCGGCATCGCGAACCGTTGAATAGTGGGTTTATTGCTTGTCTTATGAAGAACCAAACGGAATTTAGCCCGACCCTGGGCCAAATATCTCCGGAAGAGCCGCGGATTACGGCGCTAATCCCTTCCTATAACCGCGCTCATCTCTTGCCGCGAGCCATAGACAGCGTTCTTAATCAGACGCGCCCTCCTTATGAGGTTATCGTCGTGGACGATGGGTCTACTGATAACACCAGGGAAGTCATGGCTGCTTTTGGCGATCAAATCCGATATATCCATCAGGACAACGCCGGTTCGGCCGTGGCGCGACATCATGGTATTTCGGTTGCGCGCACCGAGTGGATTGCCTTGCTGGACTCCGATGATACCTGGAACCCCGATCATCTGGAGCGTGTCGCTGCGGCGATCGTGGCCACGGATGGTGTGGCAAATTATTACTTTGCCGACACCCGAATGACGAATGTCCATGAACAGCGAATGAATTGGGAGCTGAACGGTTTTTCGATTGACGGAGAACCCTATCGGTTGCTCCCTGAAGGATCAGAGGTGGTGCTAAAAGTCATTCAGCCGCTCATGTTGCAGGCAACCGTGCTCAAACGCGCTTCCTATCTGGCCTGCGGCGGTTTTTTGCCGGGGCTTCGGTATCGAGATGACACGCATATTTTCATCAAGCTTGGCCTAAAAGACCCGATCTGTGCGGTGGGGGGTGGCGGAACGCAAATGTCGGATGATGACATCCCCGTTAATCGCCTGTCGCTGACCTACGACCAGACCAGGAAAGGTGCTGATGCGCATGTTTTGATGTTCCAGGATTTGCTGGATTATTTTGGCGATCGGTTGACGGATGAAGAGGAAGATAATCTGACCTTGCGATTGGCCAATGCTTATTTGGATTTGGCTCGGTTCGCATGGGGAAGGCGAGATTACAAGGAATTTGCGCGTTATTTTGCCCTTAGCGGCAGGACACGCCCCCGAGCCATTATTGACATGGCTAACAGGAAGCTATCCGGTTAAATGGAGCGGGTGTTTTTTTACGACAATTGCCTGTCTGCCTGAATAATGAAGGTGAATTTTCATCTGCTCCATCCCAGGTTCGACTCTGCTTCATATCGCCCCTTCCGGGGAGATTATGAAAGGTGACCAGATTTATGCATATACTGCTGTTTAATTTATTCAAATTGCCGAGTCAGGATTATCTATATATATCCCAGACTCTTCGGCAGAGAGGTCACAAGGTGTGGCTGGCCAACTTGAATGAAGAGAACGTCATGGCTTGGCATGATGGCTCGCAAGTCGTTGCCGAAACGGTCGGCCCAACCCCAATTAACCCTGTAATAAATAAAATCCCGCTGGTTCGCACGCTGGTTCGAAGAGTACACTTTTTTGCGTTCCTTCGCCGAATCCGCGCTTTTGCCGATTCTTGTGACGCAGATATCGTCCAGTTCGATACGGGGGGATTGTTTAAGGTCTGGCATTTGCCATTAGGGAAAAAAACCGGCCAACACTATATTCTCGATATCCGCCACATCAATCGTGAAGTCCGAAAAGACCCGGTTGGTCGATTTATTGAAGAAGTAATCATCTTTTCCCAGGGAATATCGGGTAAATATATATACGATCGAACCTTTGTCAATCACGCCGGAACTGCCCAAACGATCCTGGGTGACGATTGGCCAAAATATGCTGACGTCGTACCTTGTGGAATCCGGGATGATTTTCTTAAGGTCGTTCTTCCGCCCCCTGATGTAAGCGATCCGGCAATGCCTGTCACCTTCATCTATGTCGGCGCGATCTCCAAATTTCGCGAACTGGAAGTCATGTTTCAGGCTGCCCGGCAGGTCATGGCCAGGACGGATAACTTCCATATAAAGCTGATAGGGCCTGATATCGAAAACGGATATTACCACCAAATGATTGAAACAATGGGCATCGGCAAGGTGGTCAGCATAGACCCGCAGATACCAAATGACCAGGTCCCGGCGGCTATGGCAGGTTATCATGTCGGGCTTGCCTACACGCCGAAGCGAAAAACGTGGGACTATCAACCAACCATGAAAATCCTTGAATATCGTGCTTTGGGCCTGCCCATTCTCTCATATGACGTCATTACACATCGCGAGGTTGTGGAGAACGGGGTTAATGGCCTCCTTGTTGAGCAGACGGTGGATGGTCTGGCGGATGGGATGCTACGATTTATTGAGGACCGTGCGTTCCTCCTGTCCTGTATGGAAAACGCGCGAAAGATGCGCACGGCATTTACTATGAAAGATGCAATCGACAGGTATGAGCAGACTTATCGAGCTCTTGCCATGAAAGGCTCATCCGGAAGGCTGCAAGAAACGGGTTGACGAAGGGATAGCCTTTGCTCTGAAGAATCGAAATATGAATCTGAAGGAAACCACCGTCAGGGGCAGCATTATGATGACGGCCGTTACATTAGGTATCCGGCCTGTTTCCATATTGCTCTCAATAATCCTGTTGCGTTTGCTATCCCCCGAGGTTTTCGGCCTGGTGGCGATGACCATGATCATCGTCGGCGTGGCAAACTCCGTCGCCAGTTGGGGGATGCATGCGGTCGTCGTGCAAACAACGAGTGATATTCAAAAGGTGGCCTTCTATTCCTTCGTCATCGTGATGTCCGTCAGCCTGACGGCAACGATATTGATCATACTGTTTGCCGAACCGCTTTCCCGCTTTATGGGAGGTGGCGAGCCCCTTGTGCCTGTCCTGCGCTGGATGGCGCTCTATATCACTATTACAGGGTTGGGGATTGTTCCCAGCTCTTTGCTGTCACGTCAACTCCGATTTGGCTTGCTCAGCGTTGCTTCTATTCCGGGCGAACTGGCGTTCGCTGTCATCGCTATCCCTTTTGCCATTTTGGGATATGGGGTCTGGAGCCTGGTCATCGGATATCTGATTGGGAATATCATATCGGTTACCATTTGGTGGGCTTATTGCCGGCCGTGGATCTGGTTGCGCCCCAGCAAGCCTGATCGGGAGATCCTGAAACCACAAATGGCCTATGGCACCCGCGTCACCGGCGCGAGCATGATGGTTTTCTTCCAGAGTCAGATAGACACCTGGTATGTGGGCCGGTTCCTGGGCACGGCCGATGCAGGCATTTACTCCAGAGCATATGATCTAACCACCCGGCTGGCCGACACAGTCGCGATGATGATCTTCGGTAAGGTCCTGTTCCCTTCCTACACCAGGATACAGGATGATCGGCCGCGATTGACGCGGGCCTACCTGAAAAGCACGAAGCTGGTGTTGCTCATCATTGCTCCATTAGCGTTAGGTTTGGCTTTCGCCGCCCCACTAATGGTAAAAACATTATTTGGAGAGCAATGGCTGCCCATGATCCCCGTATGGCAGGTCTTTTCCCTTTACAGCCTGACTCGCCCGATTGCGTCGAATTCTTCACCGTTATTTATGGCGATTGGCCAACCACAGAGGAATATCATCGCCAGCGCGGTGCTGATCGCGGTCATGATCCCGTCGATCCTGTTGTTCGCTCCTTCTCTGGGCGTTGTCGGAGTGGCTCTCGGCGTTGCAATCGCCTACACAATGGCTATGTTTTTTAACATTTATCAGGTGAATTCGATCCTTCCCGGCACAGCTTGGGTCACCTGCGTTCAGAGCCTGCCCATATTGGCCTCCGGCGCACTCATGTCGGTGGGTTTGGTCTTTCTGGAAGGGCCGATCGTCGCTCTTGTCGGCGGCGAGAATTTTGCCGCTCTGTTCCTGTTGGTTGCCGTGGGCGCTCTTATTTATGGTTCCGCTATCTTCTTGTTGCAGCGCGAACTGGTTCTTGAGTTATACGAGCTGATTATCAAAGCCGTTGGTATCGATCGTCGTTGGCCGCGCCTGGTCCCCCATCGCCCGCGGCCAACCGAGTGAGCATTTATATAAGGTTGATTCCATTGGCTTGATTGCTTCTAATGACCGATTAAACTGATTGACAAATTCACGGTTTGCCGGTTGATATTTAGGAACGATCGGCGCCTGTTTTGTCGGACAAATTAACATCACCTGAAGTGGCGCCTCTGCCGGATGTGTTTTGGCAGATGGCCACAAGGATTTGAATGAAGCTGGAGCCTCCCTTGCCCGGAGGTTGGTTCCATAATGTGCAATGTGTTTTTGACGAGAAACGGATTTGAACAGATAGCGGTTCATGGGGTATTGAAGGAGAATGAAAATGAAACGATTGAGGATAGCCCTTTTTATACTTGTGCCGGCTTTGCTGGTAATGGTTATGCCGACCCTCCTGCTGGCGGATTCGGCGCACCAATTTGATCCGGAAGACTATAAACCGCCTACCCTCTCGCCATATGCGCCCAGTCAGAATGGAGAAATACCATCGATTGAGGGCGGAGCGCCTTATCAGCTTCCGCTGGTGACGACGCCATCCGATGCGCATGAGCTTGAGCCCAACTCGACCGATCAATTTAGCATCGACGTCTGGTATGGGGATGATCAGACCTTCAGTCAATTGGGATCGCCGCAGTTGTGGGCCAACATTCTCGGTACGGTGACGGGGCTTAGCCCGAACAACCCTACCCACGAACTGTCTTACACCATTAATAATGGCCCCAAACAATTGCTAAATATCGGACCGGACGCGAGGCGACTCTACGGACCCGGAGACTTCAACATCGAGCTTCCTGTTGGCGATTTGTTGCCGATGCCCGCCACAAATGAAGTGATCATCAAGGCGTACAACGGCGCGAGCACCATTATCAAACTGGTGATCGTCAAATATATCCCCGGAACAATTTGGCCCATGCCCTATACGGCCGATTGGTCCACAATGGGTGGGGACTTCCGGCAAGGGGCTCAGGTTGTAGATGGCCGGTGGTCGATTAATCCCGACAATAATTTGGTCCTGGACTTCGCTGCTTATGATCGCCTGGTCACGCTTGGAGATTACTCCTGGAAAGACTATGAGGTTACGGTTCCGATTACAGTGCGATCCTGGAATACAAGTGAATGGGGCCCACCCAGTAATGGAGGCGGCGTTGGGCTGGCGGTTCGCTGGCGAGGTCATTACCAGACACCGGCTAACGAACAACCACGACTTGGCTGGAGCCGTCTGGGTGCATTAGCCTGGTTCCGCCTGGAACCCAAACCTGATTCCAACGACCTGCTCAGCTCTTTCGAGATGATCGGTAACTACGGCCAGCGCATTGCTTCGCGCACAGACTTGCAACTGGAGACGGACAAAACATACTGGTTTAAGTTGAGCGTGCAATCCTCGCCGTTTTTCGGCCAGCCGTCAACTTACCGCTTCAAGGTATGGCAATACGGCACGAACGAGCCGAGTCAATGGGCTTTGTCCTCCCCGGGCATATTGTATGAACCCGAGACCGGGTCCGTTCTGCTGATTGCCCATCAGGTGATAGCTGAGTTCGGTAATGTGCAGGTCAAGCCCCTGCCCGAAGGCCCTTTCACGATCAATAAGCTGGCCACCACGAACGGCAGCATCATCCTCGATCCGGATAAGCCTTCATACAGCTATGGTGAAAAGGTGAAAATTCGGGCCGTGGGCGCCACGGGCTACAAGCTGGCCGGATGGACGGTCGGTTTGGCTGGTGGTCAAAACCCGATCATATTTGAGATGACGCAGAATCTGACGATTGGCGCCAACTTTGTTTCCGCGCCAATACCGCCACAACTGGATGTTGCGGTTGTCGGAACCGGCACGGTTGCCAGGGATGCCCAACCTCCATATAAATTCGGTCAGTTGGTGCAACTGACGCCCAACCCCGGGCAAGGCTTCATATTTGCCGGGTGGAGTGGCGACCTGACAGGGGTCAATAGCCCTGAAAATATCGTGTTGGACACTTCCAAGAGCGTGACCGCTACCTTTGTGCCGGCAAGCGCCCTGTCCCCAATATCGGATGATTTTAATGCCTGTTCGTTGAACACGGACCTGTGGACATTCATCAATCCCAAGGGAGATGGGGCCATGTTCATGAACGGCACGAACTTGCAACTGTCCGTTCCGGAGGGTGTCGCGCATGACGCCTGGGGGGTGAATAATTCGGTTCGTGTTATGCAGCCGACGCAAAACGAAAATTTCGAGATCGTCACCAAGTTTGAATCGATTGTTAACAAGCGATACCAAACCCAGGGTATCCTCGTGGAGCAGGATGCTAATAATTATCTGCGTTTTGACACGCATTATGATCAAGGGGTCATGCTCTATGTGGCGAGTGTTGTGAATGGTGTCCCGACCGGGATCATCACGAGTGGTCCATTGGTAGCAACGCATTCGTATCTGCGTGTCACGCGAATTGGTGACCAATGGACCTATTCTACTTCGGCTGACGGGAATATTTGGACCTCGGCAGGGAATAATTTCAATCGCGCGATGAATGTGACCAGTACCGGCGTATTTGTGGCCAATCAGGCGTTTGGCGCAAATCCGGCACCGGCACATACGGCCGTCATTGATTACTTCTTTAATGCCGATGCGCCGATCATCCCGGAAGACGGAAACCCGATCGGTAATTTCACGATTCAGGTCGATACAGTAGGCGAGGGTACGGTTGCTGTTCAGCCTGTGAAGCAAACGTATCAATGTGACGACGTCGTTACCCTGACCGCCTCACCCGCGACAGGTTGGGAATTCTCCAATTGGAGTGGCGACCTGAGTGGATCATCCCCGCAACGACAGATAGTAGTCGAGAAGAACTACAATGTTGTGGCGAACTTTACTGAAAAACAGGGTCCTCCCCCGTTATTGGTAATCTATTTCCCCATGGTAGTCGGATCGCATTAAAGACCTGGCTGGGGAATCCCGCAGATTCTATTGGGATCCCTTGCTGATTGAATAGATACAGTTGCTGATGGCCGCTTCCCGGAAAGGGAGGCGGCCATCCGTAATCTGCTCTTGGCACGTGGCCATTTGATGGATAGCATTCCCGGGGCTGGATGGCCGGCGGTGGAATGATGTTGAGAATAACCTGTGTTTGTGCATCGAATCCAGCAATATAGAGAAGGAGCATGGTATGAGTAAACAAGGAACGATCATGATTCGTCTGCTGTTTATATTTGTTGCGGCGACCTTTCTGATCGCAGTTGGCGGGGGCGTATTTGCCCAAAACACGGATGATGCAGGCAGCTCGCAAGCGGATTTAGCTGTTCCAACCTCGACCAGTGACAGGGCGCAGGATGCGCCGAGGAATGGTAAACCGCTGTTGACCGGTGGCGTTCCGAGTGAGCCGCCGCCTTTTGTCACTGCATCTTCGCCGGTGAGAGGCGCGACGAGTGTCGACTTTCAGTCATCGCCCAACGCACCAACGATCACAATTTGGTATGACGCGACACAAAAGGCAGGGGCGAAGGGAGACCCCCAGAAATGGGTGAATGTCGTCGGGTCGGTGACTCCCAAGCCTTCGCTGCTGACCTATTCATTAAATAATGGCCCAACTATAGCTCTCAGAACAGGACCGGATCCGCTCCGTTTGGCTAAGCCAGGCGATTTCAACATCGACCTTGATTACACCGAGCTGAAGCCGGGCGCAAATCAGGTGAAAATTTTTGCCAAAGACAGCCAGGGGCTGGAATCCCAGGCTCTGGTGACGGTCTATTATCAACGAGTTGGCTCGCCAGGGACCACACCATGGACCAAGCCTGGATCAACCTATATCTATAATTGGGCGGGTGCCGCACGGATCGATGATCTGGCGCAAGTGGTTGATGGGCAATGGGAGCTGGCCAATGGTGGAGTCAGGCCTACGGTCCTCGCCTATGACCGACTCATCGGCATCGGCGACCTTTCGTGGCGCGATTATACCGTGACCGTGCCGATCACATTTACCGGTATCGATCCGGCCGGTTATGAATGGCCCAGCAACGGCCCGGCCGTCGGTGTAATCTTGCGCTGGCAGGGTCATATCCTGAACCCAAACACCAACGCCACCGCGCCGCTTGATGGATGGCAGCGTCTTGGAACCTTTGCGTTCTATCATTGGATGCGCACCGCGGGAGATGGGGGATATGAATATTCCGAGGCGCTACGAATGTATCGCTATCTGGGCAAGCCGGACCAGGTCCTGACTAAAGCACGAACGCTGAATATAGGCACGACCTATAATTTCAGGCTCAGCGTTCAATCGACCGGGGTTGCGAATCCCCCGGCGATCTATCGCTTCAAGGTTTGGGATGCCCTGACGCCCGAACCTGACGACTGGGATTTTGAAGCTCCCGGCTTCCCCGGCGAGCCGGCCAGCGGTGGCGTCTTGCTGGTGGCCCATCATGTGGACGCCAAATTTGGCAATGTCACGGTGCAGCTCGACAGCACGCTCCCGCCCCCCACCTTAACCGTCAACAAATCCGGGTCCGGGTCCGGTAATGTCTCGCTGTCGCCGGCGAGCCAAACGAACACCTATCGCTTCGGCGAGGATGTTCAGTTGACGGCGGCTCCCGCCAGTGGGAGCAGTTTTGCGGGCTGGCAAGGCGGCTTGTCCGGCAACACCAATCCTGGATGGGTGGAGTTGTTCACTAATCAAACGGTAACGGCCGTGTTTACAAGCGATACAGTGGGCGCGCCGGTATCGGACGACTTTAGCTCCTGTACCTTGGATTCCCGTTGGGAGTTTATCGATCCTCTAGCCAATTCAACCCTGACGATGACCGGCTCCAAGGCGCAGATCTACGTACCCGCCGGAACATCACATGATATGTGGGTCAATGACCGTAACGCCCCACGTATGATGCAGTACATTAACAACGGCGATTTTGAATTTGATGTCAAGTTCGATTCGTCGATGGACAGCAAGTATCAGCTTCAAGGTATAGTGGTCGAGAAAGACGACAAGAATTTCTTGCGCTATAACTTCCAGCACGACGGATCTGCTTATCAAATCGCGGCCTATTCCGTGCTCAATAATGTGGCTACGATGCGCGTCAACCAGGCAATTTCGATTAGCGCCCCCATGTATCTGCGCACCAATCGCACCGGCAATGTGTGGACGTTGTCGTACTCCAGTAATGGTCAGAATTGGACGCAGGCGGCTCAATTTACCTTTGTGTTAGAGGCCACAAAGGCGGGTGTCTTTGCCGGCAACGCCGTTCAAAACCCCGCGATGGTTAGCCAGATCGATTATTTCTTCAATACCGGCAGCCCGATCGTGCCGCAGGACAACGCCCGGAAGATTACCGTGTCCACCACGGGTTCCGGAACCGGCACGGTGACCAGGACACCCCAGAAAAATAATTACGCCTGCAATGAGGCTGTTACTCTGGAAGCGGTTCCGGCTCCGGACTCCGTCTTCAGCGGCTGGGGTGGCGATCTGTCCGGAATGACTAACCCGATAACGGTCAATATGACCGAGGATTTGGCGATCTCGGCCAACTTCGATCTGGATGTCGTGTACCATACGCTGACGGTCACTCAGGAGGGTCAAGGCGAGGTCGCTGTCAGCCCGGCCGGTTCACAATTCCCCGACGGTACACAGGTTAGCTTGTTGGCAACGCCCTCAGCGGGTTATCGATTTGTCGGTTGGGAGGGCGATATCTCGGGTGATACGAACCCATCCGTTCTCTACATGGATGGAGACAAATCGGTCAAGGCCGTGTTTGAGGAGATAAAATATACCCTGGATATCTCGACGAAGGGTCAGGGGACGGTTGCGGTCACTCCGACCGGTACGAAATTCCTGCCTGGTACGCCGGTCAGCCTGTTTGCGTCACCCGCACCGGGCTATCAGTTTATCCGTTGGGAAGGCGATATCTCGGGCAACTCTAATCCATGGATCCTCAATATGAATGAAGACAAGACGGTTGAGGCTGTATTTGCCCCATTGCATCCGCTGATCTTCTTCCCGGTTGTCCTCGACGCTGACTGAGAATCGTCTCATTCGACCAGCGGTTGGGGATGGTTTTTGTCGAATCGATGACTGTCCCAACCCGTGGAGCTGTTCCCGGGTTGGGGCGGTCATCGCTTAAGAGGTCTTGTAAGCGAAATTTGCTAATCTCTTGGAAAAGCAGCTATAACGCATAATGAATGCGCGCCGGGATGACGCGGGCTTTTCAACCAAGGAGTATGACAAGCATGAAGGTAGGAATTTTGGCCGGCGGTCATGGCACGCGACTGGCCGAGGAAACCGAAATTAAACCCAAGCCTATGGTGGAGATAGGCGGCCGTCCGATTCTCTGGCATATCATGATGCATTATGCCCATTACGGCCACGAAAATTTTGTCGTGGCGCTGGGCTATAAGGGCGAGGTCATCAAGCGCTATATGGTCGACTACTGTTCATTGAACAGCAATTTGACTGTGAGCCTGAAGGATGGTCGCGTTGAGCAGCACGGCAACAACGGCATCCAGGACTGGACGGTCGAGCTGATCGACACCGGGCTGAACACCATGACCGGCGGTCGCATCAAGCGGCTGCAACCCTATATGGGCGATTCGACGTTTATGCTCACTTGGGGCGACGGCGTCTCGACAGTCGATCTGGATCGCCTGCTGGCTTTCCATCGCAGCCACGGCCGCTTGCTCACCATGACCGCCGTGCGGCCGCCCGCCCGTTATGGGCATATGGAGTTCGACGGCGACCGAATCCGCGAGTTTACCGAGAAGCCACAGACGGCCGAGGGATGGATCAACGGCGCGTTCTTCGTCGTCGAGCCGCAGGTGTTCGACTATATCGACGGCGACGATACCCAATTTGAGAAGGAACCTCTGGAACGCTTGGCGGCCGACGGCGAATTGATGGCCTACAAACACGAAGGGTTCTGGCAGTGCATGGATACCCGGCGCGACAAGTATGTGCTGGAAAAATTGTGGGACAGTGGGGAAGCCCCCTGGAAGATTTGGTAGGAGCTAAGTGAACTAAAATGCGTGTATTAGTGACTGGTCATAACGGTTACGTGGGCACGGTTCTGGTGCCTATGCTATTGGAGGCGGGCCATGATGTCGTCGGTCTGGACACGAATCTGTTCCAGGAGGCGACGTTTGGCGATGATGTCTCGGCCGCAATTCCGGCCATCAACAAGGATGTGCGCGATGTGACTCACGCGGATATCGACGGCTTCGACGCCATCCTCCATTTGGCCGGCCTCTCCAACGATCCGTTGGGAGATCTGAACCCTGAGTTGACGTATGAGATCAACCACCGGGCCTCAGTCCGGCTGGCGGAGATCGCCAAAGAGCTGGGCGTCGAGCGCTATATCTTTTCGTCCTCGTGCAGCAATTATGGCGCGGGGGTGGATGATTGGCTCAATGAGGAGTCGGCATTCAATCCGGTGACGCCCTACGGCCGCTCCAAGGTCATGGTCGAGCAAGACGTCGCCAAGCTGGCCGACGACAATTTCAGCCCGACCTTCCTGCGCAGCTCGACCGCCTACGGCGTGTCGCCCCGGCTGCGTTTCGATCTGGTGATCAACAACCTGACCGCCTGGGCCTACACCACCGGGCTGGTTTATCTGAAGAGCGACGGCACGCCCTGGCGGCCGGTGGTCCATATTGAGGACATGGCGTTGGCCTTCGTGGCCGCGCTCCATGCCCCGCGCGAGCTGATCCATAACGAGGCGTTCAACGTCGGCCGCCCGGAAGAAAACTATCGCATCCGTGAGTTGGCCGAGATCGTGGCCGAAGTCGTTCCCGGCAGCCGCGTCGAGTTCGCCGAGGGCGCCAGCGCCGACAAGCGCAACTATCGCGTGGACAGCAGCAAGATCGCCCGCACGCTACCTGAATTCAAGCCCAAGTGGACGGCGCGCAAGGGCGCCCAGGAACTCTACGAGGCTTATCAGAAGATCGGCCTGCAGGTTGAAGAGTTCGAAGGTCCGCGCTACCGTCGCATCGACCACATCAAGATGCTCATCAATGAGGGGCGCCTTGACGAGCGGCTGCGCTGGCGCGCCACCGTGCCTGCCTGACAGACAGCGCAGGCACGGCTCTCAACTGCCTCCGCAAACGCCCACCGATAACGGGGGCGGGATCACAACCCGCCCCCGCAGAAAAACAAATTATGTCAATCTATAAAAACGAAACCACGGACCGCATCTCCGGTTCTCCCAACCTGGAAACGATCATCGCTTTTGGCGAGACGCCACTGGCCGACCGGTTGTTGCGGGCCGATCAGCTTGACGAGCCGGACCTGAGGGCGCCACTGACGCTGGTCTTTTGCCCCGACACATCGCTGGCCCAGATCCGCGAGACGGTCAACCCGGAGATTCTGTTCTACGCGGAATATCCCTATTTTTCATCCGTGTCACCGTCGCTCCTGAAGCACTTCCGCGAAAGCGCCGAATACATCATGGACACGCGGCCGCTTGGCCCCGACAGCCTGGTGATGGAGGCGGCCAGCAACGACGGTTACATGCTGAAGAACTTCGCCGAGCGAGGCATCCCCGTGCTGGGCATCGACCCGTCGGTCGCGCCGGCCTCGGCGGCGCAGGAAGCCGGCATTACGACGATGATCACCTTCTTCACCCGCGACCTGGCCCGGCAACTGGTCAGCGAGGGCAAGGCGGCCGATGTCTTTCTGGCCAATAATGTGTTGGCTCATGTGCCTGACCTCAACGGCTTTGTGGCCGGCATCAAGACCGTGCTGAAGCCGACCGGGGTGGCCGTCATCGAGTGTCCCTACGTCGTCGATCTGGTTGACCACGTGGAGTTCGACACCATCTATCACCAGCATCTTTGCTACTATTCAGTGACGGCGCTGGACAAGCTGTTCCGGCAGCATGGCCTGTATCTGAATGATGTGAAGCGGACGAAGATCCACGGCGGGTCGCTGCGCCTGTTTGTCGAGCCACAGGAGAACGTCAGCCCGGTTGTGCGGGAGCTTCTGGCCACCGAGCGCGAGCGCAAGGTCGATCGCATTGACTACTATCTTGATTTCGCCGATCGGGTGCAGAAGGTGAAGGACAGCCTGCTGACTATCCTGCGCGATCTGAAGGCGCAAGGCTATCGAATCGCCGCCTATGGCGCGGCGGCCAAGGCCACGACGATGCTGGCCTATTGCGAGA
>CAZZJN010000015.1:0-34081 GCA_964654505.1 uncultured Ardenticatenaceae bacterium | reverse complement strand
TCCAAATCGGGCGTCTCCGGGGCGGGGCGCGCGCCGTCGCCCACCACCCACTTCGTCGAGGTCGCCGACAACCTGTCGCCCTACAAGATCGGCCGCGCCCATCGCCACTTGCCGGAGATGGAGCAAACCCTGCGCCAATGGCGATCCGACGCGCCGTCGCTCGTCTTCTCGCCCCACCTGCTGCCCGTGCCGCGCGGCATCCTGTCCACGATTTACGTGACGCTGGACGACGGCGCGACCGAGGGGGCGCTACGGGAGCTTTACGCGGCCGCCTGTGCCGACGAGCCGTTTGTGCGGCTCCTGCCGGCCGGGCAGACGGCGACGCTGGCCCATGTCAACTACACCAACCAGTGCGCCATCGGCCTGACCCTGACCGGCCGGACGCTCATCCTGACCTCGACCATCGACAATCTGGTCAAGGGCGCGGCCGGACAGGCCATCCAGAACATGAATGTCGTCTTCGGCTGTCCCGAGACGTATGGGTTGATATGAACCGCAAAAGGAACCAGACCATGACCCGAGTCATCAAAATCGGCGGCAATGAAATGAACACCCCCGGCTTTCTGGAGGCGCTGGCCCGGCAGATCGCCCAACTGGCGGCCGGCGGCGAACCGCTCGTCGTCGTCCACGGCGGCGGGCAGGAGATCGCCGCCCTCCAGTCGCGACTGGGCATCGAGCCAGTCAAGATCGACGGCTTGCGCGTCACCGACGCCGAATCGCTGGCCGTGGCCGAAATGGTGCTGTCGGGCCACACCAACAAGGCCATCGTCAAGGCTTTTCTGGCCGCCGGGCTGGATGCGGTCGGCATCAGCGGCATCGACGGCGGGCTGTTGCGCTGCCGCAAAAAGGAGCATCCGACGGCGGACCTCGGGCTCGTGGGCCGGATCGTCCACGTGCGGACGGGCTTGCTGGAGCAGTTCGCCGCCAACGGCATCATCCCGGTCGTCTCCCCCGTCTCCCTGGGCGAGGACGGCCAGACCTACAATGTCAATGCCGACGAGGCGGCCGGGGCGATCGCCCACGCGTTGTCGGCGCGGATGCTCGATTTCGTCTCCAATGTGCCGGGGGTGCTGCAGGACGAGCGCCTCCTGCCCAGCCTGACGCCGGCGCGCGCGGCGACGCTCATCAGGAACGGCGTCATCAGCGGCGGGATGATCCCCAAGGTGCGCACCGCCCTGGACGCGCTGGATAGCGGCGTGGCCCAGGTGCGCATCGTCAACCTGGCCGGGCTTGGCATTGGCGGGGGGACGGTATTCGGCCTTGAACCCCATCCGGCAACCGCTCACCGTCATGCGGCCAACGGGGCCGTCGCTTCCCTGGTCTGATAGCCGATTATTTTCTACGAGATAATACCTTATGAATACACAGGAAATTATTCAGGATGAGGGGCGGTATGTCATGCAGACCTATCGCCGGCCGGATATGGTGCTGGAGCGTGGCGAGGGCGTGTACCTCTATGACAGCGACGGCCGCCGCTATCTGGATTTTACGTCGGGCATCGCCGTGACCGCATTGGGCCACAGCGACCAGGCCGTGGCCGCGGCCGTCGCCGAGGCGGCGACCACGCTGACCCACGTCAGCAATCTCTATTACACCGCGCCCCAGGTGGAATTGGCCAAGCGACTGGTCACGCACTCGTTCGCCGACCGCGTCTTCTTCACCAATTCCGGGACGGAGGCCGTCGAAGGGGCGCTCAAGTTCGCTCGCAAGCGGGCGCTCGTCCGGCATGGCGAGGGCAAGCATGAGATCGTCGCCTTCAACAACAGCTTCCACGGCCGCACGATGGGCGCGCTATCGACCACCTATAAGGCCATCTATCGCGAGCCGTTCGCGCCGTTGTTGCCGGGGGTCCGCTTCGCCCCGTTCAACGATGTCGTCGCCGCGCGCGAGTTTATCGGCCCGGCCACCGGCGCCGTCATCGTCGAGCCGGTGCAGGGCGAAGGGGGCATCCACCCGGCCACGCCGGAGTTCCTGCGCGAGCTGCGCGCCCTGTGCGACGAGCACGGGGCCACGCTCATCTTCGACGAGATCCAGTGCGGGCTAGGCCGCACCGGCCGGCTGTGGGCACATGAGGCCTATGGCGTGACGCCCGACATCATGACCTTGGCCAAGCCGCTGGCCAACGGGTTGCCCATCGGCGCCATCCTGTTGACCGAGGAGGTCGCCTCCTGCGTAAGGTATGGCGAGCACGGCAGCACCTTTGCCGGGGGACCGCTGGTCTGTCGCGCCGCGGCCGTGGTCTTCGACCGCGTCGCCCGGCCGGAGTTTCTGGCGGCCGTGGCCGAGAATGGCGAATACCTGTGCCGGGGCTTGCGCGAGTTGAACAGCGACCATGTGCGCGACGTGCGCGGCGCGGGTCTGCTGGTGGGCGTCGATCTGGACATCCCCGCTGCCGGAGTGATCGCCGCGGCGCGCGCGTTGGGCTTGCTGATCATCAATGCCGGAGAGACGACGTTGCGCATCGCCCCGCCGCTCATCGTGACCAAGGAACAGATCGATGCGGCGATAGCCGTGCTGGCCGAGTGTCTTTGAATCGCAGACCGCGAATGAGTTGATCCCAGGGGTAATCATGATCGATAATTGGGCCGTCACTTCCTTTGTTGGTTATCGACGTTTGGCCGCCATGCCGAATTCAATCCGCATCGCCCCCCTCATGCCCACGGACTGGCCGGCCGTCCGCGCGATCTACGAAGAGGGTATCGCCACCGGCCAGGCCACCTTCGAGACGGCCGCACCGGAATGGGAGGCTTGGGATGTCGCTCACCGGCCCGACTGCCGCCTTGTCGCCCGACGGGCCGGCCAGGTTGTTGGCTGGGTGGCCCTCAGCCCGGTGTCGAGGCGCAATGTCTACAGCGGCGTGGCCGAGGTCAGCATCTACGTGGCCGCCGTCGCGCGGAGGCAGGGTGTCGGCCGGGCGCTTCTGAATGCTCTCATCGAAGCATCAGAGGCGGCGGGCATCTGGACACTGCAGGCGGGCGTCTTCCCCGAAAACGAGGCCAGCATCGCCCTTCACATCTCGCGCGGCTTTCACATCGTCGGCCGCCGCGAGCGGCTGGGGCTTCACCACGGTGTCTGGCGCGACTCGTTGCTGCTGGAACGTCGGAGCGGTAAAGCAGGCATATGAAAGCTCCAGGCAGATAATGCCGTGGTGTGGGCGTATCGACAAGGCCACGATGAATGGTAGAATAAGTAGGAAAAGGTACGAAATGGTCGCCGATAATGTCCTTCAGGAACTCATGGAATTGCCGCCTGAGGCCCAACAAGAGGTGTTGGACTTCATTGCTTTCCTTCGCCAGCGCTACCCTGTTAATGACGCGGTAGTGCCGCCGTTGCCGCCTATCCGGGAGAACGCGTTTATTGGTTTGTGGCAGGACCGTGAGGACATGGGTGTTGCCGGTACTTGGGTCCGCTCATTAAGGGACAGTGAGTGGAGATAATCCATTGGCAGAAGCAGTCCTTGTTGATACAGATATCCTTATCGATGCCGGTCGAGGCTCTCGCGCTGCGGTGGAATTCCTGGAAATCCTCGAGCAATCTGGACAGTTAGTCATCAGCATTGTGACGCAAATGGAGCTTATCGTGGGCTGCCGTAATAAAGATGAGCTTCATGTCGTCAACAATTTCCTGCGCCGATTCCATATTATTCCAATTGATGAGCCAACATTTCAACGCGCTGTTGATCTATTGCGCGAGTATCGATTAGGGCATGGCTTATTGATTGCCGACGCCTTGATTGCCGCAACTGCTCTCGACAGAAACTGCTCGCTGGCGACCGGCAATCAACGGCACTTTCGCTTTATCCCCGAACTCGAACTGTTGGCCTATGTCCCTGATCAGGGATAGACGTGTGCCGTCATCGGCATCCAACGACGCCGATCACGGGACACCCTCACGCCTGAATACCGCTTACTGGCTGCTGCTGACCGTACTGCTGGGTCTGCCGCTCATCACCCCGCTCCTGCGCTGGTCGGCCGTGGCCTGCACCCACGACGGTCACCTTCACTACCATCGCGTCGCCGCCATGGCCCACGCCTGGTCCGAGGGCCTCTATCTGACCCGCTGGCTGCCCGACCTGGCCTTTGGCTACGGCTATCCGTTCTTCGTCTATCGCGAGGCGGCTCCGCTCTATGCCGTCTTGCTGCCGTTTCTGGCCGGATTGCCACTGCCGGCGGCATCGAACCTGTTCTATGCCGCGACCATCCTGCTGTGCGGCATCTTCATGTTCCTGTGGGTGCGCGATCTGTTCGGGCCGCGGGCCGCGCTGGTGTCGGCCGTGGCCTACATGGCCGCGCCTTATGTGATGGTCGACGCCATCGTTCGCGGCAACGCGCCCGAATCGCTGGCCCTGCCGCTTTTTCCGTTTCTGCTGTGGGTGGGGCGACGGTGGGCGCTCTTTGGCTCCGCCCGGTCGTTTATCGGCGGGGTGTTAGGGCTGGCCCTCCTCTCGATCAGCCACAATATCTCGACGTTTATCTTTGCGCCGACGCTGCTGGTCTATTTGCTGGTTGTTGTTTGGGCGCGGGCGGGCGGGGGAGCGGGGGAGCAGAGGAGCGGAGGAGCAGGAGAGCGGAGGAGCGGAGGAGCGGAGGAGAAGAGGAGCGGAGAAGTGGAGAGTGGCGAGGTACCGGTAGCCATCCGGTCTGCCAAATTTCCGGGCTATGTCGCCCTCTTTCGCGTGTTCTCCCTGTTGATCCTCGGGATGGGGCTGGCCTTCTTCTACACCGGCGGGGCGCTGCTGGAGATGGATCAGGTGACGCTGGAGATGTCGACGACGACGCGCAACAACGATTGGCGCTACAACTTCGCGACACTGGGCGAGATTCTGGCGCCGGTCACGGCCGAAGACCCCACGCTGGTCAATCCGCCGCTGCTGTTCCGGCTGGGCTGGGTTCCGCTGCTGCTGGCGGCCGTCGGGCTGTCGGGGCTGGTGTGGATCAAGGGCGACGATCCGCGCGACCGGGAGCGTCGGATCCACATCGGGCTGATGCTCATGGCCACGACCGCCTTTTTGCTCATGGCCCTGCCCGCGACCGGCCGCCTGTGGGAGGCCCTGCCGCTTATCGACTTCGTCCAGTTTCCCTGGCGGTTCATCGGCCGCGCCGCCCTGCCGGTGGCCTTTCTGGCCGGGGTGCCTTTCGCCTATCCGTTGGCCCTTTCAGGCACGTGGTCGCTCGTCATTCGTCATGCGACCCTCGCCCTGGCCATCGCCCTGCTCATCATCGAGGCCATCCCCAACCTGTACCCGCGCATTTGCGTCGAGGAACCCTTCCCGACCATCCTGACCGTCCATACCTATGAGCGTGTCACCGGTCTGGTGGGCGTCGACCCGGAGGGCAGCTACTTCCCGCGCACCGTACGAGAGCGGCCGTCCGGCTCGCCACTGGAGGCCGACTACGCGGCGGGACGGACGCCGCAACGTTTCGACGCGACGGTACTACCCGCCGGGGCAGTGACGCGCGACGTCGCCTATCGGCCGCGCGGGGTGATGTTGACCGTCGAATCGCCGGAGCCGTTCACCGCGCGCTACCTCAGTTTCGACTTTCCCGGCTGGGTGGCCCGCGTCGACGGCCGATCGGTACCCATCACGCCCGAAGACCCGTCGGGGCTGATCACCTTCGATGTTCCGGCCGGGACGCATGAGCTGTCGGTTGGATGGGAAACGACGCCGCTGCGGTCGGTGTTGGTTGCCCTCAGCGCGTTGTCGGCCGTCGGGGCGGCGGCCGTGGCGGCCTGGAGCTGGAGAGGGCCGCGAACCGGAGTTCACCGGTCAAAGTCCGGATTCAGGCGCGGCGAGGCGACGGCGCTACTCTTGCTCGCCGCGATTTTGCTGGGCATGAAGCTGTTCGTCGACCGGGGGGAGACGCCATTACGCCGAGCGGCCGGACCGACCGTGACGCATCCCGCGGCCTTGCAGGCGGGCGAGCTGCGCCTCGATGGCTTTAACCTGAGCCGCGCTCGCGTGCCCGCGGGCGAGATGTTCGACGTCCATATGGCCTGGTCGGCCGTCGCGCCGCCCACGGCCGATTACCAGTCGGAAATAGCGCTCATCGGGCCGGACGGTCTGGCGTGGAGCCGGAAAGGGACGGAACGGCCGCGCATCTACGAGGATATGCCGCCCACCCGACAGTGGGTGACCGGCGAATGGGGCTGGGACAGCCGCGAGGTGCAGACGTTGAGCGGCGCGCCTCCCGGCCGGTACGACATCGTCGTGACTCTGTTCGACAAGGAGACGCTGGCCCCACTGACGCTGGTCGAGACGACGACAGGCCAGTCGCTTGGCCCGACGGCCGTCATCGGGCAGATCGAGATCGTCAACCCCCGCGTCGCTCCCGACTTCGCGCCTCAATATCCCGCCGATTACGACTTGTCTGCGTCGGGGCTGCGCCTGCTGGGCTATAACCAGGACCGGGCCGAGACTATGGCGGGCGAGTCCGTGCTGATGACCTTCTTCTGGGAGTGCCGAGACGGCTCCGGGTGCGAGCGTTTCACTCTGCGGCTGGAGGACGGAGCGGGAGCGGCCGCGGCCGAATGGCCCTTGCCGGCCATCCGCGAAGGATTCCCGGCCGGCGACTGGCCCGCGCACGGTCGTCTGCGTGGTCAACATCTGCTCCGGCTGCCCGCGAGCCTTCCCGGCGGCAACTATCACTTTGCGATCGAGGAGTTCGCGCTGGGCGAGATCGCCGTCGCCGCGCCCGAACGGCAATACAGTTCGCCGCCGCTGGTCCAGCAAACAGATGCGACGTTCGTCACGGCCGACGGCGCACCTATCGCCACGTTGGCGGGAATAGCGATACCGGAAGAGAACGCCACCGAGTCTCCTCCGCCCCCCTGCACCTCCGCTCCCCTGCTTTCCGGGGTCTGTTCCCTGTCCCTCGTCTGGCGGGCCGAGGCCGAGACGGCGACGAGCTACCATGTCTTCGTCCATCTCGTGGATGAAAGCGGCAACATCCTGGCCCAGGCCGACGGCGTCCCCGTGAACTGGGCGCGGCCGACCACCGGCTGGCTGCCCGGCGAGTATGTCGTCGACACGCATGCGCTCACGATCCCGGCCGATCTTTCCCCCGGCCCGTTGTCGATCCGCGTCGGCCTCTACGACCCGGACATCGGCCGGCGTCTGATGGCTGGCGACATTGATTACGTGACCGTCCCCGTCCCGGCCCGGCCGTAACGCGCCTCTTTTTCCTCCTTTCCTCCGGTCGCGGCCCTATTCCAACAGGGTTCATATATTGGGCTAATACGTTTCATATACGGGCAGGCCAGAATAGTGACAGTGCGTCCAAACAAGCGGGCGCCCGAAATTGCCTATAACTTCAATATAAAACAACCTGAATGGAGACAAGATCATGGCCAAGATAATGCGTTGGAACCCGGTGCGCGAAGCGTCCGAACTGTTTAATGAATTCGATCGTTATTTCGACACCCCTCTGTATCGCGGGCGAATGGGCATGCCCCTGCGCACCAACGACGTCGTCGGCAGCTGGAGCCTGGCCCTGGACGTGGCCGAGAAGGACGACTTCTTCACGGTCAAGGCCTCGTTGCCCGGCATCAACCCCGAAGATTTGAACGTCACCCTGGAAGACAATGTCCTGACGGTTCAGGGCGAGATCAAGAAGGACGAGACCATCGAGGAAGAGTCCTATCACATTCGCGAGCGTCGCTACGGCAGCTTCAGCCGCAGCCTGCGCTTCCCCGTGCCGGTCAACGCCAACAAGATCGAGGCCGCCTACGAGAACGGCGTGCTGACCCTGACGGTGCCCAAGGCCGAGGAAGTGAAGCCGAAGCGGATCGAGATCAAGACCGCTTAATCCTCACCGACCGAGAACTCCAAAAAAGCGCCGGACCTAGCATCCGGCGCTTTTGTTTTGGGCGGTTTAATGGGCGATTGCTCCGGGATCGTCCGTTGTTGAATTAGACCATATGTGCTAATATCGATCAATCTTAATGCTCGTGGTGTGTAGCCTGCCGTCGTGCTAGAATAACAGATCGGCAAAGACGAACAGGCTACGCGGAGGTAATGTGGTGGCTCCCCTTCGCGTGACAAAAAGAGGCGAGATGTCGCTGGACAAGATCATCGTTCGCGGCGCGCGCGAACACAATCTCAAGAATATCGACGTGGAAATCCCCCGCGACAAGCTGGTGGTCATCACCGGCCTGTCGGGTTCGGGCAAGTCATCGCTGGCCTTCGACACCATTTTCGCCGAAGGGCAGCGTCGTTATGTCGAGTCGCTCTCGGCCTACGCCCGGCAATTTCTGGGCCAGATGGAAAAGCCGGAGGTGGACAATATCGAGGGCCTCAGTCCGGCCGTCTCCATCGACCAGCGCGGCGTCAGCCATAACCCGCGTTCGACCGTCGGCACGGTGACGGAGATCTACGACTACCTGCGCCTGCTCTACGCCCGCGCGGGCACGCCCCACTGCCCGCAATGCGGCCGTCCCGTCATGCCCCAATCGGCCGAGCAGATCGTCGGCAACGTCATGGCCATGCCCGCCGGGACGCGCATCCAGGTGCTGGCGCCACTGGTGCAGGATCGCAAGGGGCATCATCAGGGGGTCTTCGACGACGTGCGCAAGGCCGGCTTCGTCCGCGTGCGGGTCAACGGCCAGATCTATCAGGTCGACGACAAGATCGAGCTGGATCGATACAAAAATCACACCATCGAGGCCGTCGTCGACCGGCTCATCATTCGCTACGCGGCCGATGACACCGGCGAGGAAGCCGCCTCCGATCGCAGCCGCCTGACCGACTCTATCGAGACAGCGCTGGGGCTGGGCAGCGGCATCGTCATCATCAATGACGTCACCGACCCCGACAAGCCGGTCGATACCCTTTACTCCGAACATCTCTATTGTCCCTATGACGGCACGAGCATCCCGCCCATCGAGCCGCGCACCTTCAGCTTTAACACGCCCTACGGCGCGTGCCCCGATTGCCAGGGACTAGGGATACAAAAGGAGATCGACCCTGATCTGGTGGTGCCGAACAAGGAGTTGACGCTGGCCGAGGGGGCTATCACCGGCTGGCCGACCGAGGACAAGGCCGGTTATTACTGGCAATTGCTGCAAGCCACGGCGGAGCATTTCGCCATCCCGCTCGACATGCCCGTGCGCACGCTCTCGCCCATGCAGATGCGCGTCCTGCTCTACGGCAGCGGCGACGACACGGTCACGGTCACCTATCGCAACCGCGAGGGCCACACGCGCCATTACCAGACCAGGTACGAGGGCGTCATCCCCAATCTCTGGCGGCGCTACCACGAGTCCACGTCCGATTACGTGCGCGAGAAGCTGGAGGAGTACATGGTCGATCGGCCGTGTCGCGCCTGTGGCGGCACCCGGCTCCAGCCGGTGGCCCGCGCCGTCGATATCGGCGGGCAGACCATCGTCGACGCGGTGCGACGGCCGGTCGTCAAGACGCTGGACTGGGCTTACTGCCTGGAGGACGCCGAGCGCACCCCCCTGACCCCGCGCCAGCAGATGATCGCCGCTCCCATCCTGAAGGAGATCCGCGAGCGGCTGAGCTTCATGATCAACGTCGGCCTCGATTATCTGACGCTGGACCGGACGGCAGGCACGCTGAGCGGTGGCGAGGCGCAACGCATCCGCCTGGCCACGCAGATCGGCAGTCGCCTCATGGGCGTGCTCTATGTGCTCGACGAGCCGAGCATCGGCCTGCACCAGCGCGACAACGCCCGTCTGATCGAAACCCTGCGCGGGATGCGCGATCTGGGCAACACCGTTCTGGTCGTCGAACACGACGAGGAGACGATGCGCGCCGCCGACTGGCTGATCGACCTCGGCCCCGGCGCGGGCAAGCACGGCGGCGAACTGGTGGCCGAGGGCACGCCGGCCCAGGTGGCCAAAAACAAAAAGAGCCTCACCGGGGCGTATCTGAGCGGCCGCAAGTCGATCCCCGTGCCCGGGAAGCGTCGCCCCGGCAACGGAGAGTGGCTGGAGGTTATCGGCGCGACCGAGAACAACCTCAAGGATATCGACATCCGCATCCCGTTGGGCAAGTTCGTCTGCATCACCGGCGTCAGCGGCAGCGGCAAAAGCTCGTTTCTGGTGGAGATCCTCAGCAAGCGGCTCAACCAGCATTTCTACGGCTCGAAGGCGCAGCCCGGCAAGCACCGCGAGATTCGCGGGCTGGAGCATCTGGACAAGGTCATTGAGATCGACCAGAGCCCCATCGGCCGCACGCCGCGCAGCAACCCCGCCACCTATACCAATCTGTTCAACCAGATTCGCGACCTGTTCAGCAACCTGCCCGAGAGCAAGTTGCGCGGCTACACGCCGGGGCGCTTCAGCTTCAACGTGAAGGGCGGCCGTTGCGAGGCTTGTCAGGGGCAGGGACAGAACCGCATCGAGATGCAGTTCCTGCCCGACATCTACGTACCCTGCGACATCTGCAACGGGGCGCGCTACAACCGCGAGACGCTGCAAGTCCTGTACAAGGGCCTCAACATCGCCGAGGTCCTCGACCTGACGGTCGATGAGGCGCTGGAATTCTTCGCCAACTTCCCGCCCATCCGGCGCAAGCTGCAGACGATGGCCGACGTCGGCCTGGGCTACATCCATCTGGGTCAGCCGGCGCCGACGATGAGCGGCGGCGAGGCGCAGCGGGTGAAGCTGAGCCGCGAGCTGTCGAAGATCGCCACCGGTCGCACGCTCTACATCCTCGACGAGCCGTCGGTCGGCCTGCATGCCCACGACGTCAGCAAGCTCATCCTGGCCCTGAACAAGCTGGTCGACAAGGGCAACACCGTGGTCATCATCGAGCACAACCTCGACATCATCAAGGTCGCCGATCATATCATCGACATGGGGCCGGAGGGCGGCGACCGGGGCGGGGAGATCGTCGTCGAAGGCTCGCCCGAAGAGGTGGCCCGCGCCGAGCAATCCCATACCGGGGTATATCTGCGACCGTTGCTCAACGGCCATGTCGCCTGATCCAATCGCTACAAGACAATGACAACCGGCCCGAATTGGTCATATGGTATGACCAATTCGGGTCGCTTTATTTGCAATTGAAGTTATACTTCGATTGATTTCGGCTGGACAAGCCACCCGCACGTTCATCAGGCGGTCGTCTCTCGGCCGCTCTTTGTTGGATATTTACAAATTAATCAAGGGTACTGTAGGGGTCAGGCAACCGGGCTGTCATCTTCATGGAAACGCACGGCGTCTCTTCCTGGTTGCCTGACCCTTCTGCGAAGAGGGCGAGGCAGCGGCGAATGATGATGGCTCTGCAAAACGGTGATGATTTCGCCGCTGCCTCGCCCCTACCCCTATACCGTATTAATTTGTATGCCTTCAACAAACAGGGAAATCACCTGTATTTGACATAACCCGTGAGATTTTTTCCAAGGGATGCACTCTGGAGCCGCCTGAACCCACTTCGGGCGCTCATATAATCTGTTGAGGAGCTGAGACCATGATTGACCTGTCCATCCATGAAGCGGCGCTCGAACGTACCGTCCAACGCGCCCGCGAGCAGAATATCATCATCCCCACCTTTGCCCAGCAGCGTAACCCCGAGCTAATCCCCGAGCCAATTCGCCGGCGTCTGGCCGGCATCGGCCTGTGGGACCTGAACCCGCTCAACCTGTTTCGCATCACCTGGCGCAACGAGCCGACGGCCGACGGGGGCGGCTTCGGCGATGTGAACTATCTGGAATTGCCGAAGGAGATCACCGGCGTCGATGCCCGCATCGTGGTCATCGTCGGCAAGTGGTTCCCCACTGGAGCGCACAAGGTCGGCGCGGCCTATGGCTGCCTCGTGCCGCGCCTGGTCACCGGCCAGTTCGACCCGACAACGCAGAAGGCCGTCTGGCCCAGCACGGGCAACTACTGTCGCGGCGGGGCCTATGATTCGCACCTGCTGGCCTGCCAGTCCGTAGCCATCCTGCCGGAGGGCATGAGCAAGGAGCGCTTCGAGTGGCTGCAAGGGGTGGCCGACGAGATCATCCGTACCCCGGGCACGGAGAGCAACGTCAAGGAGATCTTCGACAAGTGCTGGGAGCTTCGCCGCTCCGGAGAAGATCTGGTCATCTTCAATCAGTTCGATGAGATGGGCAATTACCTGTGGCATTACAGCGTCACCGGCCCGGCGATGCACGAGATCCTCAAGTCGGTTATGGGGCCGGGCGATGCCTATCGTGGCCTGGCTTCGACCACCGGCTCGGCCGGCACCATCGCCAGTGGCGACTACCTGAAGGAGCGTTATCCCCACAGCGTGATCTGCGCCAGCGAGGCGCTGCAATGCCCCACGCTGCTCAACAACGGCTTCGGCGCGCACCGCATCGAAGGCATCGGCGACAAGCACGTGCCCTGGGTTCACAACGTCAGGAACACCGACATGGTCGTGGCCATCGACGACAACGCGGCCATCGGCATCATGCGCCTGTTCAACGAGGAGATCGGCAAGGACTTCCTGGCCGACCTGGGCGTCTCGGCCGGGATGATCGCGCAATTGCCGCTGCTGGGCATCTCCGGCATCGCCAACGTACTGTCGGCCATCAAGATGGCCAAGTATTACGAGATGGGGCCGAACGACGTCCTCATGACCATCGCCACCGATTCGATGGAGATGTACGGCAGCCGCGTTGAGGAAGAGGTGGAGCTGAAAGGCCCGTTAACCATGCCGGACGCGGCGGGCATCTACCATCGCTACCTGCTGGGCGAGACGACCAATAATCTGATCGAGTTGACTTACACCGAGCGCAAGCGCATCCACAACCTGAAGTACTACACCTGGGTGGAGCAGCAGGGCAAGACTTCGGATGAGCTGAACGCGCAATGGTATGACCCGACCTATTGGACCGGCCTGCACGGTCTGGACGCGGAGATCGACAAGCTGACCGAGCGGTTTAACGAGCGGGTGGGGTTGTTGGCGAAGATGAGCTAGAGTCCGGGGCAGTTGACGGAGAAGGCTAATCTCATTGATAATTGGCCCATGTCTGAAAAACCAGCCACCGTAGAAGCTTATATCCAGTCATTTCCCCCGGATGTCCAGGCGGTTCTCGAAACAGTTCGCCGGACGATACGCGCGGCCGCGCCCGATGCTGCGGAGGCCATCGCCTATGGCATGCCGGGCTATAAGCTGGGCGGCAAGCCGTTGGTCTGTTTCGGCGGTTTCAGGAACCACATCGGGTTGTATGCCACGCCAACCGGTCATGCCGCTTTCGCCGACGAGCTATCGAAGTACAAGCAAGGCAAAGGCTCGGTCCAGTTCCCGCTGGGCGAGCCTTTGCCTCTTGATCTTATCACCCGAATCGTGCAATTCCGGGTTGCGATGTACGAGCAGTCGGTTGCCGAGCGCGAGGCCCGGTTTGCGGCGCTCGATCGATTGCGCGAGAAACTGCCCGATATCCCCGAAGACGAGGTATTGGCCGACGTAGCCGAGGCCATCGAAGCTGTGCGCAACGCGCGTTAGGCTGACGCTGTGCTCCGCGTAATCTTTGATACAAACCTGTTCGTCCTGGCGCTCTTACTAAGCCTTGTCGCCTGCTCGCGCTCCCCGGCGGAAGCCGTCCCCACGCTCGCCCCGACAGCCTTGTTGCCGCCCGCTGTAATAACGACCCTTGCGCCATCGATAAACACGGCCGCCCCGCCCACGGCGACCCCGGCGCCCTCGCCGACCCCCTGCGGGTATGTCACCCAACCCGGCCTGATCGCCGCCTGGAACCCCGACGAACTCGGCTGTCCCATCACCCCCGGCGCGGCGGTCATCAACACCGCTTATGCTCCGTTCGAGGGCGGGCAGATGCTGTGGCGCGGCGACACGGACACGATCTATGTCCTGTACAATGACGGCCGCTGGACGGTATTCCCCAATGAGTGGCGCGAAGGTGATCCGGAATACTCTTGCGGCGAGGCGAACAGCCCGCCGACGCCGGTGCGGGGCTTCGGCCGCGTCTGGTGCGGCCATCCCGAGGTGGGCGAAAGCCTCGGCGTGGTGACGGCGGCCGAGATCGGCGACAACGCCTCCGCGGCGCAGGATTTTGTCAACGGCGCGATCCTGGCCGCCCCTTTCGGCGACCTGTTCGTGTTCGTCGGTGAGGATGGGGTATGGCGTCGTGTGGACAAGTAGGGGGTTTCCGGGCGAACGGCCTTAATCGGCCAATTCCCAGTTCTCGATCTCAAGGTTGACCACCCGGCTGAATTCGCGGGTGTTGGCCGTCACCAGCGTCAGCCGATGGGCGACGGCCGTGGCGGCGATGATGAGATCGTTCGGGCCGATGACCATTCCTGCGCGCTCCAGGTCGCTGCGAATGCGGCCGTAGGCTTCGGCACAGGGGTCGTCGAAAGGGAGCGATTCGTAAGGCGCGAAGAAGCGGATCAACAGCCGCATGTTCTCGGCCGGGCGCGCGCTGCGATGGGCGCCATAGATCAACTCCGCCTTGACCACCGCGCACAGATGGATTTCAGCCGGCGTTTCCCGACGAAGGCGTTCGACCAGCGGCGCGGATTGGCCGTTGAGGATGCGGATGCAGGCGTTCGTGTCGAGCAGGTACATGGGGCTATCGCTCCGCCTCCAGCGGTTGCCGTTGCTCCAGGTTGCCTTGCGGCGGCCGTTCCAACGCCGGTCCTGCCCAGCCGCCGACTACCTCGTCAAAGTAGCCTTCCGGCCAATCGGGCGACATCTCGCGCCGAACCAACTCGGCCAGGTAGCGCGAGACACTCATGTTGGCCGATTGGGCTTCACGCTGGATTCTCTCGGCCAGGTCGTCAGGGATGTACAAGTGTAGTTGGGGCATTGGATCGCTCCTCGACTATATGTGTGCACATACATGCGTACACATACATCTATTAATTATGATTATAGACTCTCCGGCCAAACCCGTCAATCACATACTTGCCTCTCCAGTCAACGTAAGCGATCATTAGCCCCATGCTCCAACCCGGCCAACAAATCGAGAATTATCGCATCGACGGCGTCATCGGCGAGGGCGGCATGGGCACCATCTACCGCGCCACCGACGTCAACCTCATGCGGCCGGTGGCCGTCAAGGTCATGCACGGCGAATTGGCCGGCGATCCGGCGTTTCAGGAGCGGTTTCTGCACGAGGCCCGCGCCGCCGCCCGCCTCGACCATCCCTCCATCGTGCGCATCTATCATTTCGGCCGCGAGGGGGGCTTGCTCTACATCGTCATGGAGCTGGTCGACGGCCTCAGCCTGGGCGCCTACCTGCGGCAACTGGCCAAGCTCAATCAGGTGGTTCGGCTGGAAGAGACGCTGTCGCTCGTCGCCCAGGCCGCCGACGCCCTCGGCTATGCCCACCGGCACGGCGTCATCCACCGCGACGTGAAGCCCGACAACATCCTCGTCAAACGCATCGACCGTCCGGTTCGTCCCGGCGACCCGCCGCTGCTGGCGATGGTGACCGACTTCGGCCTGGCCAAGCTGCACGAAGTCGACGGCGATACCACGGGCGGGATGATGATGGGCACGCTGCCCTACATGTCGCCGGAGCAGGTGCTCGATCTGCCCATCGACGGCCGCTCCGACATCTACTCCCTGGGCGTGGTGCTCTATCAGTTGGCCACGGGCAGGCTGCCGCTGGACATCCGCTCGCCGGAGCACGCCATCGAGGCCCATCAGTACGAGTTGATCGCCGCTCCGCGGGCCGTCAATGCCGGGGTGCCCGTGGCGGTCGAGGCCGTCATCATGCGCGCGCTGGCCCGTCGCCCGGAGAATCGCTATCAATCGGCCGAGGAGCTGGCCGCCGATCTTCGCCGGACGGCGGCAACGATTGGCGATCAGGAGGCCAGCGTCTTTGCCACGGAGACCGATTCGGCCATCGTCAGCCTGGTGACCGAATTCCCAACGCCGTCGCGGCGGCTGGAATGGGATATGCAGCCGCGCGAGATACGCGGAGAGGGCATCTGTCGCGTCAGTCTGATGAATCGGACGCCCTTTAGCCAAACCGCTTACCTGACGATGGAGACGCCGCGGGGCGGGCTGTATGCCGATAACGCCCGGAAGCAGGTCACGCTCGTGCCCGGGCAGAAAGGGATCGTCGATTTCTACTTGCAGCCCATGAAGCAGCCGGCCGTCGGCCGCAACCGGGCGTGGCCGTTCGTGGTTCGGGTTGCGACCGATTCGTCGCCGGACGACGCGCCGGGCATCGACGGGCAGGTGGTCATGACGCCCCGGGTTCCGTGGTGGCTGGCGGTGCTGTTGCCGGTGCTGTTCATGACCCTGTGCGGGCTGGGGTTGTGGCTGCTGATTTCCTTGCCGGTGGTCAGCGACCTGCTCCGGTCGTTAGGCGGCTAAGCGGTACCCGACGCCCGGCTCGGTCAGGATGAGGCGGGGCCGGTGATTCGGGCCAAACTGCCGGATTCTATTCTATCAGCGGCAATGTAATCACAAACTTGCTGCCGTGGCCCAGCCCGGCGCTCTCGGCCCGCAGCGCGCCGCCATGAGAATCAATGATAGCTCGGGCAATGGCCAGCCCCAGCCCGGTTCCTCCCGATTCCCGATCGCGTGCGCCGTCGATGCGAAAAAACCGGTTGAATACCTGCGGCAGATGCTCCGGAGCGATTCCCCCGCCGCTGTCAGCCACGACGATTTCAGCCTGACCTGCGCGGGCTGTCACCGATACGCGAATGTGGCCACCGGTCGGTGTGTGACGCAGCGCGTTGCCCAGCATGTTTTGCAGCGTCTGTCGCACGCGGTCGGAATCGACCTCGGCAAGTGGCGGTGTGCCCAGTAGCTCAACGCCAAGGTCTATTCCCTGAGCTGCGGCCAGGGGCTGGAAAAGAATCACGGCGTCTTTTGTCAGGTCACCCAGATCAACCGGCTGCTTGTGGAGCGGCAGTCGGTGTGCCTCAGCCAGCGACAGTTCATGCAGATCGTTGATCATCCGCGCCAGATGCTCCGTCTGCCCAAGCAGCCGCGACAACTCCTCCTCGTTCAGCGGATAGACGCCGTCGAGGATGGCCTGCAAACTGCCGTGCAGAACATGGACAGGGTTGCGTAGCTCGTGGGCTACGTCGGCCAACAGTTGCCGCCGTGATGCCTCGGATCGCTCCAATTGTCCTGCCATCTCATTAAACGACTCCGCCACGATGCGCATTTCGATACTGCCACGCACAGGCACACGGTGGCTCAGATCGCGTCCGGCGATGGCTCGCGTGCCGGTAGCCAACGCTTGCAGCGGCGCCGACAGCATTCGGCTCAGGATGACACCGGCGATCATTCCAGTCACGCCGACGATAATCAACGTGCGCATGGCAACGGACTTGATCACATCCGTGATCTGTTGTTCGACCATGGCTTGCTCGTCGGGTGACAGATTGCTGAAGAAATCGCCTATTTCCTGGGCGTCTGGCGGCCCCGGGCTGCGGTTGAACAAGATCGGCCCCAGGAATAACGGCACGATGATCACCACCAGCAGGATGCCGATGATCACCAGAGTAAAGCGAATCCATAGCCGGTTCATGCGCCCCCCTCGGCCAGGCGATACCCGACGCCGTAAACCGCCTGGATGTAGACCGGTGCAGCCGGGTCACGTTCCAGCTTATGGCGCAAGTTACGGATGTGGCTGTCCAGCGTGCGTTCCACGCCTTCGAAGTTCACACCCAGGCCGCGACGTATCAACTCCTCGCGGGTCAGGACATAACCCGGCTGTTCCATAAAGACCTGCAGCAGGGCGAACTCAGTGGGTGTCAGGTTGATAAGGCGGCCGCCGACCCGCGCTTCGCGTCGCCTTGGGTCTAGTTCCAGGTCGCCGGTTCGGAGGACAGCCAACATAACACCACCGTCTGCCTGTCGCAGCCGGGCACGAACGCGGGCTACGACTTCACGCGGATTATAGGGTTTGGTCACGTAGTCGTCGGCCCCCAATTCCAGGCCGACGATCTTGTCGGTGTCGTCCACACGGGCAGTCAGCATGATAATTGGGGTGTGGGCCAGCGCCGGATCGCCCCGCACGAGGCGGGTGATATCCCAGCCGTCGCGACCGGGCAACATCAGGTCGAGCAGGAGGAGGTCGGGTTGCTCGCGCCGCAGCATGTGGATGGCTGTCTCACCATCGTAAGCGGTCAGCACTGCGAAGCCCGCCTGCTCCAGATAGGCGCGAATCAGGCGCACTACCTCTCGATCATCGTCCACCACGAGAATACGTCGCATACCACACCATTATAACGGCGTCGTCCATACGCCCAACCCCTTGGAGAAAAACGAAGCGGCAGGATCTGTATCACTCATACCGCAACGCCTCGATTGGTCGCAATTTTGCCGCCCGCCACGCCGGATATAGCCCAAAAGCAATCCCTACGCCGACAGCAAACCCTACCGCCATGAGCACTGTTCCCGCTGCGACGACTGTTGTGAGGCCAATCAGACTGCCGGCGACCCACGAGATGAGCCAGCCCAGTAAAATACCGATGAGGCCGCCGGCCAGGCTAAGTACCATCGATTCCAGCAGGAATTGGGCCAGAATATCACGCCGCAACGCGCCGACAGCCTTGCGGATTCCGATTTCGCGCGTCCGTTCCGTAACGGACACCAGCATGATATTCATAATGCCGATGCCGCCCACCACCAGCGATATCCCGGCGATGGCACCCAGAAAAGCCGTCAATAAGCCGGTGATCTGGTCGAAGGTTGCTAGAAGATCGGTCTGACTGATGAGGCTGAAGTCGTCATCGTCGGCATAGACGATGCCATGTTCCTCGCGCAAGACTTCGGCGATCTGTTCCAGCGCTGCGCTATTCTGCTCGGCTGTGGCCGACGTGGCGGTGATGCTGCTGATAGCCCGCGCGCCGTTGCGCGTTCGCTCGTTACTCAGGCGAGACTGGGCGGTCGAAATGGGTAGGTAGAGGCTATCATCGGTATTGCTGGAGCCCCCGCCGGAGGCGGCCAGCACGCCGACAACTTCATAGCTTGTACCATCGATCTTGATGACCTGGCCGACCGGATAGCTATCGGGAAACAGGTCTTCGGCCAGACCCGCACCCAGTACGGCCACTCGCGCCCGGGTGTCAATATCGGTCTGTGTCAACCCGTCACCGGCTTCGAAGTCGGTGAGGTTATTGACGGCGAAGTAGTTGGCCGTGATACCCGTTATGGATGGGCGGGCGCTCGTGCCGGGGGTGGTCACCGATGCAGACGCTTGCACGGACGCGGCTACCTGGCCAACATCCGGGGCGCGCAAGGGATCGGACAACGCTTCCACGTCTGAGAGGCTGAGGGCCGGATAGCCGTCGCTATTCTCAGTGTTGGTGGAGATCAGGATAAGGTTCGTGCCCATGGCCGATATCTCGCTATTGATCGAGGCGCTAACACCGTTGCCGATGCTGAGCAGGGCGATGACGGCGGCTACACCGATGATGACACCCAGCATGGTCAGAATGGCGCGCATTTTATTGGCGCGCAGGCTGTCTATTGCCGAGAGAAGGCTTTCACTTATATTCATGAGGGCGTGCTCCCATTATCTGATAACCGGTGTTCCACAACCAACCCATCACGGATCCAGATAGTGCGGTCCACGCGGGCGGCCACATCGGGATCGTGGGTGATGACGATGACGGTATTGCCCTGGTTGTGCAACTCCTTAAATATATCCAGGATTTCTTCCCCGGTAGCGGTATCCAATGCGCCGGTTGGCTCATCGGCCAGGATGATTGTCGGATTGACGGCAATGGCGCGGGCGATGGCGACGCGCTGCTGCTGGCCGCCGGATAGTTCGTCCGGCTTGTGGTGCATCCGAGGGCCAAGGCCAACCCGTTGCAGCGCCTCGGCAGCGCGATGCATGCGGTCATCGCGACCGTATCCGGCATACATGAGCGGCAATGACACCTGTTTCAGTGCTGTTGTGCGCGGCAACAGGTTGAACTGTTGAAAGACAAAGCCGATGCGCCGATTGCGAATACGCGCCTGTTCATCATCGGTCAGCCCGCTGACATCCTCGCCACCGAGCAGGTAATCGCCGCTATCGGGTACGTCGAGGCAGCCAAGGATGTTCATCAGCGTGCTCTTGCCACTGCCCGACGGCCCCATAATGGCGACGAACTCCCCGCCGGCGATCTCCAGATCAAGGCCGCGCAAGGCGTGGACTTCATTTTCGCCCATGCGAAAAGTCTTGGTGATGTTCTTCATGTGAATCATGATAGTTTGCTCCGGATTGCTAAGGCCTGCCGAGACCTCGGATTACGCTAGGGTAACCCGCCAAACGGGCCACCCCGACCGCCGCCGCCGCCCGGCTCGGCCAAATTCTCCATAGGGAGGCTTCTTTCAATCAACACCTCGTCCCCCGTTTCGAGGCCGCCGGTGATCTGGGTGTAACCGCCGCCGCGTTGGCCGATTGTGACGTCGACAACTTCAACGGTTTCCTGGCCGTTCGGCCCGGCTGTCACCCGCCGGACGCTATAGGTCCCACTGGCGCGATTGACTTCGATGGCCTCGCTGGGAAGCAGCAGTACATTGGTCAATTCGCCCGTCGTCAATGTGGCGTCGGCGGTCATACCCGCTCGCAGAACCATGTCTGACGGGCCAAGTTCCAGATATACTTCATACACAATCAGATTGCTGTTCGACACGGGTCGGGGAACGACGGCCAGTACCTTGGCCGAAACGCTCTCGTCGGGCCAGGTCTCCACTGTGACTTCTGCGGATTGTCCTGGTGTGATCATGGCGATGTCGATTTCGTCGACTTGCAGCACCAGTTCCAGGCTATCGGGATTGACCATCTCAACAACCACGCCGGAGGCCGTCTCGCCCGGCCGCACATTAACGGCGGTAATCACGCCATCGAACGGCGCCCGCAACGTGGCCTCGGCCAGGTTGCGCTCGGTGCGTCGGAGGCGAATTCGCGCTTGCTCCACGGCCACTTCGGCCGAGACGCGGGTGGCTTCGGCCGGGCCGGATATGAGTTGTTCCAATTGCCATTCAGCCTGGGCCAGCGACGAACGGGCAGCGGCGATGTCGGCGTCCGATGACCGGGACTGCAGCAAATCGAGTTGCGCCTGAGCTGCATCACGTTTGCTCGCCGCCGAAGCGACAGACGCCTGAGAAGAGGCTACCGATGATGGCTGCCCGTTGACCAGATTGTTATAAGCTTGCTGGGCCGCGGCCAGATCGGCGTTGGCTTGCTGAGCCGCGGCGCGGGCCTGTTCTTCCATCTGTGCCAGCGTTTCGGCGTCAAGGAACTGGTTGGGTTCCGTCACCAGGATGGTACTGTGGCGCTCGGCGGCCGACCTGGCCGCAGCCTGGGCCGTATCGAGTGTGATCTGCGCTGCATACAGGGCATTCGCGTCGGCGGGGGCGGATGCGTTGCTCAGCCGGGCGGAGGCCGCGCCCAGATCGGCCTGCGCGGCACGCAAGTCGGCTTCGGCAGCGGCGATTTCTTCCGCACTTGGCCCGTCGAGCAAGTCGTCGAGTTGCGCCTGAGCGCTGCGCACGGCAGCCTCGGCCGAAGCCAGTTGAGCGGATGTCGGCTTGGCAATTAGCGTCGCCAGAGAGGCTTCCTGAGCGATCAGGGCCTGTTCGGCCTGAGCCACAGCCCGCTCCAACTCGGTTGTCTCCAGTTGCAGCAAGATGTCCCCGGCGCTGACTCGGTCGCCTACTTCAACCGACGTTCCGGCCACCGTACCGTTTGCCAAGAGCGACAGGGAAGCTTCCTGGCGGGCGACAAGCTCCCCACCGGCTGATGCGCCGTTGATGAGATCGCCCACCGTTACTTGCGCTCGTGATGTAGCTGCGCTTGCTGTATCCTCTGTCGATGAGAATAGGCCGGAAAATCCCACCACGCCGGCCAGGATCAGAACAAACGCCCCGGCGAGTATCCATTTCTTGTATTGTTTCCAAATATTGTTCATGTCAAGTTTCCTTTATTAGCGTAGACCGGAGAAAAGGCCATCGTCTTGTGGCAACTGGGAATCAACGGCACCGCCAATCAACACGCGGTCACCGGCCACAAGCCCGTTCGTCACCTCGGTATAACTCGCGTCGCGGAGGCCGATGGAGATGGCAACTTCTTCTGTTGTTCCGTCTGCCAACACGCGTTGCACACTGTAGGTGCCCCGGGCGCGGTCGACTTTTACCGCCGCATTCGGCACCAGCAACACGCCTTGCTTTTCGGCCGTCACCAGGGAGGCATCGGCGGTCATGCCTTCGAGGAGCAGCAGGTTGATAGCCGGCAGATCGAGGCGAACGTCATAGGTAACCGCTCCGCCGCCGGACGAGGAGTTGGCTGCGACGCCGATAGTGGCGACTTCGGCCGGAATCTCTACGCCGGGGAAGCTGGGCAGCGTGACTATTGCATCCTGGCCGGGCGCCAGGCTGCCGACATCGATCTCATCAACCTGCAAGATGACCTGCAAGCTGTCCAGATCGACCATTTCGACGATCAATCCGCTGCCGATTTCGCCCGGCATGGTGTGAACGGCTGTCACGACGCCATCGAACGGGGCGACGATGGTCAGGCGGGTCAGCGCCTCCTCAGCATTGGCCAAGGCCAGGCGAGCCGATTCAAGGTTGGCCTCTGCTTCGATCCGTTTTGCCTCAGTTGGAGCGGCGGTCAATTCGGCCAGGGATGCTTCGGAAGAGGCCAGTTGCGCCTCGGCCTGGGCTAGTTGAGTCGCTGTGGGGCCGGCCGTTTGCCGATTGAAGTCGGCTCGGCTTGCATCCAGCCGAGCGGCAGCTGCCCCCACACTGTTCTGTGCCGCGGCCGTGTCGGGGCCTTGTTGCAGTTCATCGAGGCGCGACTGTGCCTCTGCCACCGCCTGTTCGGCCGTCATCAATGCCTGGTGGGTCTCTTGATTGGTGGTCTCTGCGTTGCGTTCGCGCGCCTGGGTCAGTTGAACTTGGGCCGTCGCCAGGGCGGCTTCGGCCGCAGCCAGATCGGCAGCCGTGACGCTGTTTTCAGCCGTACTCAATTCAGCACTGGCCGCGGCAACGGAGGCTCCCGCAGCAGTTAACGAAGCCTCGAGAGAAGCCAGTTCGGCGGCGGTTGGCCCAGCCAGCAGGTTGTCAAGCGTCGCCTGTGCCGACGCGACCGCTGCCTTGGCGGCGGCCGTTTCGGCGGCTGAGGGCTTGGCCAACAGGCTGGCTAGTGCCACTTCGGCCGTGCGCACGTCCAGCTGAGCCGCCGCCACGTCCAGAGCTGCGCCGGTTGTGTCCAGAGCCACCAGCGGCTCACCGGCGACAACTGGTTGCCCGGGGCGGATGTAGACCTGAGTCACGCGGGCCGCAACAGGTGCTTGCAGCGCGGCCGAGCGGTTTGCGACCATCGATCCGGTGGCCGTTGAATTGGCCACCAAATCGCCCAGAAACAGTTCGACTGTCTCGCCGTTTTGGGCAGCCGCAGATTCGGTTTGCGGCGCGCAGGCAGTAACCAGCGCCAGGACAGCGAACAACGCCAACAGGATAGCAAGGGTGCTTCTGCCTGTTCGATTGCGAGTAACATTCTCCATAGTAACCTCTGGGTCAGATATGTTGATCATCAAATGCAATTCTAGAGGGCAATTGTGCAGGAGATGTGCAGAGAGTATGGAGTTAGAGAACAGTTTGCCCGGTGCGCCGGCCGGCGTTCCGGCTATAGCGATCTCAATACGACGCGTATCGTTACCAAATGGCGGTTGATCGATCTGCAGGATGGGACGGAACGACTTCGCCTCTTTGAGGCGCAAGAGTCTGTTTGCCGCTGAAGTCTATGCTAAAGATTCCCCGGGGTATCCGGCGGGCGAAGCCTCGCCTGCACCTTCTCGCCGGTTAGCTCGCGCAGGGCGTCGCCGCCGTTCCAGCGGGCACTGAAGGAGGGCTGGACGCCAAGCCCCATCATTTGTGTCAGCTGGCTCAGCGTCGTCTCGCCGGCGTAGGATTGCCAGTTGGTGTTGGTCATGAAGCTGGTGGCCGTGTTGAAGGCCAGCAACGGTTCGACGCCCGGCAACCCTTCCGGGTTGAGGGGCAGCACGCCCTGCAGAATTTGCATGAGGAACAACGCCAGGAAGCCCAGGACGTTGAACACCACCAGGGCCAGGGTGTACTGTTGCCAGGTCTGCTCCACCTGCGGATCCGCACCGACCAGCCGGTAGATGACCCGCTCGACCGGCCGTAGCACGGGCGACATAAAGGTTCGTTCGCCGTCGAAGACACGCTGCATGTAGCCGCCCAGTGGCGGCGTGCAGACGATGAGCAGGCCGACGAAAAGGATGATCTGGACGGTCTCGAGTGGTGCCATAACAGAATTTCTCCGGATAGAGCAGCGAGTAGACCAGATAAATTAGAAGGCCGAGGGCGACAAGCCCGGCCGGCAATAAAGCGAAATCCATACCGATTCTCCTTGCAAAGGGTTCACCGATATTATCGGACAGGACGCCGCGCCTCGCGCTCAAGAAACGGCGCAAAGGTATCAAGAAAGTATCAAGACCGGGAAAAACAAAGAGGCGCAAAGAAAACTGTCTCTTTGCGCCTCCAAATCGCACGTCCGGCGGCCGAGGGGGCCGCTTGGGGGGTATTATCGCAGTTCGCGCTTGAGGATCTTCCCCGTCGCCGTCATCGGCAGGGCCTCGCGGATCTCGATGAGGCGCGGGTATTTATAGCTCGCCATATGCTCGCGACACCAGTCGATGAGTTCGGCCTCGCTCGCCTGTTGCCCGGCCTTCAGGATGACGTAGGCCTTGATCTCCTCGCCGTGGCTCTCGTGGGGTACGCCGACGACGGCCGCCAGGCTGACCGCCGGATGGGTGATCATGACTTCCTCGATCTCGCGCGGGTAGACGTTGAAACCGCCGCGGATGATCATATCCTTCACCCGGTCGGTGATGTAGATGAAGCCGTCCTCGTCCATTCGGGCCAGGTCGCCGGTGTGGAACCAGCCGCCGCGCATGGCCTCGGCCGTGGCTTCCGGCCTCTTGTAATACCCCTTCATGATGTTGTGGCCCTTCAGGAGGATCTCGCCGACTTCGCCGGAGGGCACGTCGTGGTCCAGCGGATCGACCAGCCGGACCTGCACGCCCCACACGGGCAGGCCGATGGAGCCGGGCCGCGGCGGCCGATCCAGACGGTTGAACGTCGCCACCGGGCTGGTCTCCGACAGGCCGTAGCCCTCCAGGATTTGGACGCCGAACTTCTCGCCGAAGGCGCGCATCACTTCCACCGGCATGGCCGCCCCGCCGGAGACCGCCAGCCGCAGGTTGTGGGCGACCTTGGCCAGGTCGAACTTCTCCGGGTTGGGGTGGTTGAGCATGGCCCAGTACATCGTGGGCACTCCGGCGAAGATGGTCACGCTGTCGCGCTGCATAATGCCCAGCGCGGCATCGGGGTCGAAGCGGGGCAGCAGGCTGAGGGCCGATCGGTTGTAGAAGCCGGCGTTCATCTGCACCGTCTGGCCGAAGGAGTGGAAGAGCGGCAGGACGACCAGATGCACGTCGTCGGGCTGCGGCTCGTACATGGTGTCGGTCAGGCGGGCGTTCATGATCATGTTGCTGTGGGTCAGTTCCGCGCCCTTGGGGTTGCCGGTGGTGCCGCTGGTGTAGAGGATGACGGCGGTATCATCGGCATGGGTCGCCACGGTGTCGAACGACGGCGGCCGCCCGGCCATCAGGGAACCCAGCGTCCGGGTCCCCTCGATGGGAGATGCCCCGGCATGATCGACGGTGATCACGAAGAAATGCTCGCAGCCCGGCGTCTGCTGGAAGCCTTCGTAGCCGAACTGGCCCATCGGCAGGTCGGGCGTGCCCTGGAAGCAGAGATAGGCCTTGGCGTCGGAGTCGGCCAGATGGTAGGCGATCTCGCGCCCCTTCAGCAGGACGTTGAGCGGCACGACGACCGCCCCGGCCTTGAGGATGCCGTAGTAGGCCACGGGAAAGTGAGGCAAGTTGGGGCAGCTCAGGGCCACCTTGTCGCCCGGCCGGATGCCGATGCTGGCCAGACCGTTAGCCACCTGATTGGCGGCGGCGTTGACGGCGGCATACGAGAGTTTCATGTCGTTAAAGATGATCGCTGTGCGGTCGGGCGCTTCGCGCGCGCTGTCTTCCAATAGAACTGCCAAATTTAGCATCGTTTTCTCCTAATCATTGCTGTTTGGGATTGATGTGGTTGTTGTTTTCCGCTCCCACTCGGGGCGCAGCATGCCATAGAGGATCATATCGTGCCGCCGGCCGTCCCGCTCAAGATGCTCGCGATACACGCCTTCGCGCATGAAACCCAGTGCTTCGTACAAGGCAATGGCCGCTGTGTTATAGCTGAACACGGTTAGACAAACACGGTGGAGATTCAACTCGTTGAAGGCGAAGTTGAGGCCCACTCGCATGGCCTCGCGGCCATAGCCACGGCCGCGGTGGCGCGCTTCGCCGATGCCGATGCTGACGAACGTCGTCCGGTGCGGCCAGACGATGCCGTCGAATTCCAGCAGGCCAATCAGTTCGTCATCATCCAACGGCCTAACGGCAAAGAGAATCATGTCGGGGTTTGTCTGGCTTAGCTCGAAGCGGCGGCTTAGCTGGCCCTCGTTGAGCGGGACGGCCGGGGCTGTGTTATAGAGACGCAGGAAATCGGGGTCGCTCCACCAGCGCGTGATGACCGGCATATCGTTGGATGTGACGGCCGTGAGCCGAACGTTTTCGCCGCGTAACAGGTTAGGTGCTATCATGACTGTTCTCCCGTTCGGCGAAATTTTACCGTATGGGAACGAGGACAGATATGAGTATAAACGCCTTCCAAATCAATGACAATCACCGTTTGAACCTGCCGACCATCGACATGCCGCCGCGTATCCTGCTGGGTGCCGGGCCTTCCAACAGCCACCCGCGCGTTTTTGCGGCCATGATCGCTCCCACTGTCGGCATTCTCGATCCCACCTTCATCAAGGTGATGGATGAAGTCGGTGAGCTGCTGCGCTATACATGGCAAACCGACAACGAGTTCACGATTGCCGTCAGCGGTACAGGCAGCTCGGCCATGGAGGCCGCCTTCGCCAATGCTATCGAGCCGGGCGACCGCGTGCTGGTCGGGGTGGCCGGCTACTTCGGCCGCCGCATGGTCGATATGGCCGCCATTTACGGCGGCGATGTTCGCTGTATCAATGCGGTTTGGGGTGAAGCGTTCACGCTGGACGAGATTCGACAAGGGCTGGAGACCCACCGGCCGCACCTGCTGGCGCTCGTCCACGCCGAGACCTCCACCGGCGTTCGCCAACCGCTCGAGGGGGTTGCTGCGCTTTGCCGGGAATATAACTGCCTGCTGTTGGTCGATACCGTCACCAGCCTGGGCGGTGTGCCGCTCTATGCCGATGACTGGGGCATCGACATCGCCTATAGTTGCTCGCAGAAATGCCTGAGCGCGCCGTCGGGCGCCTCGCCGCTCACGTTTGGGCCGCGAGCGATGGATAAAGTACACAGCCGCCGCTCGCCGATCGCCAACTGGTACATGAACACCGGCCTGCTGGGCAAATACTGGGCCGGGTCGCCGCGCGTCTATCATCATACCGCGCCGGTGCATTTGTATTATGCGTTACGTGAGGGATTGCGCCTTGTGGCCGAGGAAGGGCTGGGCGAACGTTGGGCGCGTCATCAGTCCGTGGCCGAGAAGTTCTGGGAAGGGTTGGCGTCGATCGGCCTCGAACTCCATGTCGCGCCGGAGATTCGCCTGCCGAGCCTGACCACGGTGCGCGTGCCGGAAGGAGTGGATGCCGCGGCCGTATCGCGCAGGTTGTTGACGGAATATAACATCGAGATCGGCGGCGGCCTGGGCGATCTGGCCGGCAAGGTGTGGCGCGTGGGCTTCATGGGTTACAACGCCCGTCGCGAGAACGTGGCCGTGCTGCTGCGGGCGCTGAGTGAGGTCTTGGGGCGCTAATCGGCCGCCGACGTAATAGCGTCTGGATTAATGGAGGCGCGAGAATGAACTGGTCTGAGGTTCGCTCAATTTATCCTGAAACGTGGCTGATCATCGAGGCGCTTGAGGCGCATACAACCGATGACAACTACCGAATACCGGACCGCGTGGCGGTCATCGAGGCCTGCCCCACCGGCGAAGCGGCTTTCGAGCGCTTTCGCCGGCGGATATATATTATTCGGTATAATGACGAAATAATGGGAGCAGATTGCGTTGACTGATTATATCCTTTCAAATCATGCCCGGGATGTTCTTGAGGAACGCGAGATTCCTGAACAATGGGTTTGGGGAACAATCAAGGAACCTGAAAAAACATGGGAAGGCCAAGATGGCAATATCCATTTCGCCAGGGCGATTTCCGAGAGAGATAATCGAATTCTTCATGTAGTTGTCAACCCGGAAGTTAGCCCACATCGAGTGGTGACAGTGTTTTTCGATAGGCGGTTAAAAGGGAAAAAGTCTGATGAAACTCAAGATTGACAAAGAAAGTGATGCCCTATACTTTCGTCTGGACGAAACCACGAAAATTTTGGATTCCGAGGAAGTGGAACCGGGGATTATCCTGGATTTCGATGAAAATGGACACGTGATTGGAATTGAGATGCTGAACCTGAGTTCGCGAATTGCTCCTGAGAAGTTACGTGTGCTGCAATTTGAAACCGCTTAAAAACCGTCGAGCCTCGCCTGATGATGGAGGGGATGTGCATTGGAATTGATCAGAATAGGAGTCCCCTAAGGCTAAAAGAAAATTGGGCATCAAAAGTTTGGTTCTATAATCCTGCCAGATACTTCTCCAGCGCCTCAATCTCCGCCTTCAATGTAACCGGCGCGGCCGCCTGCTCCACGGCCGTAGCCGGGTCCTTCAGGCCGTGGCCGGTCAGCACGACGACGGCCGTCCGGCCCGCGGGGTCGATCTCGCCCGACTCGATCTGCTGCTTCAGCGCCGCCAGACCGGTGGCCGAGGCCGGCTCCACAAACACCCCTTCGACCCGCGCCAGCATCCGCCAGGCCTGCAGGATGTCCTCGTCGCTGACGGCGGTGATGATGCCGCCGGACTCGTCCAGCGCCTCGACCGCCTGTCGCCAGCGGGCCGGGTTGCCGATGCGGATGGCCGTGGCGATGGTCTCCGGCTGCTCGACGACGCGGCCGAGCACGATGGGCGCGGACCCGGCGGCCTGACCGCCCAACAGTTGCGGCAGCCCCTTGCCGTATTGCTTGTAGCCCAGCCAGTAGGCGCTGATGTTGCCGGCGTTGCCCACCGGCAGGCAGTGCCAGTCGGGGGCGCGGCCGCTGAGCTGATCGACGATCTCGAACGCGCCGGTCTTTTGTCCCTCCAGTCGCCAGGGGTTGACGGAGTTGACGAGGGCGATCGGACGATCGGAGCCGGCGCGCCTCTCGGTGATCTCGCGCACCATGCGCAGGCCGTCGTCAAAGGAGCCGTCGATGCTGATGACCTCGGCCCCATAGGCCAGTGAGGCGGCCAGCTTGCCGAGGGCGATCTTGCCCTGCGGCACGAGCACGAGGCAGCGCAACCCGGCCCGCGCGGCGTAGGCAGCGGCGCTGGCGGCGGTGTTGCCGGTGCTGGCGCAGATGACGGTCGTGGCCCCTTCGCGCACGGCCTGGGTGATGGCCGCGGTCATGCCGCGATCCTTGAAGGAGCCGGTGGGGTTTAGCCCCTCATACTTGAGGTACAGGTGAAATCCCCGCCCCGGCGCGATCTGTTCGGCCAGCCGCGGGGCGTGGATGAGCGGGGTGTTGCCCTCATTGAGGGTGACGACGGGGGTGTCGGCGTCAAATGGCAGATAGGAACGGTATGCTTCGATTACACCTGGCCAGGACATGGGACCTCGAATTAATGACGAATGACGAATGACGAGTTGGGAATGACGAATGACGGATTTCTAATTCCCCGGTATTTTTAGCTCTTGTCCGACGTCGATCGCGTCGGGGTTGGTGATGCCGTTGTATTCGGCGATGGCTTGCCAGGTCAGGCCGTAGAGCAGGCCGATCTGGTAGAGGTTCTCGCCGGGCTGGACGACGTGGATGGTTTCGCCGGTGCCGACAGGGTCGCTATCAGCAGTGGGTTCGGGCGGGGCGTCGGCGGTCGGGGCGACCGGTTCGGGCGGCGGCTCGGTGGCCGGGATGGATTCGGTCGTCGCTGCGGGAGCTGCGGTTGGCGGCACGGCCGGATGCCCGACGGCGGCCGTGGCCTGGGCGGCGGCGTCCAGGCGCGGCGACGTGTCTCTGATCGGCGCGGCCGTGGCGACGAGCATCTCCGGCCCTGCTTCCAGGCCCACGCCGCCGCCGACTTCGGGATCGCTCCAGTCGATATCGGGGGTGGGATCGGCCGGGGTGAGGGGGCTACAGGCGGCGACCAGCAGGATAAATACCGATAGGGCCAACAGGGGCGAGCGCCGGGGCCGGGTCAAAATGGCGATACCTCTTGGTGATCCGCGCACGACGACCTCCCCGCCTCAGTTGTGTCGGCGAATTGAAGAACAATTCGATAGGGTGGGCCTAGCGGCCCATTTCCTTCTTCTGCTGCTTTTCCTTCTTCGCCTTTTGCTTTTCCTTGATGGATTTCGACGGTTGATTCTTGTCGGTGCCTTTCTTCTTGTCGCCACTCTTGGCCATGGTATTTTCTCCTACTCCATTGTTGGTGCCGAAATCGGGGTTGGCGTAGTCGTGTCGGCCACACTGACCCCTTGAATCGCCGGTATTATATCACATCCGTCAATCCATCATCGGGATCTTCACCCCGCGTTCCTTGGCCACCTCAATCGCCCGCTCGTAGCCCGCGTCCACGTGCCGGGCCACGCCCATGCCGGGATCGACCGTCAATACTCGCTCCAGTCGACGGGCGGCCGCTGCCGTGCCGTCGGCGACGATGACTTGTCCGGCGTGGAGGCTGTAGCCGATGCCCACCCCGCCGCCGTGGTGGAAGCTGACCCACGTCGCGCCGGCGGCGGTATTGACCAGCGCGTTCAGGATGGGCCAGTCGGCGATGGCGTCGCTGCCGTCGCGCATGCCTTCCGTCTCGCGGTTGGGGCTGGCCACGGAGCCGGCGTCGAGGTGGTCGCGGCCGATGACGATGGGGGCCTTCAGCGCGCCTGAGGCCACCAGCTCGTTGAAGCGCAGTCCGGCCCGGTGGCGCTCGCCATAGCCCAGCCAGCAGATGCGCGCCGGGAGGCCCTGGAAATGGACGCGCTCCTGGGCCATGCGGATCCAGCGATGCAGGTGCCGGTCGTCGGGGAAGAGTTCGAGGATGGCCTCGTCGGTGACGCGGATGTCCTCCGGGTCGCCGCTGAGGGCCACCCAGCGGAACGGCCCCTTGCCCTCGCAAAACAGCGGCCGCACGTAGGCGGGCACGAAGCCGGGATAGCTGAAGGCGTCGGTCACGCCCGCGTCGAAGGCGCGCTGGCGCAGGTTGTTGCCGTAGTCGAAGACGATGGAGCCGCGCCGCTGGAATTCGACCATGGCCGCGCACTGGCGGGCCATGGAGGCTGAGGACAGCCTTTGGAATTCGGCCGGGTCGCGGTCGCGCAAGATGCGGCCGTCCTCGAAGCTGAGGTCGTCGGGGAAGTAGGCCAGATAGTCGTGGGCCGAGGTCTGGTCGGTGACGAGATCGGGGATGACGCCACGCTCCAGCAGTTCGGGAAAGACGGCCGCGGCGTTGGCGATGAGGCCGATGGAGCGGGCCTGCCCGGTGGCGACGTAATGCTCCACCCGGCGCAAGGCGTCCTCCATATCCTCGGAGACCTCGTCGATGTAGCGATGCTCCAGCCGGCGACGGGCGCGCCATTCGTCGACCTCGACGACCAAGGCCACGCCGTCGTTCATGGTGACGGCCAGCGGCTGCGCCCCGCCCATCTCGCCCAGCCCGGCCGTCAGCGTCCATTTGCCGCGCAAGGAGGGCCAGCCCGCCTGCCGCGCGGCCTCGGCGAAGGTCTCGAACGTGCCTTGCAGGATGCCTTGTGTGCCGATGTAGATCCAGCTGCCGGCGGTCATCTGGCCGTACATGATCAGCCCCTCGGCCTCCCAGCGGTCGAAGTTCTCTTGGGTGGCCCAGTGGGGGACGATGTTGGAGTTGGCGATGAGGACGCGCGGCGCGTCGGCGTGGGTGCGGAAGACGGCCACCGGCTTGCCGCTCTGGATCATCAGCGTCTCGTCGTCTTCCAGCTCGCGCAGGCTGCGCAGGATGGCGTCGAACGCCTCCCAGTTGCGCGCCGCCCGGCCGCGGCCGCCGTAGACGATCAGATGCTCCGGGTCGTAGGCGACCTCGGGGTCGAGGTTGTTCTGGATCATGCGGTAGGCGGCTTCCTGGAGCCAGCCCTTGCAGTGGAGTGTGGTGCCCTGTGGGGCGCGGATGGTGCGGGTCATAGTGAATTACGAATTACGAATGACGAACGACGAATAAAGAGAAGCTGCGTGAATGATGTCTTCGGTGACCGCGACGATCACGATACCTCATCTCCAACATGCTGCCGGCTCGATTATACCTTGATCGGGTTGAGCAGGGCGAGTGGGACAGTTCTGCACGCGGCAGGGATCGCGCCGGATGTCTGCTTATACCCCCTAATATAATTACTTTATTATACTTGATTAACTTTCATAAGTCCCTGGTTCGGGGGGATTAAACAAGATAATTAAAGTAAATAAAGGTGCTAATAGGATGGGCAGGTCAGGGTGGCAGGAATCCAATCGCCGGCTCAACGCCATCCCGCAAGCGTGCGCGCCGGCGATGACGTAAAATTGCCTGAACGCCTTGGCCTTCAATGGTATCAGTTGAGCAGTGTGATCGAGAGGAGCATCATGTCCGAATCAACCGGTTGGTTCTATTGGGCCGCCATGTCGGCCGTCTTTGCCGCGCTGACGGCCATCTTCGCCAAGGTCGGCCTCGAAGGGGTCGATTCCGACCTGGCCACGCTGGTGCGCACGGTCATCATCGTCGTCATCCTCGGTGCGTTTGTCTGGCTGACGGGCAAATGGACGAACCCCCTGACCCTGTCCAGCCGAACGCTGACCTTTCTGGCGTTGTCGGCTCTGGCCACCGGCGCGTCGTGGGTGTGCTATTTCCGGGCGCTAAAGCTGGGCGACGCCTCGCAGGTCGCGCCGGTCGACAAGTTCAGTCTGGTGCTGGTGGCGGTGTTCGCCTTCATCTTTCTCGGCGAGCGGCCAGGGGCGCGGGAATGGTTCGGCATCGCGCTCGTCGCCGCCGGCGTGCTGGTGCTGGCGATCAAGCGCTAGGCAAGGGTAACGGTGGGTTTCGTTAGCCGGTCGTTTCGTCCGGCGTCAGGTCTTCGGCCAACGGGTTGCGTGCCAATCGCCGCCGGAACCAGACTGCCGCCACGGCCAACCCCGCCGCGGCGACGAACGCCACCAATTGCAACAACGGATTGACGGCGAAGAAATTGGCCGAATTGGAGATGTAGCGAAATCCGGGCGGCCCGCCGGTCAGATAGTGGGCCAGCGGTGTCATAACATAGCTCAGCCCCACACCGGCCAGAAAGATGGCCGCCGCCCCCGGTGACGGCCGATCGCCCCACCGCCGCAGCACGCTCAGTAGCGCCAGCCACAGCGCCCCGATGACCAGCCCGCCGATGGCGAAGGTCCAGGCCAGGACGGGCGAGACTGACAGCCCGCGCCCCGGCAGCTCGATGGCTCGCAGGAGCAGCAAGGCCGGAACCAGCCCCAGGCCGTCGAGCGTCAGCCAGATTAAATCGTCGGGCCGTTCGGCGGCCCATTTGCCGGGCAGCAACGCCACCGCCAGCCCGGCCAGAGCTGTCGCCGCGCAGGTCGCGGCCAGGGAGAGCGGCAGGGTCGGCGCGTTGACGGTCATGGTGATGGCCGGGATGCCGGCGGCCAGTGGAATCAGGCAGAATGCCCACACCTGCCACCATGGCGGCGTGCCGAATGACACGCCCCGCCGATGGGCGAGACGGCCGCCAATCCAGTTGGCCATGACGTAGAGCGTCATCACCACCCCCGCGGCCACCAGTCCGGCCATCCGGTAGCGGCTGGAGGTGATGGCGTCGAACGGCTCGGTCAAGGGGATGCCGGGCGCGGTGTGGCCATAGAGAAAGACGATGTAGCGGTCGGCCACGGCGAACCAGTAGTAGAAGAGCGCGAGAACGAGAAGTGAGATGAGCGCCGCCTCGAGCAGCGCGCGTCGATTGTCGTGCCGGGTGGTGTTCATATCGGGGATTATATCGCCAAAACGGCAAGAGCCATGAGGATTGT
>CAZZJN010000014.1:18180-34281 GCA_964654505.1 uncultured Ardenticatenaceae bacterium | reverse complement strand
CCACCGGCAAGGGGATGCACACCACGCGCCACGTCGAACTCATCCCGCTCGACATCGGCGGCTACGTAGCCGACACACCGGGCATCCGCAGCCTGGCCCTTTTCGACCTCGAGCCGGGGGAACTGGACGCCTATTATCGGGAGATCGCGCCGCTGGTGGCTCAATGCCAGTTCAGCGACTGCACCCATACCCATGAGCCGGGTTGCGCGGTGTTGGCCGCGGTGCAGGACGGCCGCGTATCGCCGGAGCGGTATGACAGCTATTTGCGCTTGCGCGAGGAAATGCAGGAGTTGGAGGATAAGCGATACTGAGCCTGAACGGATCGCCACCCAAGCCCCGTTTCCGGCCCTCTCGACAAACTTGTCCTTCTACGACAGATGTTTCGGCCCAAAACTATCCGGCAGCAGCGCTCGCAGCGTCGTCTCGCGCACACTACCCGCCCCATCGACGATCCATATGACGATATCGCCCTCATCCGGCGCGAACTCGCTGAGCACCTGCCGGCACGCGCCACAGGGCGTCACCCCGTTCTCGGTGCAGACAGCCAGGGCCAGCACCCGTCGCCCGCCCGACGCCGCCATTGTCCCCACAGCGTTTCGTTCGGCACAGACCGTCAGCCCGTAGGAAGCATTCTCGATATTGACGCCGGTGTAGATGCGGCCGTCATCGGCCAGCAGGGCCGCGCCGACCGTGAATCGCGAATAGGGCGCGTAGGCTCGCCCCCTGACCTCGCGGGCAGCGGCGATCAGTTGGTCGCGAACCTCGTCCGACAGAATCATTTGATCGGTCATATCACACCTGTGTTGGATCGGGGCGCGACATGCGCGGCCTTCGCCACTGATTGGGGCGGGCCGTGGTGTCGTCGGGCACAACACGGTCTTCGATGAGGAGTTGCTCAATCCGGCAGCGGTCGCCTACGACACAATCGCGCACAATCGCATTGGGGCCGATGACGCAATCCTCGCCGATGGTCGTGCTGCCCTGCAAAAAGGTATTGGGCCAAATGATCGTGTCGCGGCCGATAGTGACATCCGGCCCGATCCATGTCGCGTCCGGCTCGACCAGCGTCACCCCCGAGTCGAGCCAACGGGTGTTGATGCGCCGCCGAAAAGCGCGCTCCACCTCAACCATCTCGGCCCGCGTACCCGCCCCCAACCCCTCGTCAGGATCGCCGGCCATGACCGCCACCACCGATCGCCCCTGCACCACGGCCAAGCCTACCATATCGGTCAGATAATATTCCAGGCCGCGCCGCGCCTGCCGGACGGGCAATTGGGTGATATTGGCCCACAGCCAGTCGCCGTCAAAGCAGTAGACGCCGGCGTTCAGTTCGCGGATGGCCAATAACTCGGCGGTATTCGGCCGTTGACGCGCCTCAGCCACCTCAACGATCTCCACAACTCGGCCATCCTCGCCGCGCACGACCCGGCCAAACGAGCTGTCAGGCTCGCCCGAAACGGTCAGCAAGGCTATGGTTGCGCCGGCCTCGCGCTGGACATCCACCAGGCGACGTAACGTGTCGGCGCGTAGCAGAGGCATATCGCCATAGGTGACGATGACCTGCTCAGCGCGGCCGCGCAAGAGTTCGGCGGCCATCATCGTCGCGTGCCCCGTGCCCAACGCCTCGGGCTGGACGGCGTAGGCGGCGCGGTCGCCCAGCAGTTCTCGCACCCCCGTCTCGTTCGGACCGACCACCAGCACCGGCGGCCGGTCGGCCACGGCTTCGGCGGCCAGAAATGCGTGAAGCACCATCGGACGGCCGCCGACTTCATGGAGGATTTTCTGCTTTTTGGAATTCATCCGCACGCCCTGTCCGGCGGCGAGGAGAACGATAGCGATCATATGACGTGTATCCACAGATATCGCCGATTATTCCTCAAATCTGCTTAATCCGCGAAATCTGCCGCCAACTCCCTCTGTAAAAGCTGCTATAAGCCTTGTGCTTCCCGCCACTCATGGATAGCGCGAGTGTGGATGGGGTAATGACTATAGGTATCGAGGCGGATGCGGCGGCGAAAGCGCGTCTCGGTGGCGATCTGCTCATCCGGCGCGGCACGGACGGCGGCAACGAGTTGCCCGTGGACTTCATCCAGCCGCGCCAGAACCTCGGCCAGAGGTCTCGCGCGGTTCTCTTCCGTCTTCAGCGCGTTAAAAGCGTCGATTCCGCCATACAGATCGGCGTATTTCGGCGGCCGTTTGCCCTCCAGGATGTGAGGCAGGTGCTTGATGGCCTCCTCCTCCCAGACAGTCACATGACCGATAATATCCTTCACCGACCAACTTTCAGTCACGCCGGGTCGGATCATCTGTTCGTCACTCAGGCCCGCATAGGAGGCTCTGAACGCCGACCAGGTTACATCAATTTTTGTCAGAATTTGCTGATGATTCATTGGGGCACCTTGCAGGATAATACTATTCTAGTGACCTTCAAAGTCAAGATCACAATCATGGCCAGCCCAGGATGAATCGACCGGTCATAAATTGCCGTCAAACTGTGGCCGAGGAAAGAGCCACCGTCCTGTATTATCCCCGGCTATCGTTGAGACCGACAGCCATCGTCCCTCTCATGGTAGCCGCGGCTGCAAGCCCACCTTATTCAGGCATCCGTCACACATGAACAGCAAGCCGGTAACCACCGGCGGCAGAGCCAGCAACAGCAACGTGCTCGTTTCCCGCCAGCCAAAGAACAGGCCAAACCCCGTCGCCAGCGCAATGAACAGGATTCCGCCGACCCAGGGGTTTCGCCAGGCGATGGCGAGCGCGCCCACGATGAGATAAACCGGGGTCAGATGGATGAGAAAGGCGGCCAATTCAGACAGGAACCCGGCCCCCGTCCCCCACGAATCAAAAGCGAACAGGCCGATGAACACGGCATAGAGGACACCCAGAACGCGCGGCGTCCAATGTAACATATATCGCCAGGTAGCAGACATGTCGCTCAACCTCCTTCGAGCAAGTCCATTGGCTCTATTCATAGCATACATCCGGCGCGGGCGGCCGTCATGTGACGAATGTCATATGTCTGGATATTGACTTCCTCGGCAGTCGCCTGAGACTCATCGGCGCAAAATCTCACCTGTGCGAGAATAAGCAAGACTGGGTAAACTTCGGGGATATGTCTCGCGAACTCCTGTTCTCCGTATTGTTAGGTTTGCTCTTCAGCATCATCATCGCCTGGGTTGCCTACCGGCGCGACTCCCTCTCGCGCTCGGGAGCGATCGGCGCGCTCATCGTCGGCACGCTCATCTTCGGGCTGGGTGGCTGGGTATGGGGCGTCATGCTGGGGGTGTTCTTCGTCAGTTCCAGCCTGCTCTCCCATTACAAGGAACGGGAAAAGGCGGCCGCGGCCGAGAAATTCGACAAGGGCCACCAGCGAGATTTCGGTCAGGCGATGGCCAATGGTGGCCCCGGGGCATTGATCGCCGTGTTGAGCGTCATCGTGCCGGAGAGCGTCATCTCCGGCCCGACATGGTTCTTCCTGTTCATCGGCGTCATGGCCACGGTGACGGCCGACACCTGGGCCACGGAGCTAGGCACGCTCAGCAACTCTCCACCACGTTTCATCACCAACGGCCGCGTTGTCGAGGTCGGCACGTCAGGTGGCGTGTCACCGCTGGGCACGGCCGTATCCTTCGCCGGCGGCCTGCTCATCGGCCTGACGGCGGGCGTGCTAGGGGCTATGGCCGGCCTGCTGCCCTGGGACGCTGCCTTGCCCGTGGCGTTCGTCGGCGCGCTCAGCGGCGCGGCCGGGTCGATCATCGACAGCCTGATGGGCGCGACGGTCCAGCAGATCTACTACTGCGACACCTGCGCCAAGGAAACTGAGCGTCAGGTTCATCGCTGCGGCACGACAACGCGACCGCTGCGGGGTTGGTCGTGGCTGAACAACGATCTGGTCAACATGATCTCGTCGCTGGGGGGCGGGGTGACGGCGATCCTGCTGGCGGCACTGTTGATATAGAGGCCAGATCGCGTCCGGCCGCCGGTCGAGTCGAATACCCTCCCTCGCCGGAATCTTGTCGCGATTGTGATTTTTCGCACAAATGTTGTAAAACTACCCTGTGATAATCAGCCAAAACGGACAGCAGGAACCGATCGTACAGCTACGCAACGTCATCAAGCGCTTCCCCGTGGGCGATAGCGAGGTGACGGTGCTGAAGGGCATTTCGCTCGATATCGTTCCCGGCGAGTTCGTCGCCCTGGTAGGCCCGTCGGGCAACGGCAAGTCCACCCTGCTGAACATGATCACCGGCATCGACCACCCCAGCGAGGGCGAGGTCATCGTCACCGGCCAATCGATCCACACCATGTCCGAGAACGAGCTGGCCGTCTGGCGCGGCGCACACCTGGGCATCATCTTCCAGTTTTTCCAACTCCTGCCCGCCCTCAGTCTGGTCAAGAACGTGATGCTCCCCATGGACCTGGTCAAGCAGACCCCGCGCAAGGAGCGCGAGCCACGAGCGATGGCGCTGCTGGAGATGGTCGGGCTGGCCGATCAGGCTCACAAGTTACCCAGCCAGGTGTCAGGTGGCCAGCAGCAACGTGCCGCCATCGCCCGGGCGTTGGCCAACGATCCGCCACTCATCGTTGCCGACGAGCCTACAGGGAACCTCGACTCGACAACTTCCGAGGATGTTTTTCAACTATTTCTGAGTTTGGTGGCTCAGGGCAAGACGATGATCATGGTGACCCACAGCCTCGATCTGGCGGTGCGCGGCTCGCGGGTGGTGGAGATACGCGACGGCCGCATCACCAACGATGTCCCCGCCGCCCTACATCCCCGCGCCAAAAGCCGGGAGAAATCAACAACCTCCCATCCCTAATTCGTCATTCGTAATTTGTAATTCGTCATTCCTATGGGCGTCTTGTGGGACAAAGTCTGGTTCGACCTCTGGCAGCGCAAGGCCCGCACCCTGCTGGCCGTGGCCAGCATCACCGTGGGCGTTTTTGCCGTCGGCGCGATCTTCGGGTTGACTGACCTGCTGCTTTCGGGCATGAACGAGGCCCACCAGGCCGTGGCTCCGTCACATCTCAACATCGTCCTGCGCCAGTTCATCGACCGCGACACGGCCGATTCGCTGCTCGACATCCCCGGCGTGGTCGGCGTCGATGCCCTGAACGTCGCCACCGTCCGCTTCAAGACATCGGAAGACGGCAAATGGCAGGCCGCCACGGCCGTGGCTCGAGACGACTATGAGCATCAAACCTTCGACCGGCTGGTTCTCAAGGAAGGTCAATGGCCGGACGGCAAGGGCATCGGCGTCGAACGTATCACCAGCGAATACTATGACATCCGCATGGGCCAATCCCTCATCTTCGAGATCGAAGGCACTGACCGAGCCTTTCCCGTCACCGGGATAATTCGCCACCCCTTCGTGCCCCCGCCCGATTTCGGCGGAAACCCGTACTTCTTCTTCGACCGGCAAACGATGGCCTATTTCGGCTTTCCCGACGGGAAGTACATCCAGCTCCTCGTCCAGGTGTCGCCCTATAGCGAGGCCTACGCCCGTGACCGGTCCGTAGCTATCAAGGATCGGCTGGCCCGGCAAGGTATCGGCACAAGCATGGTCATCTATCAGAAACCGGACAAACACTGGGGCTATGATACGGTACTGGGCATCACCATGGTGCTGAAAATCCTGGCCATCGTCTCCCTGTTGACCAGCGTCATCATCGTCATCAATACCACCATGGCCATCATCACCCAGCAGACGGACCAGATCGGCATCATCAAGGCCCTGGGAGGCACGACGCGCGACGTCGCCCGGCTGTATCTGGTGGGGGTCCTCATCTTTGGCTTGCTCGCGCTGGTGGTGGCCCTGCCGCTGGGGCTATTGACAACCCATATCGTGACCGGCAAGCTGCTGTATATCTTCAATATCGATTACGAGGTGTTCCGCTTCTCGCCGCGCGCCATTGTCTGGCAAGTGGCGGCGGCGGTGGTGGCTCCGTTGCTGGCCGCGCTATGGCCGGTGATGCGTGGAGCGGCCATCTCCGTCCGCGAGGCGTTGGCAACCTACGGCCTGGGCGGCGACTTCGGCACCACACCGTTCGACCGGGCGGTGGAGCGCCTGGCCGAGCGCCTGCTGCCGTCACCCTACACCATCGCTCTGGGCAATATGTTCCGTCGCAAGGGGCGGCTGCTCCTGACCCAATTGGTGCTGACGCTGGCCGGGGCGATGTTCCTGATGGTTCTGACCCTCTCGGCCTCCGTAACCAACACGCTGGACAACGAGTTGAATCGTCGCCAATATGACATGCGCCTGTTCTTCTTCCAGAATCATCGCTCCGACCGCATCGAGGGGCTGCTGGAACAGTACCCCGGCGTGGTTGAAGCCGAAGCGTGGCTCTCCGTGGCGGGAACGGCCATGCGCGAAGGGGAGGAGATCAAGGACACCGGCGGGTTGGGCGCTGAGTTGTTCGGCATCCCGGAGGGCAGCACCATGTATCGGCCGTTGATCATCGACGGCCGCTGGCTGACGCCGGAGGATCACGGCCGCGTGGCCGTCATCAGTCGCGACACGGCCGAGTTTAATGATCTGGGCGTCGGCGACCGGCTCACCGTCGATCTCGGCGATCTGGGGGCGGCCGACTTCGAGATCATCGGCACCTATCAGGCCATCGCAACCGATATCTTCTCGACCGACCCCATCTATGCCCCGGCATCGGCCGTGGTCGATGTCACCCGGCGGGTCAATCGCGCCAATCAGGTCCTCATCCGCTCAAGTGAAAAAGACGCCGCCGGCCAACTGGCCCTGATGCTGGCCCTGGACGATTACCTGAAATCCTACGGGATGGAGGTCAGCCCCTTCTTCAGCCGCACCAAAGCCATGGACCGGGAATATGCCTTCAACACCTTCAGTATCGTCAACCAGATGTTGTTCGGGCTGGCCATCGTGATGGGCTTCGTCGGCGGCATCAGCCTGATGGGCTCGCTGTCGATCAGCGTTGTCGAACGCACGCGCGAGGTCGGCGTATTGCGTTCCATCGGCGGCACTACGTCGGTCATCATGACCATGTTCGTCCTGGAAGGGGTCTTGCAAGGCCTTATGAGCTGGCTGACGGCCGTGCCGCTATCCTATATCCTGGCCAAACCCATCGCCTCGGTGCTGGGGAAGACGATCTTCAAGGTGAGCCTCGACTTCGCCTACGACTACACGGCCGTCATGGTCTGGCTGGTGGCCGTCATCAGCATCGCCTTCCTGGCCTCGATCATCCCCGCCCATGCCGCCGGTCAAATCAGCGTTCGCGAAAGCCTGGCCTACGGCTGATCCGTCAGACCGAAAAGTCGCCAGAAACGCGTACAGCCCCGGCCAGGAGGGGGAACCGGGGCTGTACACATTCTTGGCGACTTCATGAACAAGCATAACGCCGCTTTCTAAATCGTGGGTGAGCCTGAGGTGAGCGGATCGTTAGGGACGGATAGTACTTTCTCTCTATCTTCGTCAAGGCCTCTCAAAGATGCGGATTGGGAAGACATTATCCCCAAGGGGTTGCCCGTTCGCCTTGACCGCCAGCCGCACTCCGTCGGTCGCCTGATAGACCCCGACAACCACCCGGTAAGATCCGCTCGGCAATGACGACAGGTCGATTTGGGAGCGGTCGCGCAGGCCGTCACCCGGCCGCCACTGATCCTGGGGCGCCAGGCCGTCGCCTGGTGGCGCGTCGCTCTGTGCCGCCAATCCGCCCGCGGCATCATAGAAATGGACGAAAGCGACCAGTGGCGTCTCGGCCGCCGCCTCAACCCGCCAATCCAGCGTGATCTCAAGCCGGTCTTCTTCGAGCGTCGTCCGGGCGTCGAGTAAGGCCAGCAGTCCGCCGAACTCCGCCATCGGCGCGGCTTGCCCGGCCGCTGCGGGTTGCCAGGCGGCCGAGAGATCGGCAAAGGAGCCTTTCAACAGATCGAACACATAGACCACATCTCCGGCCGCGTGGGCGCGCAAGGTCTGGCCGTCGATCTCCGGCCCGGAGGTACGCCAGCCGGGAGCGTAACCGGCGTAGCTGACAGCCGCTACGTCGCGATCCGGCCCGCCGTTGAAGCGCACAAAGTCGCGCGCCCGGGCGTACGGAGGAATGAGAACAGCGCCGACAGGCGTCCACGGATAGGGGGAAGGGCAGCCTACCGGTCGGTCGGCGGTGGAACTGAAGAAGAAGGGCGCGTTGACGAAAACAACCTGCTGTCCGGCAGGGGCGTCGGCCGCGGAATCGGCCATCCCGCGCGCGAATCGACTCGCCTCATCATAAAAGTCAAGTTGGCACCGAATGAAGGGGAGCGCTGGGAACGTGAGGGCCGCGAGATAGACGGCGCACAGCAAGCTACGCGCCGGGGCGGAGACGGTGTATTTCCCCGCCATAGGGCGGCCGCCCAGCCACAACACAGGCATCGCCCATAACATCCCCACCCCGATGGACGGCAGATAGCTGAGGCGCGGACTGCCATAGACATAGGCCGGTCCGAGGAAGAGCAGCGCGGGCAACGCCGACAGCCCAAACCAGCCCAGCGCGTAAATCCACAGTCGGATTGCCCCTGCCCGCCATGCGAACAGCCCCATGACGGCAACGACGGCGGTCGCCGTCAGCGTCAACCCGACCACGTCGCCCGCATCCAGCCGCAGGGCGGGCAACAGCGGGTAGACAAGGGTCTGGAGGAATGGAATGATATTGCCGGCGATATCGGCCGGAATGTTCAAGCCCTGTTGGCTGTTCTTGGGAATGGATAGCCACAGCGCAACGAACATCAGCGGCGGCACGACAAACGGCCACAACGCGCGCGCCCTCTCGCCAAGGGTTGAGCGAGGCCGCATCACCCAGTCCAACCCCACCAGTGCGGGGAAGATTACCAGGCCGTTCTCGTGGGTCAGCAAGCCCAATATTAGGGTCGCCACAGCCGCCGGCCGATAGCACCGTCTCCTTTCCATACCCTGCTCTACGGCGACCGTGGTCACATGTGCTGACTGGCTGCGATCATATAGCAGCAGCGTCGCAAGCAGCCAGAACACCAGCAGCGGATGGGTCAACGAGGCCACATAGGCGACGGCTTCATAGCTAAAGGGGACCGCGGCGAAGACGAGCGCGGCAACCCAGGCGAAGCCCGCGCGGCCGCTGAGCCTCCGGGAGAGCAGCCAAACCAGCGCCGCGTTCACCCCGTGGAATATCCAGAGCAAGACGTGGTCGGCCACCGGGTTGTGAGGAAAGACGGCATTGCCGAACAGCGTCTCCGTCAGACGCAGGACGGCGAAGACCACGGGGCGATAGTAACCGTACTCGGCCGAACTGGTGAAGAATTGCAGCAGCGACCGCCCCTCCATCCAGGCGAAGTGGCCCGTGGGGTCGTCGTTGAAATAGGCAAAACCCAGCGCGCGGCAATAGAGCCATATCGCCGCCAAGGCGACAATCGCAGCCGAGACCGTAGCCCGCGCGGCCTCGCTTGCCAAGAGGCGCGGGAGCGACGAGGATCGTTCGTTCGTCCCTCCCAATCTATCCGGTTGCATGGCCGCTTATATCAGCCTGAATCGGGTTCCGACAGGATGAACCGTTACTTGGGCTGCGTTCCCGGCCAGACGACGAATCACACGCCGGCCGAATCCGCGCTCCGATTCGGTTTCTGGATGAAGAAGCCGTAGACAAAAATGACGGCGCCGATGAGCAAAAGGGTGAGGCCCGAATAGGTCAGCAGGTTAAGCTCACTGGAGCGGAATACAAAAGCCAGCACGCCAAGGGCCACCAGCAGCGCATTGATGAAAAGCGGCATCCAGTTGAAGCGCTGGTCGCCACGATCAAACAGCACCTCGAAAAGACCCAGCGCCCCATAAGCGATCAGCAAGACCGCCAATACCACGTAGGCGGCCGCGGGCGTCAGGATGCCGAAATAGGTCAGCGCCAGCAGCAAACCGCCACCGACCAGGCCGACCAGACCGCGGATTCGATCGGTTTTTGATCCCGCCGCGTCACGATTGAGAAGGCTGGAAAAAGTCTGTAACGCGCCGGATACCGTCAGATAGATCGCCAGCGCGTAGCCAACAATCAGCGGTGCGGATTTATTGGCTCCCAACAGCAGATAAAGCCCTAGCGCGAGAGCGATGATCGCTCGTACAATCGTCCATATCCAGGCATTGGGATCTTTTTCATTATTCTTGGCCATGTCAATAAGAACTCCTTCGTGATCAGACAAACGATAAAAATTAAACGGTCGTCCAGCCCAACAGGAACAGGGAGAGGCCGATTCAGCCCCCTAATTGACTGAGGACGATGTTCAGAATGATGAGCAAGGCGAACATCGCCGCCGCCAGAATGAAAACGCGCCGCAGATCACCCGTGATATAAGCATATTCATCCTCAATGCGCTCGGCCGCGATCTGGCTGCGTGTCACCTTGGGGGTTCTTGCGGGACGGGATTCCGGCTCCACCGGCGGGATCGCAACAGATTCCGCCTGATCGGCGACGGTTTCCGCCTTCGCCGCCTGCTTGTTGGAGGTTTTCGCTTTGGATCGATTGGTTTTCTTGGTCATATGATTGTTCTTCCACTTCAAACAATAGTATATCGGATCGGCAACGCCGGATCATCCTCCGGTAGCCTCAGGATCGGCCAATCGGCCGAACACGACGATGCGCCGCGTGTTGACCCGATAGGGATAGCAGGAAATGAGCGTCACCTGCGCGCGGTCGGTCGGCCCCATCACCCAGACATCGGTTGGCTCCACCACCTTGATCTCGTCCACGACATAGGTATACGTCTGCCGCTCGGTGGAGACAACTATCTTGTCCCCCGGCTGGAGTCGGTCCAGGTAGCGAAACGGCTCGCCATAGATGTCATTATGACCCGAGAGAACAAGGTTGCCGGATTTGCCGGGCCGCCCGCTGCCGATGTACTGGCCGATGCCCTGCTTCAGCTGCTCCCAGTCGTCACCCTGAACGATGGGAAAATCGCCGCCCAGGGCAGGGATCTCCAGACGGAGGGCCGTCTCCGGGCCGGGGGTGGGAATGGGAGGCGGCACGTAGGCGTTGACCACCGGCAGCAGGTGTTCGGGGATACCGCCCGCCTCGCCCGGTTCCGGCGGCCGTCCATCAACCGGCGGCTTGTGGCCGCCCGGCAGCAGCACGACGCCGATAGCCGGGGTGGCTGTGGCCGTCGGCAGGGCCAGTGCCTGGCCTTGGGCCGCCTGCGCCGCGGCCAACTCGCGGTTGAGCTGCCGGTTGGTCGACCAGAGGCCGACCAAAATGACCAGCAACGCGACGGCCGCCGTGATTTCCAGCAGCAACAGACCGCGATCGACCAGCCAGCGCCAGAACGACCGGCGAGGCGCGGTCGCCAGCGAGGCCTCGATGAGCGCTTCATCAGGCGCGTGCTCCTCGGGATGGGGGTCAACGATGCGGCCGTCGGCTTGCGCCCGGAGCAGTCGTTGTTCCCGCTCGGCACGCTTGCGAACATAGAGCAGTTGCTCCAGTTCGGCGGCGCTCAGTTCTTCGGGCAGTCGCTTGCGAGTCATAGGGCGAATCATAGCGCAGACAGATGTGAGTGACGAATGGCCAAATCGAAATTGGGTGTAACTCCTGGCGGGCGCGTGCGTAAAGGAGTTGCATGAGAGAACGACTGCTCCCCACCCTCGGCCGAATCGGGTTTGCCCTGCTCTCGGCCGCCGTCCTGATCGTGTTCTCCGAGAAGCTGTTCTGGTACGTGACCGGCTACAGCTTCCTCGACCTGCTCCTCGGCTACTTCTTCCCGGCATTCATCCTGCTGTGGGTCATCGACCTCTTTCGAGTGCGACGGCTCGCGCCCCTGTTTCTGGCCGCGGCCGTGTTCGGCTTTTTGACCGAAGGCGTCCTGGTAGGCACGATGTACGAGGGCGGGCCGCTCGACTGGTTCAGCGCCAGCTATACGCCACTGGCCTGGCACGCCCCGCTCAGCGTCGTTTTCGGCTGGTATGCCCTGCGACGATGGTTGGTCGCCGAGAATGTCCGGGCGTTGGCGGCGGGCAGCGCGGCCGTCGGGCTGTTCTGGGGGTTGTGGGCGATGGCCTGGTGGCTGCCGGAAAACGCCGTGGATCCAACGCTGCTGGCTCAGGGGGCGCGATTGGGGCAATGGCCGGTGGGGGATTTCGCCCTCCACGCCTTCACCTTTACCGCCGTGCTGGCCGTGGCCCTGTGGTTGCTCGGCCGCGGCGGGTGGTCGTCATTTCGGCCGACGAGGATCGAGACGCTGGTGGTGTTCACCGGCCTGCTCATTTTCTTCGTCAGTGGGGTGATGCCGTCCGCGCCTTGGGCCCTCTTAAAGCTGCTGCCGTTGCTGACGGCGACACTCTTCGCGCTTTATATCAACAAGCGCCGCGAGCCACCCGGTTCCCTCTTGTCCGAGGTGGCCGGGCCGGTGCGTCCGGCTTTGCTGCCGCTGCTGTTCATCCTTCCCGCCGTCGCCGTGGGGGTCTATGCCGCGGCCGCGATGCTGGCTCCGCCGGTCGAGGCCATCTATGTGATCACGGCTTATGGCGGTGTCATGGGCACGGCTGTCCTTGGCGGGTTGGCTTTTCTGGTGGCGCTGGTTTGGACGGTGACGAGGCCTCCATCCAAAGAGGATGCGGATACAAACGGGCTTTGATAGCTGGGGCGGATGGATTCGAACCAACGAATGCCGGATTCAAAGTCCGGTGCCTTAAACCACTTGGCGACGCCCCAAGATGAAGGCCGATCATACCATCCTCACGGCCGCTCTGCAAACGCCAACTCGCCTCTATCACCACGCGAGCCGTTTCGTTGTCCGGCATCTCCGTCGCCTCAGCCACCAATAACCGTTTCATCGCTCCACCTATGGGTTTGCTGCTCCTAATCATGCGAACGGGATTCAAGCCGCTTGACAGGCCCCGATCTCTAAGGTATGATTGGTCGTACAACCATACCAATATACAAATTAATTGGATGCGATTGTCCAGATAGATGTTGCGACGCGCGCCCTCACTGACCGACCAGGTCAAAACCCATATCAAGGACCTCATTGTCCAGGGGCAGTTTGCCGACGGCCGCGTCCCGGCCGAGATGGAGCTGGCCGAGTTGCTGGGCGTCAGCCGCACCACCGTCCGCGAGGCCCTCAGCCGCCTGGAGATGGAAGGCACGATCAGCCGCCGGCAAGGGTCGGGCACGTTCGTCAACAGCCCTGTGCTGCAAATCCACTCCCGGCTGGAAGAGATCTGGTCCTATGAGGCGATGCTCCAGGCCCACGGCCTCACGCCATCCACCCAGGTGCTGGACGGGCGTGTCCTGACCGTCGAGACCGGCGGGCTGCCGGGGAATATCGCCGATGAGCTGGCTCTGGCCGCCGGCGAGCAGGTGCTGTTCACCAGCAAGCTATTCCTGGAGGACGACGTGCCGGTCATATTGGCCCACAACTATCTGCCGTTGCGGCTGTTGACGGAGTCCTATACGGCCAAAGACCTGAAGCGGCCGATCTATGATTTTCTGGAAGAGTTCGGCCGTCGCCGGCTGGCCTATTACCTGTCCGAGATCATTCCTCTTTCGGCCGACAACGATATGGCCAAAACGCTTCAAATCACCCCCGGCACGCCGCTGATCGCCTTCGACGAAATCGGCTACGATGACGAAAACGAACCCATCCTGAAAGCCGCGTCCTATTTCCGCGATGACCTGCTACGTTTTCGCATCCTGCGCCGTCGAGTTTAACCTTAAAACCATCCGGGAACGGACATTACCTTATTGATGAGACCGGACGCCCGAATATCCGTGGTTTTTGTTATGTATGAAGTGGGAGTTGACAAACATGAGTGACCAGATTAGTGAACTGAATCGACGTGTTGCCGAGGCGCGCGAGGAACTGCTGACGTTCTTCCGCGAGATCGTGGCCATCCCCAGCATGGACAGCGACATCGAGGCCGTCGGCCGACGCATCGGCGAGGAGATGACTCGCCTGGGCTTCGACGAGGTCTATGTCGATCGTTACGGCTCCATCGTCGGCAAGATCGGCAGTGGCTCCAAGATCCTGCTCTATGACAGCCATATCGACACCGTCGGCATCGGCGATCCGTCCCAGTGGAAATGGGACCCGTTCGTGGGCAAGATCGAAAACGGCAACTTCTACGCCCGTGGCGCGCTGGACGAAAAGGGCAGCACGCCGGGCATGATCTACGGGTTGGCCATCGCGCGTGACATGGGCTTGCTCGACGGCTACACCGCCTACTACCTCGGCAACATCGAGGAGTGGTGCGACGGCATCGGCTGCCAGGCATTCGTGGAGTGGGAGAATATCAAGCCCGATTTCGTCGTCATCGGCGAGCCGACCAAGATGAACGTCTATCGCGGCCACAAGGGTCGCCTCGAGCTGGAGGTCATCTGCAAGGGCGTCAGCGCCCATGCCGCCAGCAACTTCATGGGCGACAATGCCGTCTACAAGATGTTGCCGGTCATCGCCGGTATCCGTGACAGCGACGCCACGCTGCCGAGCCACGACTTCCTGGGGCAGGGACGCATCACCGTCACCCGCATCTCCAGCGTCTCGCCCAGCGACAACGCCGTGCCGGACGAATGCCGCATCTTCATCGACCGCCGCGTCACCTTCGGCGAGACGCCGGAATCGGTCATCGCCGCCATCGAGAAGCTGATCCCCGCAGAGACGCGCAAGGATTTCTCGGTCAACCGCCTGGTCTACGACGAACCCAGCCACACCGGCGCGGTCTTCGTCTACGACAAATACTTCCCGGCATGGGCCTTGGAAGAGGATGATCCGTTCGTCGTAGCCGGCAAGGAAGCGATCAACGCCTTGTGGCATCGCGACGTCCCGGCCGGCAAGTGGGACTTCTCCACCAACGGCAACTACTGGCGCGGCAAGGCCGGCATCCCCAGCATCGGCTTCGGCCCCGGCGATGAGATCTACGCCCACGCTGTCGAGGAGCACGTCCCGCTGGAAGACGTTGTCGAAGCCACCAAGTTCTACGCCCTCCTGCCGTTCATGCTGAAGGGCAAAATCTAAACACGTACCTCTCAAATTAATCTGCTTATCAAATCAGGAAAATCGGAGAAACCATGCAAACAAATTTACGCGGTCGTGACTTGATCACCACGCAGGAGTGGACGAAGGAAGAGATCGACACCCTGCTCGACGTTGCCTTTGACCTGAAGCGCAAGCGCGCCCTCGGCCAGCCCCACGCCTATCTGCGCGACAAGGTGCTGGGCATGCTGTTCTTCTTCAGCAGCACCCGCACCCGCGTCAGCTTCGAGTCGGGCATGGCCCAACTCGGCGGCCACGCGCAGTTCATCGAGGCCACCACGACGCAGATCAGCCACGGCGACACGGCCAAGGAGATCGGCGAGATCATCGGCCGCTACACCGACGGCATCGCCATCCGCCAGTGCGACTGGGACTTCGGCAACAAGTACATCCGCGAGGTCGCGGCCGCCTCCCGCGTGCCCGTCCTCAACATGCAATGCGACGTCTACCATCCCTTCCAGATTTTGGCCGATATGATGACCATCATCGAGAAGAAGGGTGACCCGCGCGGCAAGACCATCAACGTCAGCTACGCTTATGCCAGCAGCTACCAGAAGCCCATCAGCGTGCCCCAGAGCCTTATTCTGCTCATGACCCGCTTCGGGATGAACGTCCGTCTGACCCGTCCGCCGGAGTTCAAGCTGATGCCGGAGATCATGGAACAGGCCAAGGAAAACGCCCGCAAGTCTCGCGGTTCGTTCGAAGTGTTCGAGGACTTTGATGAAGGATTCAAGGACGCCGACGTCATCTACGCCAAGAGCTGGGGCTCCATGCTGACAACATCGGACCACGCCGAATCGGCCAAGATCAGCCAGCAATACACCGACTGGATCACCGACGAGCGGCGTATGGCCATGGCCAAGGAAGATGCTATCTACATGCATTGCCTGCCGGCCGACCGCAACATCGAGGTCACCGACGGCGTCCTCGACGGTCCCCAAAGCGTCGTCTATGACGAGGCCGAGAATCGTCTGCATGTGCAGAAGGCCGCCATGGCTCTGACCATGTAGCCGATGCGAACAATAATAACGTAACGATGGCGACGGACGACGGGCCGCGACCGGAACATACCAGTTCCCGGCCTGTTGTCCGTCGTTTGTCGTTTTTCAGCC
>CAZZJN010000014.1:888-18170 GCA_964654505.1 uncultured Ardenticatenaceae bacterium | reverse complement strand
CGTTCGCGATCGAGGACGGCGTCGAGCGTATCCGCCGCAACCTGCAGAACCTCGGCGTGGACGCCCTGATCGCCATCGGCGGCAACTCGTTAATCAAGGACAAGCAACATCGGAGCGTCGAAGACCAATACAAGGCGGCCTACGAGACGGCCGGCCACATCGCCCAAATGGTCAAGGACGGCTGGAATGTCGCCATCGCCCACGGCAACGGCCCGCAGGTCGGCTTTATCCTGCGTCGTTCCGAGCTGGCTCGTCACGAGTTGCACGAGGTGCCGCTCGATGTCTGCGGGGCGGATTCGCAAGGAGCTATCGGCTATGCCCTGCAGCAGAGCCTGCAAAATCACTTCCTCGACATGGGCATCGATCGCGATGTGGCGACGATCATCACCCAGACTGAGGTCAGCGCGGCCGACCCCGCCTTCAAAAACCCCACCAAGCCCATTGGCTCCTTCATGGATGAACAGGAAGCCATGAGCCGGCGCGAGCGAGACGGCTGGGATGTCGTGGAAGACGCCGGCCGCGGCTGGCGGCGGGTCGTGGCCTCTCCCCTGCCCATGCGCATCGTGGAGGAACCGGCCGTGCGCGCGCTGATCGCCGCCGGACAGATCGTCATCACCGTCGGCGGGGGTGGCATCCCGGTTGTCGCCGATGAGAACGGCCATCTGCGAGGCATCGCCGCCGTCATCGACAAGGATTTCGCCTCGTCGTTGCTGGCCACAAAGCTGGGCGCGGACACGTTCATCATCAGCACGGCCGTGGAAAAGGTCGCCATCAATTTCGGCAAGCCCGATCAGCAGTGGCTCGACCGGGTGACGCTGGCCGAGGCCAAGGCCTATCTGGCGGAAGGGATACACTTCGCCAAGGGCAGCATGGCCCCCAAGATTCAGGCCATCGTCAACTTCCTCGAAGCAGGCGGCACCCACGCCATCGTCACCGATCCACCGAACATCCCTCGCGCCCTGGCCGGAGAGACGGGGACGCATATTGTGCGCTGATCATGGATCACGTATTACACCTCAGAAGCCTTATTAGCGGCCGCACCTTCCGCACGGACGAGATCGACTACGTCGATCCTGAGTTCGGGCCGGACGGCGTCGTCGATGTCGTCTACGATTACGATCTCATCCGGCGCCGTATCAGCCGCGAGAGCCTGCGCGACAGTCGCGACGACTCCATGTGGCGCTACAAGCCGCTGCTGCCGGTTGAACCGGATGCCGCGGTGCCGCCGCTGCAAATCGGCTGGACACCAATCTACGCCACGCCACGCCTTGGCGCTGAATTGGGATTGCGGCATCTGTGGGTGAAGGACGATGGTCGTAACCCCACCGCCTCCTTCAAGGACCGCGCCAGCGTCATCGCCGTCGTCAAGGCCCGGGAACGCGGAGCGGCGATAATCACCACGGCCAGCACCGGCAACGCCGCCGCCGCCCTCAGCGGCATCTGCGCCTCCGTCGGGCAAGCCAACGTCATTTTCGTACCGGAGAAAGCGCCGCCGGCCAAGGTCGCCCAGCTGCTGGCCTATGGCGCGACAGTCATGCTGGTGCGCGGGACATACGACGACGCCGTCGAGCTTTGCCTGCAGGCGGCCGATGCCTATGGATGGTATAACCGCACGACCGGGTTCAACCCGTATATGTCCGAGGGCAAAAAGACGGCCTCGCTGGAGATCTGCGAGCAGCTTGGCTGGCAGGCCCCCGACCGCATCTTTGTCAGCGTTGGCGACGGCTGTATCATCGGCGGGCTGCACAAGGGCCTGAAAGATCTCATGGCGCTGGGCTGGATCGAGAAAATGCCCAAACTCATGGGCGTGCAGGCTGCCGGAAGCAACTACCTGGCCGAAGCCTGGGAGCGAGGCGAGGACGTGCTAACCAAGCCGGCCATCGACGCCCAAACGGCGGCCGACAGCATCAGCGCCGGACTGCCGCGTGATCGGTTAAAGGCGATGGCCGCTGTGAAGGAAACCGGTGGCGCATATATCACCGTAACCGACGAGGAGATACTGGCCGGCATTCCGGCGCTGGCTCGCGGTTCAGGCGTGTTTGCCGAGCCGGCGGGGGCGGCCGCCTATGCGGGACTGGTGAAAGCCGTGGATCAAGGGGTGGTCTCGGCCGACGAGCGCATCGTCGTGCTAAACACCGGCAGCGGCCTGAAGGACGTCAACGGCGCGATGAGAGGCGTGGAGCTTTCGGGCACGCAAGCTTACCACGTCGCGGCCGACCTGGAAGATCTGCGACGGGTCATGAGCACCCTTTAATAACAAAGAGGCCGGGTTTCGCCAAACAAATCTCTTGCGTCGAAACCCGGCCTCTGGATTACTCCTTCGGCTGCACCGCTCCCACGGCCAGCGTGAAAACAACCAGGATGGCCGCGGAAACCCTTGAATCATAGAAGCTCAAGGTGTTGAACGGCACGCCAAGCGCCAGCGCCCAGACGACGAAGGCGAAGGTCGAGATGAAGATCTGCGTCCAGGCCGGCGGTAAATCCGGCGTTTTCGTCTGGCGATAGGTCCAGAAGAAAGTGATGATCGTCAGCGCCGCCCACATGATCCACAGGATGTTGGTCGTGCGCAGATCGCCCGTCGCCCCCGGAGAGACACTGAACAACCCCAGGATAGCCGTCCACCCGGCCACGATATCGCCCGGAATGTTCTTGATGACCCGATCCCAAAAGCCGTCGATGCGCTGAACCCCGACGGCCGCGTCGTCTAATGTCTCCAGCCCTTTGATGGTCTCCACTGCGGTTGGAGTGATGATCCGACGTCCCATAACTATGTCTCCTCATGCCTGCATTGGCGGCGAACAACGCATACGCTGCGCGCCGGCGCGTGATGGATATGGCCTCTGATTCCGGTACAACAACAGTCTGAGCCTGAACCAGTATACCATTATTTTCACGGCAGGTATCGTTTGATTCGCGACAAAAGACCGCGAGCCGCCGATCTGTGCTGTAAGGGGGAGGAGTTGGGCCTGTGACCGGCAGTCCGCCGGGCAGAGAGTTCTATCGAGGGAATGAGGATCCGCAAAATCCACGGTATTTGCGGATCCTCACTGTTCTTCTTCTTACCAGCCGCGAGTCGCCAGCTGCTGGTCTTCGCTCAGGGTGTGAATGCCAATGCCGACCATCGGCTGCCCCAGGTTCTCGCTGACGCGAGCCAGAATCTCGGCGTTGCGAAAATGGGTCGTGGCTTCGACAATGGCCTTGGCCCGACGCGCCGGGTCGCCGCTCTTGAAGATACCGGAGCCAACGAAGACGCCGTCAACGCCGAGCTGCATCATCAGCGCCGCATCGGCCGGGGTGGCGATGCCGCCGGCGGCGAAATTGACCACCGGCAAGCGGCCGAGTTCGCGGGTCTCTTTCACCAGCTCATACGGCGCGCCGATATCCTTGGCAAAGGTCATCAGCTCTTCCTCGGGCATATTCTGCAGGCGGCGAATGTCGCCCAGCACCGTTCGCGCGTGGCGCACGGCCTCGACCACGTCGCCCGTGCCCGCCTCACCCTTGGTACGGATCATCGCCGCGCCTTCGCCCACGCGCCGCAGCGCCTCGCCCAGGTTGCGGCAACCACAGACAAACGGAATGTTGAAATCATGCTTGTTGATGTGGTAGGCCTCGTCGGCCGGGGTCAGGACTTCGCTCTCGTCGATGAAGTCCACGCCCAGCGCTTCCAGAATCTGGGCCTCGACGAAATGACCGATGCGCACCTTGGCCATGACCGGGATGGTGACTGCGGCCATGATCTCCTTGATCAGGCCGGGGTCCGACATGCGGGCCACGCCGCCGCTGACACGAATATCGGCCGGGACGCGCTCCAGCGCCATGACGGCCACCGCGCCCGCTTCCTCCGCGATTCGCGCGTGTTCGGGCGTGACGACATCCATGATGACGCCGCCCTTCAACATTTGGGCCAATCCGCGCTTGACGGTCAGACCGCCCACTTCACCGCGGCCGTTAACGTTTCCATTTTCCTTCATATCGAATCTCCCGGCCGGCCAAAGCCGCCCTTCAATGAATTTATTGCTTTCGCTACTATCTCATTTTAAGGGTTGAGAGAAGTAAATACAAGAATATTGGCCCCATCATCAGATGTTTAATTCGATATTCGATAGAGCCGATTTTGCAGGCATGGTGGAATGAGTTTAGTTTGCCTTTCGCTATCGGGAAGGGCTATAATCCCAATTATCGGATTTATTCGATTTATTGGATCATTTGCCGTGCGCTTCGATAAACTGGATTCCGACTTCCTGAAGTACCTGATCGAACATCACATCAATCCGGGCGACAAGCTGCTGCCATTGTCGAATATCGGCGATGAGATGGGCGTCAGCGTGGGCAAGTTGCGCGAGGAACTGGCCGTGGCGCGCGAGATGGGCGTAGTGTCCGTTCGGCCGCGGCTCGGCATCCAGCGCGAGCCTTTCAACTTCGCCGACGCCGTCCTCCCGGCCGTGTTATTCAGCCTGGCCACCGGCGAAGCCAACTTCGCCCAACTAAGTCGACTGCGCCAGATGATTGAGATAAGCTTCTGGGACGAGGCGGTCGTCTTGTTGACCCCGGAGGACAAGACGCGGCTGGGGCAACTGGTAGCCAACGCCTGGGCCAAGCTGCGCGGCGATCCAATCCACATCCCCAACGGGGAACACCGCCAACTTCACCTGACCATTTTCGGCCGTCTGGACAATCCTTTCGTTCAGGGGCTGCTTGAGGCTTATTGGGATGCCTATGATGCCAGTGAACTAACCCGTTTCATGCGCTACCGTTATTGGGTCGAGGTGTGGACCTATCACGAGCGAATCGTGGAAGCCCTGTGTGACAATGATATTGAGTGCGGCCGAAAGCTGTTGAACGAACATTTCTCCCTGTTGCCGACAGAACAGGTCACGGAGAGTTAAGCGCAACCCGGCCGCCGACACCCATCCCGTCATGAACCAAATCCGCGGAGGCACGGTCATCACACACCATTAAACAAATCAGATCACCTATCATTTTGTGGCTTAAACCGTCTTTATCACCGGAGCGGCCGCAAACAAGGGGAGTGTAACCATGAGCTTGAGACAGGAACTGGAGTCCGAACAAGTACGACATCTTGATCTGAACAGCTATTGCCTGGTGGAAAGCGGCACGACCGTCCGCGAGACGTTGGGTCGAATGCGCGCCGTCAATGGCCATAGCGCCCTGATCGTTCGCGACAAGGCGCTGGTCGGCATCTTCACCGAGCGGGACGTCATGCGTCACGTGGCCGGCGATCCCGAGGCCCTCGACAATCCGGTCGATGCGGTCATGACCGCCCAGCCCGTCAGCGTGCTGCCCGACACCTCGGCCGCCGATGCGTTGTGGCTGATGGACGACCACCACTTCCGCAACCTGCCGGTGATCGACCGTCAGGGAAACATTCTGGGCGACATGACCTACGCCTCCATCATCCAGTACCTGGCCGCGCGCTATCCGGTCGAGGTATTGAATCGTTCGCCCCGGCCGGATCAATTTCCGCGCAAGGCGGAGGGTGGTGACTAGGCAAGGGAGCAGTGGACAGTGACCGACAACCGATCACTTAAACTAACCGGTAAATAATCATGAACGAGAACGAATATATTATCGAAGAGCGCGATTCTGTCGTCATTCGCTTCGCCGGCGACTCCGGCGACGGCATGCAGCTGACCGGCACCCAATTCACCAATACATCGGCCGTTTTTGGGAACGACGTCAGCACCATGCCCGACTTTCCGGCCGAGATTCGTGCCCCAATCGGGACATTGGCCGGCGTCAGCGGCTTCCAGGTCAACTTCTCCAATCGCGACATCCTGACCCCCGGCGACGCCGCCCAAATCCTGGTGGCCATGAACCCGGCCGCGCTGAAAGCCAGCCTGGGCGACGTGGAAGCCAACGGCACGATCATCCTCAACACCGACGCCTTCACCTCGGCCAACCTGCGCAAGGCCGGCTATGAGTCCGACCCGCGCCTTGATGACTCTCTGAAGGAGTATCACATCATCGAAGTGCCGCTGACCACGCTGAATCGCGAGGCCCTGAAGGATATCAGCGATTTGTCGGTTAAGGAGCGGGACCGCTCCCAAAACTTCTTCGCCCTGGGGTTGGCTTTCTGGATGTTCGACCGGTCGCTGGAAGTGACTGTCGACTGGATCAACAAGAAATTCGCCAAGACCCCCGCCCTGCGCGAGGCCAACACTCGCTCGCTGGAGACCGGCTACAGCTTTGGTGACACCAGCCGCATCTTCCAGCATCGCTATCGCATTCGTCCGGCCTCCCTGCCGCCGGGCACCTATCGCAAGGTGACGGGCAACGTCGCCACGGCAATGGGCCTGGTCACTGCCGCGAAAAAGATGGGCAAGCCGCTGTTCTACGGCACCTATCCCATCACTCCCGCCAGCGATATCCTCCACGCCCTGGCTCCATTGCGCAACTTCGACGTGCGCACCTTCCAGGCCGAGGATGAGATCGCCGCGATGGGGTCCATCATCGGCGCGGCTTTTGGCGGGGCGTTGGCCGTCACCGGCACGAGCGGCCCCGGCGTCGCCCTCAAGAGCGAGGGCATGAACCTGGCCGTGGCTCTGGAACTGCCCATGGTTATCGTCAACGTGCAGCGTGGCGGCCCCAGCACGGGCTTGCCGACCAAGGTCGAGCAATCCGACTTGCTGCAGGCGTTCTTCGGCCGCAACGGCGAAAGCCCGATGGCTATCCTGGCTCCCAAAAGCCCGTCCGACTGCTTCGACATCGCCATCGAGGCCTGCCGGCTGGCCGTGCGCTCCATGAGTCCGGTCATCATTCTCTCCGACGGCTTCCTGGCCAACAGCTCCGAGCCGTGGATGATCCCTAACTCAGCCGACATCCCGGAGATCGAATACAGCCACCCGCTGGGAACCAACGGCGACGAGCCGTTCCTGTCCTACCGGCGCGACCCGGAAACAATGGCCCGGCCATGGGCCTTGCCCGGCACGCCCGGCCTGGAGCATCGCATCGGCGGCCTGAGCAAGGCTCCGGTGACCGGCAACGTCTCCTATAATCCGCTGCATCACGAGCAAATGGTTCGCGAGCGTGCCGAGAAGATCGCCCGTCTGGCCGATGTCATCCCCCCGCAGGATGTGTTTGGCCCCGAAAGCGGCGAATTACTGCTAATAAGCTGGGGCGGGACCTTTGGCGCGGTTCGTTCGGCCGTGGCCCAGGCGCAACGCCGCGGTCAATCGGTGGCCCACGCCCATCTGCGCTATCTGAACCCGTTTCCCGCCAATCTGCGCGACATCCTCAGCCGCTATCGTCAGGTGATGGTTACCGAGCTGAATGGCGGTCAAATGGCCTTCCTGTTGCGCGGCCGCTTCGCCATGAACATCCAGTCGTACACCAAGGTGCACGGCCGGCCGTTCACCATCAACGAGATCGGCCGCAAGATCGATCAGGCGCTTGGATGACATGATGACAGGCGACGAACGGCGAACCGGCCCATCCTTTGTGGATAGCCGCTCGCCCGTGAGTTGGTAGTCAGGAAAAAGACCATGACAATCGATACAATTCCCGTCACTAAATTAACCCGCCAGGACTTCGTATCCGACCAGACCGTGCGCTGGTGCCCCGGCTGTGGCGATTACGCCATCCTGGCCACGATTCAGAAGGTTTTGCCCGATCTGGGCATCCCGCGCGAGAACATCGTGTTCATTTCCGGCATCGGCTGCTCCAGCCGCTTCCCGTACTACATGAACACCTATGGGATTCACAGCATCCACGGCCGCGCGCCGACGCTGGCAACCGGGCTGGCCATCACCAACCCGGAGTTGTCGGTCTGGGTCATCACCGGCGACGGCGACGGCCTGTCAATCGGCGGCAACCACCTGCTCCATGCCTTGCGTCGGAATATCAATCTAAACATCATCCTGTTCAACAATCGCATCTACGGCCTGACGAAGGGGCAGTATTCGCCCACGTCACGGCTGGGCGCAAAGACGAAATCCTCCCCGATGGGCACCATCGAACACCCGATCAACCCCATCAGCCTGGCTCTGGCGGCCGAGGCGTCGTTCGTCGCCCGCTCGCTCGATGCCCATCCCCAACATATGGGCGAGGTGCTCTATCAGGCGGCCAACCATCACGGCTCATCGTTCGTCGAGATCTACCAAAATTGCGTCATTTTCAACCCCGACGAATGGACGGGACTGGATGACCGGCGCACGCGCGACGACAACATCCTCTATCTGGAGCACGGCAAGCCGATGGTGTTCGGCAAGAACCACGATCGCGGCATCCGCCTGAACGGGTTCACGCCGGAAGTCGTCGAACTGGGTGACGGCTACACCGAGGCCGACCTGCTCGTCCACGACGCCGGATCGGTCGAGTTGGGCTACATCCTGGGCAGCATGGAATACCCCACGCCTCTGGGCGTCTTCCGCAACGTGACCGATCGCGAGACGTATGCCGACGGCTTGATGGCTCAGATCGCCGAAGCGCAGGCCAAACGAGGCATGGGCGATCTCGATACGCTTTATCGCTCGGCCGATCTGTGGACAGTCGTGCCGAAGGAGCCGGACGAGCCGATCGAATCCCATATCTCCGGCCGGATGCCGGACGATCTGGATGAGGAATATGTCGACCAACTGGTCGCGGGCAACGGGGCGGCCGTCGCCGCGACATCGGCTATTCAGGAAAGCCTGACGCGCGATGTCGTCGCCTCGCTGGCGGCCCATGCCCCGGTTGAGGTGGACGCGCATACGTCCCTGGCCAAGGCCATTCGCCAGATGAACAGCCACAACATCGGCTGTGTGATGGTGACCGACGAGAACGACAAGCTGGTGGGCATCTTCACCGAGCGGGACGTGCTGGTGCGCGTGGCCGGGCTGGTGGATGATCTCTCGTCGGCCACGGTCGGAGCCTACATGACGCCCAACCCGGTGGCCGTCAAGCCCGACCTGCCGATCGCCCATGCGCTGCATCTGATGTCCGTCTATGGATTCCGCCATCTTCCGCTGGTCGATGAAGACAATCGGCCGACAGGCATCATTTCGTTCCGCGACGTGGTTCGGCACTTGCGGGATGACATCGGCAACGATTTGGGCTAGGCCCCATCCGTTGCCGTCTCAATTGGCTTAATTTAGCGAGGGGCCGCCGGCAATCGCCGCGGCCTCTCTATCTGTGAAGAACGCGAAGGAGAAACAGTATCATGAGTATGGATGCAAGCATTGGGGCGCTTGAGGAAGCGCCTCTTGCGCAGGGCGCCCAACCGGCCGATGGTCTAATCGTTAATGATTTTTCCATCGTCGTGGCCACGGCCAACGGTACGGGCAGCCAAACCGCCAACATGGCGATTCTGCGCACCTTGTTCAAGATGGGCATCCCCATCAACGGCAAAAATATCTTCCCATCAAACATCCAGGGTTTGCCGACCTGGTATCACATCCGGCTGAGCCGCGAGGGCTACACCGCCCGGCGGCATACATCGGAAGTTCTGGTGGCTTTCAATAATGCAACCGTCCTGCAGGACATCCAGACGCTGCCGCCCGGCGGCATCTGCATCTATAACGCCGATTGGCGTTCCATTCCCCAGCGCGACGATATCACCTACTATGCCGTGCCCGTCAACGAATTCATCCGCAACACGGGCATGAAGGGCAAGCTGAAGGATTACATCTCCAATATGGTCTACGTCGGCGCCCTGGCCCACCTGCTGGACCTGCCGCTGGATCAACTGGAGGAGGCGCTGATGTTCCTGTTCAAGGGCAAGCGCCGGACGGTTGATTCCAACATGGCCGTCGTTCGCGCCGCCTATGAGTGGTCGGTCGCCAACCTTGCCGAGCCTCACCGCTATCGCGTGGAGCCGATGAACGAGACCGAGGGGCTGATCATGATGACCGGCAACGAGGCGGCCGCGTTGGGGGCCGTCTTCGGGGGCGTCACGTTCGCCGCCTGGTATCCGATCACCCCGTCCACCAGCGTGATCGACACGCTCGACAGCTATCTCAAGCAACTGCGGAGCGACCCCGAAACGGGCGAGACGACCTATGCCATCGTGCAGGCCGAGGACGAACTGGCGGCCATCGGCATGGTCATCGGCGCGGGTTTCTCCGGCGCGCGCGCCATGACGGCCACCTCCGGCCCCGGCATCTCGCTCATGGCTGAGTTTGTCGGTCTGGGCTATTTCGCCGAGATACCGGCCGTCATCTGGGACATCCAGCGCGTCGGTCCCAGCACCGGCCTGCCCACGCGCACCAGCCAGGGAGACGTGCTCTTCGCCTACTACCTGGGCCACGGCGACACGAAGAATGTCGTCTTGCTGCCTTCCTCGCTGCGCGAGTGCTTCGATTTCGGCTATATGGCCCTCGACCTGGCCGACACCTTGCAGACCCCCATCTTCGTCCTCAGCGACCTGGACCTGGGCATGAACAACTGGATGTCGGAGCCGTTCGAGTATCCGGCGGAGCCGATCAAACGCGGCAAGGTGCTCACCGCGGCCGAGGTGGCCGAGCGCGGGTTCGCCCGCTATCGGGACATCGACGGCGACGGCATCGCCTGGCGCACGCTGCCCGGCAACGATCACCCGCTGGCGGCTTATTTCGCTCGCGGCACGGGTCACAACGACGCGGCCGTCTACAGCGAGCGACCGGATGACTGGAAGAACAACATGGCCCGCCTGGTGCGCAAGTTCGACACAGCCCGGAATCTGGTTCCCGGCCCGGTCATCGACGAGACGCCCGGCACAGAGATCGGCATCATCGCCTACGGCACGACAGCCCCGGCCATTGCGGAAGGGCGCGACCGGCTGGCTGCCGGCGGCGTGGCCACGGACTTCATGCGCCTGCGCGCCCTGCCCATCAACGACGAGGTCGAGGCGTTCATCGCCCGGCACGACCGCGTCTACGTCATCGAGATGAACCGCGACGGCCAGGTCCACACCCTGCTGCGTTCGGAATTGCCCCACCTGGCGATGCGACTTGAATCGCTGGCCCTGCTGGACGGCATGCCATTGACAGCGCGCTGGGTGGTCGAGGCGATCACCGCCGCGGAAGAAAGCCGCCCGCGTCGCGTGTCAGCCGCCTATGGCCAAAACAAGCGCGGCGCGACGGAACTGGATATGCCCACCAATGGCCGGCCCATCGGCAACAGCGGGCTGACAGACATGGGCCATGACGGGCACAACCGGCAGGTCATTATCGAGGAGACCCGGTAGCAGAGACCGGCGTGCCTTAACGACACGTCCGACCCGCCAGATTTAGTGACGGAGCAAACAAAACAATGTCCGATATGAAAACACCACGCGCCGAAAAGGTCAATGCCATCGGCCTGGCGCACGCGGATTACAAAGGCCTGCCCACGACGCTATGTCAGGGCTGCGGCCATAACTCTATTTCCAACCAGATAGTCCAGGTGGCCTACGAATTGAACGTGCGGCCGCATGAGGTGCTCAAGCTAAGCGGCATCGGCTGTTCCAGCAAATCGCCGGCCTATTTCCTGGGCCAAAGCTTTGGCTTCAACAGCCTGCACGGCCGCATGCCCTCGCTGGCCACCGGCGCGCTGACGGCCAACCACAAGCTTCAGGGCATCGGCGTCAGCGGCGACGGCGACTCGGCCAGCATTGGCCTGGGCCAGTTCAAACACGTCCTGCGTCGCAATGTGCGCATGGTCTACATCGTCGAGAACAACGGCGTCTATGGCCTGACCAAAGGCCAATTCTCGGCCACGGCCGACGAGGGCCAGGAGCTGAAATACGCCGGGACGAACGTCTTCCCGCCCATCGACATCTGCATGGAAGCCATCCTGGCCGGTTGCGGCTTCGTGGCGCGCTCCTTCTCCGGCGACGCGTCACAGGTGCGTGAGCTGATGAAGGCCGCCCTGAGCCATCGCGGCACGGCCATTCTCGACATCATCAGCCCTTGCGTGGCCTTTAATAACGAGGATACATCCACCAAGAGCTATAACTACGGCAAGGAACACGAGACTCCCCTGCACGGCATCGGCTTCGTGCCCAAGGAAGAGGAGATCTATATCGAAGCCTACGATCCGGGCGAGATGCGCATCGTGGAGATGCACGACGGCTCCATCATCAAACTGCGCAAGCTGGAAACCGATTACGATCCCACCGACCGCATGGGGGCGATGCACCGGCTCCAGTGGGCGCAAGAGAACCAGGAGTTCATCACCGGCCTGGTCTACTACGACCCATCGCGACCCAATCTGGGCGAGACGCTGCATCTGCCGGACACGCCGCTTAGCGCGTTGACGGACGAGCAAATCCGCCCGACCGCGGCCGTGCTCGACAACTTGATGAGCGGCTTGATGTAGTTCAAACAAAACAGGCCGAGGCGGAAAATGCCTCGGCCTGTTTTTTTATTTAACCGAACTGCCGCTTACTCCTGCGGCGCCACCTCATGCAGTTCGACCTCGAAGATGAGCGTCGCGCCGGGCGGGATGGAACCCGCGCCGGTATCGCCATAGGCCATGTTGGCCGGAATGACCAACTGGCGCTTGCCGCCGACGCGCATGCCCGCCACGCCTTCATCCCAACCGGGAATGACCTGGCCCGAACCCAGAACAAAGGTGAACGGGAAGCCGCTATCGAGCGAGCTGTCGAATTTCACATTATCGGTCAGCCAGCCGGTGTAATCGACCGTGACTGAATCGCCCGCCTTGGCCGTTTCGCCGTCACCCACCACGAGGTCATAGTACTGCACACCGCCCGGGGTCGTGCTGAAATCGCCCTCGGAGACATCGGTCGGCAAGAGGAGCGGCTTCACTTCCAGCAGCTCGACTTCCATCAGGAGCGTCGAATTCGGCGGGATGCGGCCGCCACCCTGGTCGCCCAGAGCCAGAGCAGGCGGGATGACCAGCAGACGCTTGCCGCCGGGTTTCATGGTCGAGACGCCTTCGTCCCAGCCGGGGAACACGCCTGTCTGGCTTCCGATGGCAAACGTCAACGGCTGGCCGCCGGCCATCTCGGAGGAAGCGATAAAGGCGTTGCCGTCCTGCAGCCAGGCGGCGTAGTTGATGACCACTTCCTGCCCCTTGACCGGCATCTCGCCCTCGCCTTCGACGATATCGTAGTATTTCAGGCCACTGTCGGTGGTCGTCAGGTCGGCCTCATCCACGGCCGTCGGCGCAGGCGGCGAGGTAACCGTGAGCAGTTCTACGTCCATAGTGATCGTTTCGTTGGGGGGGATGACGCCACTCGCGCCTGCCTCGCCAAAGGCCAGAGCGGGCGGGATGATCAGGCGGGCCTTGCCGCCCTCTTTCATCAGCGACACGCCTTCATACCAGCCTGCGAACAGATCGGTCTCGGTCAGCATGGCCGAAATAGGCTGCCCTTCGGCCGCGGTGTCGGCGAAGACGGTGCCGTCCGACAGCATGCCGAGGATGTTCATCGTGATGAGATCGCCCTCAACCGGGGCGCGGCCGCTGCCGGCTTGCACCTCAATCACCTGCAGGCCGCTATCCGTGGTGGTGGTCGGCCCCTCGACCGGCGGAATGCCCGGGCCGGCTATCTCGGCCGGTGGGCCCTCAACCGCGGCCGTCGGCTGTGATTCCGGCAAGGTCGCCTCGGCCTCGCGAGTCATCTGGTCGGCCTGCTCCTCGGAAATGGCCGGGCCGCAAGCAACCAACATCATCAAAATCGCGAGCATAATCGCCCACGTGGAAACCGCAAATCTCTTCGTCATTCTTAACTTCTCAAAGCTCCTTTTATGGGAACGAATCAGGCGGCCTGCATCGATTGACCGGCCCGATCGGTGTTAATGTTTGATAATACTAGCTCCACCCCGGCCGGCAAGCCACTCTCACCGGCGAGTACTTATCAATCCATAAATATATCCTTACTGGTATAATTGGGCCATGTTTATGTCGGAAAGGGCCGGTCGCCTCGCCTATCGCCTGATCGTCGTGGCGGCGCTTCTCATCTTTTTCGCTCTGGCCCTCGATACCGCCGGCCACAAGGCCGTCACGACGGACGAACCCCTGCACCTGACCCATAGCATCGCCATGCTTCAGACGGGAACCATGCCCATCCCGGAGATGCACACCCCGCTCACCTATCGACTGGTCGGGTCGCTGCTGGCAACGGAGCCGCCCCTGCCCGACATCACCGCGCTGGCCACCTGGCCCTCGCTGAATCCCTATCATATCAGCCGCGAGCTACTCTGGCGCGAGGGCGTGAACATCGACCGGATCGCCTGGCTCGGCCGCTTCATCGTCACCGGCATGGGCGTCCTGCTTGGGGCATTGATGGCGGCCTGGGTCTCGTCTCTGACCCATGGTCACCTGCCGGCCGTCACCACCCTGATGCTCCTTTACGCGCTGTCCCCCAATCTGCTGGCCTCCGCCGGATTGGTGACCACCGATATCGCCGCCACCCTGACCTGGTTTCTGGCCGTTTTCACGTGGTGGCGCTATTGGCAGCGGCCGAATTGGGGGCGATGGCTGGCGGCCGCCGTGGCCCTGGGGCTGGCGTTGGCCGCCAAACTGACCGGGGTGCTGTTGCTGCCGGTCACGTTCGCCCTGGCCTTGCCCTATGCGCGAACAGCGACGCGATGGTGGCGGCCACTGCTCGTCTGGGCGGGGATGCTGCCTCTGGCCACCCTCGTCCTGTGGGCTTTTTACAGCTTCGAGATGCGTGGGGCGTTGCCGATGCCTGCCTACGTCGAAGCATGGCGTCTCCTGTTGACCGAGGTCGACGCCAGCCATGCCAACTATTTCATGGGCAGCGTCTCGCCGACCGGCTCGTGGCTCTATCTTCCGGCCACCCTGCTGCTGAAGACGCCGTTGTTGCAGCTGGTGTTGTTCGCCCTGATCCCGCTCGTGCTGTGGCAGGAGCGACACCGTTGGCGTTCTCTCCTCTTCCTGCTGTTGCCGGCCGTCTTCTTTTTGGCCGTGTCGGCCGTCAGCCGTCTGAACTATGGCTATCGACATGTGCTGCCGGCCGTGCCCTTTCTCATGGTGCTGGGCGCGCTGGCTGTTCCCCGCCTGTGGAGACGTCGCGGGGCGCGGATCGCCCTGTCGGTCGCACTGGGCTGGACGGTCGTCTCCGCCATCATGCTTCACCCCGACCACCTGACCTATTTCAACGAACTGACCGGCGGCCGCGGCTATCGCTATCTGGGCGATTCCAATCTGGATTGGGGGCAGGACCTGAACCAATTGGGAGCCTATGCCGCGCGCTACAGGGCCGAGACGGGTCGGCCGCTCCTCTTTTCCTACACCGGCACGGTCGACCGGCAGCATTACGGATTGGCCGGGCCGTCGCTTATCGAGCAATTCAACCGGGGCGAAGGCGACTTCGCGCCGGCCAACCCGGCTCCGGGGCGCTATGCGATCAACGTCGGCGACCTGCAGGGCACCGGTCTGATCCTGGGCGAACTCCGGGAGAGCGACCTGTTCGACTGGTTCCGGCTTCGCGAGCCGCTGTTGACATTGGGCGGATCGATCTTCATCTACGATGTGCCCGAACAGATGGATGGGACGTGGCTCGCCCATTGCGCCATGCCCGGCCGTCTGCTGGAAGACGCCCAAGCCGAACGACTGGTCGGCCGCGCCGGGTTGCGTCACGTCGAGTTCGACTGCCGGACCAGTTGGGTTTTCCCCGACGGGCCGGGCTGGTATATCCTGCCGCCCGATGGCTTGTCCTCTGAGCATTGGCCGCCGACCACCGGCAAGCCGCAACCGGTCTATCGTCATCATGCCAACGCCTATGGCCCGGACTATATCGTGGTCTGGTGGCCGGGCATGGACCCGGCAGATTCGGCCGTCTCCGGTTTGCAACCGTTTGTCGGGCCGGGCGATGGTCCGGCAAACTTGCGCGGCTATGGGGTATTTGGCTCCGAATGGGTGACCTTGTGGCAGGTCACCGCGCCGACGGCCGAGCCTCTCTCAGTGAAGGCCCATCTGTATTCCGGGGACGGATCGCCACAGGTCGCCGACGGGCTGGGTTTCACCAGCGACCAATGGCGCGCGGGAGACTGGTTCCTGCAACGGCATATCTTCGCCACGCCGGGCGACAGGCTGGAGACGGCGCTGTATAACTACGTGACGCTGGAGAGCGTGGGGCCGACGCACACGCTGCCGGCGACTGGCGAGGGGTCGGATGGCAAATAACCCGGACATGAGCACCGCTCCGCGCACTCTGACCGACAGGCTCGTCCATCGACTTCTGGCGCTGGTCCTGGCCGTCTACCTGGCCTTGGCTATCGGCTACAGCCTCATGGTGCCCCTGTTCGAGACGCCCGACGAGCACCTCCATTACTTCACGGCCGATTTCATCGCCCGCGAAGGGCGGCTGCCCACAACGAGCGACGGCGGTCTGATGGCCCAGGAGTCCGCCCAGCCGCCGCTGTATTACACGCTGGCGTCGTTGATCGTCCGCGCCGCCCCCAACGCCACGACCGCGCCGGAGTTGTGGCTGAACCCCAAAGGCGACCCGGCCGACCCGCGCGGCGAGAGCCTTGCCGTTCCGCCCATCAACGTCAATATGTTCATCCATGGCCCGGAGGAGGCATGGCCCTGGCACGGCTACGCGGCCGCCGCTCATTGGGTTCGCATACTGTCGGCCGTCATGGGGCTGGGGACGCTGCTGTGCATCTATGCCGCCGGTCGGGTCGTGTGGCCGCTCGCCCCCGGTCGGGCGCTGCTGGCCACGGCGCTGGTGGCTTTTCTGCCGCAGTTCGCGTTTATCCACGGCGCGGTGTCCAACGATCCGGCCATCACCCTGTTCAGCGCGGCGGCGATATGGCAACTGTTGAGAATTACGAATGACGAATTACGAATTACGAATGAAGAGTTAGGAATTACGAATGACGAATTACAAATGACGAATGAAGAACGCACCCCGGCTCATCAGGTAGCAGAAGCCGTTACTCGTCATTCCTCGCTGGCCTTGATCATGCTTGGGTTGACCATCGGTTTGGCCATGCTGTCGAAGGCGGCCGGGCTGCTCCTGCTGGTCTATTGCACCGGCGTGCTGGGCCTGGCCGTATGGAGCCGGGGCGGGACGCGACGCTGGACGGAGGCGCTCCGGGCGGTGGCGCTGGTGACGCTCCCGGCCTTGCTGCTTGGCGGCCCTTTCCTGGTGCGCAACTGGGTGCTCTATGGCGACCCCACGGCCGCCAACCAGTTCGTCGCCTTTGCCGGTGGGCTGCGTCCCTACACCCTGCCTCAGGTGTGGCACGACGTCGTGGGGCGCGTGTGGCCGTCGCTTTTCGCCTTCTTTGGCTGGATGAACGTTCGCCCGCCCGCCTGGGTTTGGACTTTCTGGAATCTCGTCGTCATATTGGGCATAACTGGGGCGGCCACGGGGCTTGTTGTCGCCG
>CAZZJN010000014.1:0-878 GCA_964654505.1 uncultured Ardenticatenaceae bacterium | reverse complement strand
CACCTGGAATCTCATCGTCATCCAGTGCGTCATAGGAGCCGTCGCCGGGGTTATCATCGCCGCCCGACCACGGTCGCGCCCGGCGGCCGCCCCGCTCGATCGGCTGCTGCATCCGGCCGTCATCCTGACCGGTTGGTTTCTGGTGGTGGCCCTGGCCTGGCTCCAGTTCATGCTGCGCACCCCCGCCGACCAGGGACGGCTGTTCTTCCCCGCGCTGGTCCCGCTGGCCCTGGGGGCGGCCTATGGCCTCAGCCGGTGGCCGCGGCCGTGGACGCAACTCGCCGTGGCCGGACTGGCCCTCATCACCTCCCTCTACAGCCTGGCCGTGGTGATCCCGACCACCTACGCCCGACCGCCCATCATCGAGACGATCCCCACCGATGCGCCTCCCCTGACCATCGCCTTCCCCGAGGGGTTGGATGTCCTGGCCGCGCGGGTTGACACGCCCGTCGTCCGGCCGGGGGAATGGCTGTGGGCGACGGTCTACTGGCGGGCAGTCGCGAACGGAGTGGGGGACGCGCCATTAGCCCGGCTGGAGGTATATGGGCGCGACTTCCAGCGCATCGGCGCCCTGACCGGCTACCACGGCCGAGGCAACTTCCCGGCGACCTTGTGGCCGTCCGGGGCTATCGTCGCCGATCGGATGGGTATGCAGATCGCCGGCGACGCGGCCGCGCCGGTGGAGGCGGTCCTGACGATCAAGCTGGATGAGGACGGCCCACGGTACGACATCGGCACAGTGAAGGTGATTCCCGCCGTGTGGCCGGCGATGACCGAGCCTCTGGCAACTCTGGGAGACGGCATCCGGCTGGCCGCGGCTGAGCTGTCTCCGGCGACGGCCGCGCCCGGCGACACCGTAACGGTGCGGCTGCGCTGGC
>CAZZJN010000013.1:19689-34686 GCA_964654505.1 uncultured Ardenticatenaceae bacterium | reverse complement strand
GTTCGCCATCCGCGAGGGCGGCCTGACCGTCGGCGCCGGCGTTATCACCAAGATCATTAAGTAAGAGCGAGCTGAACGAGGCGAGATATGTCGAAACAGAGAATCCGTATCCGGTTGAAGGCGTACGATCATCGTGTTCTGGATCAATCTGCCAAACGCATTGTCGGCACGGCCGAACGCACCGGCGCTCGTGTCATCGGCCCTGTGCCGTTGCCGACCCGTCTGGAGCGCTTCACAGTTCGTCGCAGCCCCTTCATTGACAAGGACTCGCAAGAACATTTCGAGATCAGAACCCACAAGCGGTTGATCGATGTGATCAACCCCGACTCGAAGACGATTGATACGCTGATGCGGCTGAACCTGCCGGCCGGTGTGGACATCGAGATTTCGCTCTAAACACGAACGGCTATCGAGCGCCGGGAGGTTACTCGTGAAAGGTTTGATTGGCAAAAAAGTGGGCATGACGCAGATCTTCGATGATTCCGGCGTCGTGACGCCCGTAACAATTATCCAGGCCGGGCCTTGCTTTGTGACCCAGGTCAAGGATGAAGCAACAGACGGCTATAGCGCAGTGCAGATGGGTTATGGCGAAGTCTCGCTCAAGCGACTGACCAGAGGCCAACAAGGTCATCTGGGCGTGCTGAAGGGCGAGAAGAAGAGCCGCGGCCGCAAGGACAAGGGCATTCCCGCCGTTCGTCATCTGCGCGAGTTCCGCACCGGCAAAGTCGCTGAATTCCAGGTCGGCCAGGAGCTGACGGTGGCGCAGTTTGAAATCGGCGAGAAAGTCGACGTGATTGGCAAGACCAAGGGACGTGGATTCGCCGGCGTTGTGAAACGCCATGGCTATGCCGGTGGCGTCAAGACCCACGGCCAGTCGGACCGATGGCGCGCGCCCGGTTCTATTGGGTCCGCCACCGAGATGTCTCGTGTACCCAAGGGTAAAACGATGGCCGGCCGGATGGGCAACGAGCGGCAGACCGCCCAGAACCTGGAGGTTGTCCAGGTTGACGCGGAGCGGAACCTGATCGCCATTAAAGGCGCGGTTCCGGGCGCTAAGGGTGGCCTGGTTATTATCCGGGACGCGAAAAAGGGCTAGGGACTATCGGCCTCGCGTCGGATAGCAAGTTGCCGGACGACTTAACGTCTTGGGAGACAGTATCATGGAACTTCCAGTTTATAACATGGCCGGAGAACAGGTAAGCACCTTTGAGCTTCCGGCTTCGATTTTTGAGGCGAACATCAATCGCGACCTGATGCATCAAGCGCTGGTGCGGCAGATGGCCAACGCCCGTTTGGGCACGCATAAGGCCAAGACCCGCTCCGAGGTGAATCGCACGACAGCGAAAGCCTATCGGCAGAAGGGCACCGGTCGCGCGCGTCATGGCAGCCGCAAGGCGCCGATCTTCGTCGGTGGCGGCAAGGCGCATGGCCCACGGCCGCGCAAGTACACCAAGAATATGCCGCGCAAGATGCGTCGAGCGGCTCTTTGTTCGGCTCTGTCTGTCAAGGCCGATTCGGGCGATATCGTTCTGATCGACAGAATCGCCATGGATGCGCCCAAGACCAAGGTCATCGCCGGCATGCTGAAGACGCTGACCAATGGCGAGAGCACCCTGCTGCTTCTGGCGGATCGGAATGAGACGGTCGAAAAATCCGCGCACAACCTTCCTGATGTGAAGGCGCTACGGGCGAATTATCTGAACGTTCGCGATCTGTTGGGCTATAACAAAATCGTAATATCTCTATCGGCGCTCGACGTCGTCTCCAGCTTCCTGGAACAGGAAATGGAAGATGAGTGGGTGGACGCCGGCGACGAGACGGTGGAGGGATAAGATGCATTGGCGCGATATCATCCGCCGGCCGGTAGTCACTGAGAAGGGCAACTTCCTGGCCGATGTCAATAATCAATACACGTTTGTCGTGCATTCGCGCGCGAACAAGTTGCAAGTGAAACAGGCGATTGAACTGGCCTGGCCGAATGTCCGCGTAGACAAGGTTCGCATAGCCAATATGCCTGCCAAACGCGCCCGACGCCTGCGTCGCATCACGGTGCGCAAACCGGGCTGGAAGAAGGCCTACGTCACGCTGCAACCCGGCAATCGTATCGACTTGTTCGAGGGCGTATAAGTTGGCGCCTGAACTGTTGGAGAAATTACCATGCCTGTAAAAGTATTTAAGCCAACTTCGCCCGGTCGTCGCGATATGAGTGGCTTTACATTCGAAGAGATCACCCGCACCAAACCGGAGCGGAGCCTGGTCAGTGGCCTGAAGAAGCGCGGCGGCCGCAATGTGCGCGGCAAGATCACCGTGCGTCATCATGGCGGCGGTCACAAGCGACTCTATCGCGAGATCGATTTCAAGCGCGACAAGGCCAATATTCCTGCTCGCGTCTCGACGATTGAATACGACCCGAATCGCTCGGCTCGCATCGCTTTGCTGGTCTATGCCGATGGCGAGAAGCGCTATATCCTGGCTCCATTGGGCGTCAAGGTCGGCGATACACTCATCAGCGGCCCCAAGGCGGAGATTCGCCCGGGCAACAGCTTGCCGCTGCGCAATATTCCGCTCGGCACGACGATTCACAACATCGAATTATATGTTGGCCGTGGCGGTCAATTGGTCCGTTCGGCCGGTGTCTCGGCCCAACTGATGGCCAAGGATCATCCCACCCTCGCGACCGTCCGCCTTCCATCCGGCGAAGAGCGCTATGTCTCTCAGGAGTGCATGGCGACGATCGGCCAAGTGGGAAATGTTGAGCATGGCAATGTCAAGTTGGGCAAGGCCGGCCGCAATCGACACAAGGGTGTTCGGCCTTCCGTTCGTGGCTCCGTGATGAGCCCGCGGGACCATCCCCATGGTGGTGGTGAAGGCACATCCCCGATCGGTATGGCCGCTCCGAAGACCCCCTGGGGCAAGGTGGCTCTGGGCAAGCGGACGCGCAACAATAAATCGACGGATAAGTACATCTTCCGTCGCCGGGGAAAGAAGCGTCGTTAATTGGGTACGGCCTTGGCCATTAAGATGATGGGCCACCGGCCGGAAAGTGAGGACTGAATATGTCACGTTCGTTGAAGAAAGGGCCATTTATCGATCCGAAACTGATGAAGAAGGTTGACGATCTGAATACCGCGAAGAAGCGCCAGGTCATTCGGACATGGTCGCGGTCCAGCACCATCTTTCCACAGATGGTCGGTCACACGATCGCCGTCTATGACGGTCGCCGCCATATTCCGATCTACATTACGGAAAACATGGTCGGCCACAAGCTCGGTGAATTTGCACCGACCCGCACATTTCGCGGTCACGTTGCCAAGTCCGAGAAGAAGGGCCGGAGGTAATCATGGCCGATACATTTGAAGTCAAGGCGATTGCGCGCCACATCCCGATTTCGACGCAGAAGGTGCGTCTGGTCGTGGACGCGGTTCGTGGCAAGGACGCCGGCAAGGCGCTGGACACGCTGCGTTTCATGCCCCAGCGCGCGGCCGAGCCGGTGTTCAAGCTGATCGCGTCGGCCGTTGCCAATGCCGAGGAAAACTACGGGCTGGAGATCGATGAACTGGTCGTTAGCCAGATTTGGGCTGATGAAGGCCCCCGTCATCGCAAGGCGCCGCATGGCGGCCGCTTTGCCGGTCGTGGCCGCTTTCGGCCCATCGTCCGCCGTTCGTCACATATCACGGTCGTGCTGGCGGAGCGCGAGGTAGCCGGCTAGGCCCGGTTCTTACGAATCCGGATTTCCGGATGGAGGATTAAGTGGGACGTAAAGTACATCCAGTAGGCTTTCGTTTGAAGTCGATCCGTGATTGGAACGCCCGTTGGTATGCCGAGGGCAGTCGCTATCGCGAATTGCTGCAAGAAGATATGGCTATTCGCAAGATGATCAAGGCCGATCTGGCTCAGGCCGGTGTGGCTCATGTTGAAATCGAGCGATTCCCGAATCAGGTTCAGTTAACGATTCACACGGCTCGCCCGGGAATCGTCATCGGCCGCAAGGGCGCTGCCGTCAAGGATTTGCGACAGAAGCTTAAGGATATGACCGGCAAGACCGTGCGCGTCGAGGTTGAGGAGATCACCCAGCCCGACGCCAGCGCCCAGCTCATCGCCGAGAATATCACCGGCCAGCTGGAGCGCCGGATTCAGCACAGCCGCGCCATGAAACGGGCCATCCAGCAGGCCATGCGCGCCGGAGTCAAGGGCGTTCGCATCGAAGCCAGCGGCCGTTTGGCCGGTTCCGAGATGGCTCGCAAGGAAAAGCTGTGGGAAGGCCAGGTGCCGCGCAACATGATTCGCGCCAACATGGATTACGGCTTTGCCGAGGCACTGACGACCTACGGTCGGATCGGCGTCAAGGTTTGGGTCTATAAGGGTGAGATCTTGCCCCAGCGCGTGGAAGCTACGGACGTCTATATTAGTGAATAACCACGCTCAGGAGATGAATGATAGTCAAGTGGCCGTCGTTCGGTGTTATGAAACAGCACAACCTGAGTATTTAGCGGAGAAAGTCTTATGTTAATGCCCAAACGCGTAAAATATCGCAAGCAGTTCCGGGGCCGCATGCGGGGCATGGCCAAGGGTGGAACCACGCTGCTCAACGGTGAGTACGGTCTGCAGGCTCTCGATCCCGGTTGGATCACCAGCCGCCAGATTGAGGCCATCCGTCGGACGATCGTTCGTCAGATGCGCCGCCGTGGCAAGTACTGGGTTCGAATCTTCCCGGACAAGCCGGTCACCCAGAAAGCGGCCGAGACCCGCATGGGTAAGGGTAAGGGTTCGGTCGATCACTGGGTCGCCGTGGTCAAACCCGGCCGGATTATTTTTGAGATTTCCGGCGTGCCGGATGACATCGCCCTGGCAGCGCTGCGCTCGGCCGGCTATAAACTGCCGATTCGGACGCAGGTTGTGTCGCGCGAGGAGGCCCTCTAATGGCTAATATCGTCGAACTCAATCAGATGAGCAACGATAAGCTCGAGAAGACACTCGAGGAAGCTCGCGAGGAGATGTTCAACCTGCGTTTCCAGAAGGCTTCGTCCCGGCTGGAGAATACGGATCGCCTGCGCCAGGTTCGCCGCGAGATCGCCCAACTGGAGACAGTACTCCACCAGCGCGAATTGGCGACGGCCGCGGCTGCGACTGATGCCGAGATCGCGCCGGTTCTGAAGGGCAAGGAATGGCAGGCCACCACGCGCTTCAACTATGAAGACAGTGCCTGGCAGGTTGAATTTAATGAGAAGGGCGGCAAGGGCCTGGCGACTGTCTGGGTCAATTTGAACAAGGCTCGCCCCAAGGGTCGTTCGGCCAAACAGCCGCGGCTGGTAGTACGTCACGAGGTTGCGCGCTAAGCCACACGGCCGCGCACCGCATAGCGGAGAGATATTAAGATGAGAGATCAGCGTAAACGACTCGTGGGCGTTGTGACCAGCGACAAAATGGACAAGACCATCGTCGTCTCCGTGGCGACCACCATGCGTCATCCCATTTATGGCAAGGTCATCAGCCGCACCAAGAAATACAAGGCACATGACGAGAACAACGAGAGCCGGATTGGCGATCGGGTGATGATTATTGAGTCCCGTCCCTATAGCCGGGAGAAGCGGTTCGCGCTCGTTTCCGTTTTGGAGCGAGCTGACTAAGCGAGGTTCCCAATGATACAGAAGGAAAGTCGTCTCAACGTAGCCGATAATTCGGGCGCTCGCGAACTCCTGGTCATTCAGGTCATGGGCGGGTCCCGGCGCCGATATGGCACCATTGGCGATGTCGTGACCGCGACGGTGAAGAAGGCCACGCCTAACGCGTCGGTCAAGAAGAGCACTGTTGTGAAGGCCGTCATCGTCCGCACCAGCAAGGAATACAAGCGCGAGGATGGCAGCTATATCCGCTTCGACGATAACGCGGCCGTCATCCTGGATGCTGAGGGCAAGAACCCGGTCGGAACGCGTATTTTTGGGCCGGTGGCCCGCGAACTGCGCGACAAGGGCTTCGGGCGAATTTTGTCCCTGGCGCCGGAATCCTTATAGCCACGAGGGCATGAGGACTGGAATAGGTAAGCCATGCGAATCAAGGTAAACGATACGGTAGAAGTGATCTCCGGTAATTTCAAGGGCGTGCGCGGCACTGTGCAGCGAGTCTATCCCCGGAAGCAGATGGTCGTCATCTCCGGAGTGAACATCATTAAAAAGCATCAGAAGGCTCGGCCGACCGGCGGTCGCTCGCGTGCCCAGGGTGGCATCATCGAGTTCGAAGCGCCCATTCACGTCTCGAACGTGATGCTGGTCGAATCGGCTACCGGCGAGAAGACGCGCGTCGGCGTTCGCCGCGATGAGAACAACCACGTCGTCCGCTACGCCAAGAAGACCGGCGCGGAGCTGGATTAACGACAGGAATTATTTATAGGTGAGCCAGGCGGCCCAGAGCGGCCCGGAAACCCAATCGGCCTATCACATCCGATGGGGAAGGGAAACGCGGCGACCTGCTACTCAACCTGGAGGAACAAGAATGGCAACGAATTTTAAGCCGCTGCCCGAGCAGTATCGCGAAGAGGTGGTGCCGGCGCTCATGAAGGAGTTTGATTACTCCAGCATCATGCAAGCGCCCAAGATCACCAAGGTCGTGGTTAATGTCGGCTTGGGTGAGGCGCTCGACAATGCCAAGGCGATTGAGTTCGCGGTGGCCGACATCACGGCCATCACCGGGCAGAAGCCGGTGTTGAACAAGGCCAAGCAGTCCATCGCCGGCTTCAAGCTGCGCGAGGGGCGCATTATTGGCTTGAAGGTCACGCTACGAGGCGAGCGGATGTGGGCGTTCCTGACGCGCCTGATCCATGTTGCCTTGCCCCGTACTCGTGACTTCCAGGGGATTTCACCCGATGCTTTCGACGGTCGCGGTAACTACACGCTTGGCCTTCGCGAGCAGCTGATTTTCCCGGAGATCGATTACGACAAAATCGACAAAATTCGAGGCATGGAAGTGACCATCGTCACCACCGCCCGGACCGATGAAGAAGGACGACGACTGTTGGCACTGATGGGAATGCCTTTCCGGCACGAAGTCGCTGAGGCGGCATAAGCGCGAAAGAGGCGCTTTGGAGAATACAGATGGCGAAGAAATCAATGATCGCACGTGAGACGAAGCGGAAGTATCGGGTTCGCGTTCGAAACCGCTGCCAGTTGTGCGGCCGCCCGCGCGGCTATATCCGCCGGTTCGGTTTGTGCCGCATCTGCTTCCGCGAGCAGGCTCTGAAAGGCAATATCCCTGGTGTCGTTAAGTCGAGTTGGTAGTAGAGGTGCGCTATGTCTATGACTGATCCGATTGCCGACATGCTGACGCGAATGCGTAATGCCCTGGAACGGCAGCAACCGACTGTGGCCATGCCACACTCAAAGTTAAAAGTCTCGATCGCCGATGTTCTGCGGAACGAGGGCTATATCGAGAGCTATGAAGTCGTGGAGACTGAAAAGTTCCCGACCCTGGTCATTCGCCTGCGTTACGTCGGCGGCCGTCGTGACCGTCGCTCGGTCATCAATGGCCTTCAGCGCGTCAGCACGCCCGGTCGTCGCGTCTACGTGGGAAAACGACAAATTCCCTGGGTACTGAGCGGTCTGGGTGTGTCCATCCTGACGACCTCGCGAGGCGTCATGACGGACCAGAAGGCCCGCCAACTGGGGTTGGGTGGCGAATTACTCTGCAAGGTTTGGTAGTTAGAATTCGACACAAGTCCGGCTTGAGTGCGCTGCGAGCGTGCCGGGCCGGGGAGGTTTGATGGTATGTCGCGAGTTGGTAAGTCGCCAATACAACTGCCCAAGGGTGTCAGTATCGACATCTCCGGCTCGACGGTCGCTGTGAAGGGGCCGAAGGGCGAGCTGTCGCGGATGCTCCACCCCGATATGGCGATCGGTCTGGAAGACGGGGTGTTGAGCGTGACTCGGCCGTCGGATAGCCGGCAGCATCGCTCTTTGCACGGGCTGACCCGCGCCCTGTTGAACAACATGGTCACCGGGGTTAGCGCCGGCTACAACAAGGTGCTGCTCATCGAAGGCGTTGGCTATCGCGCCGAGATGAGCGGGAACCGGTTGGTGCTCTACGTCGGATATTCCCATCCGGTCTACTTCGAGCCGGATCACGGGATTTCCTACGCCGTCGAGGAACGCGGCCGCAAGGTGATCGTCAGTGGAATCGACAAGGAATACGTCGGTGAGATTGCGGCGCGTATCCGCAAGCAACGTCCGCCGGAGCCTTATAAGGGCAAGGGTATTCGCTACGAAAAAGAAATCGTCCGGCGCAAGGCAGGCAAGACCGGCAAGGTCTAATCCGCGCGTCAGCGAATCAGGATATAGAACATCATGGCAAAGAATGTGAACGATCCCCGGAAACGGCGTCAGCGTCGCATCCGAATGAAAATCTCCGGCACCCCGGAGCGTCCGCGGCTAAACGTCTTCCGCAGCCTGAACCACATCTACGCTCAGGTGATTGACGACGTCGCCGGCCACACCCTGGCCTCGGCCTCGACCGTGGACAAGGATATCGCCGAGCAGATCGCCGGCAAGAAGAAGGGCGAGCAAGCCGCAATCGTGGGCAAGATCGTCGCCCAGCGGGCGCTCGACGCGGGCATTCAGGAAGTCGTCTTCGATCGAGGCGGCTATATCTACCATGGCCGCGTGAAGGCCTTGGCCGATGGCGCGCGCGAGGGCGGCCTGAAGCTTTAATGCGGGGGTCGTCCCGCCTAGGAGTCTACGATGGGTCAGAGAAGACAACAGAGCTTTCGCGAGCAGAAAGACGATTTCGACGAGCGTATTATCGACATAGCCCGCGTGGCCAAGGTCGTGAAAGGTGGCCGTCGCTTTGCTTTCCGTGTCACGGTCGTCGTCGGTGATAACCGAGGCACGGTCGGCGTTGGAATCGGCAAGGCCAGAACGGTGCCGGACGCCATTCGCAAGGCCCTTGAGGCGGCGCGCAAGAATATGGCGCCTGTGCCGATGTACGGCACCACGCTGCCGCATGAAGTGACAGGGCATTATGGCGCGGCCAAGGTGCTCCTCAAGCCGGCATCGCCCGGTACCGGCGTCATCGCCGGTGGCGGCGTGCGCGCGGTCATCGAGGCGGCCGGCTATCGCGACATCCTGACGAAGTCGCTGGGCAGCGATAATACCCTGAACGTGATGATGGCGACGATGGACGGCCTCAACCGGATCATGGATATTCGCCAGGTTGCGAACGATCGCGGCAAGGACGTGAACGATGTCTCGCCGTTCTGGGGGCGAAAGTAATGGCCAAGTTACGCATTACCTACAGCAAGAGCGCAATCGGTTATACCGTGCGCCAGAAAGCCACCGTGAAGGCGTTGGGCTTCACACACCTCTACCAAACGGTTGAGCATGAAGACACGCCGGCCATCCGGGGGATGATCCAGAAGATCAACCACCTGCTGACGGTTGAAGAGGTCCGGTAAGATGAAACTTAATGATCTACGCCCGAACGAGGGCGCAAAGAAATCTCGCAAGCGCGTGGGCCGGGGTATCTCGGCCGGCCAGGGTAAAACTGCCGGTCGTGGCACCAAGGGCCAGGGCGCACGCAGCGGTGGAGTCAAGGGCGCTTACTTTGAAGGCGGCCAGCTGCCGTTGGCGCGTCGTCTGCCTTTCAAGCGCGGATTCACCAACATTCGTCGCGTCGAGTATCAGGCCGTTAACCTTCACCGGTTGGCTGAGTTCGATTTTGGCGGCGAAACGGTGACGCCTGAGCTGATGGTCGCGACCGGTCTGATCAAGAAGACTTCCGAGCGTGTGGTCGTCCTGGGTGACGGCGAAATCGAAGGAGCGGTCAATGTTCAGGCACATCGCTTTTCGGCCACGGCCCGAGAGAAAATTGAAGCCGCCGGCGGCAAGGCGGAGGTAATTCCATTCAGCGCCTAGTCCTGACAGGCCGGCGATCGCTATTCGCCGACACCGCTCATGACTTTGCGGGAGACACGTAATGATAGAATCAATGCGCGCAGCCTTCACCTTGCCCGACCTGCGGCGGCGCATCCTGTATACCATAGGGATGCTGGTCATCTATCGCCTGTTGGCCAATATTCCGGTTCCCGGACTCGACCTTCAGGCGTGGCTGCTGTTTACATCGCAGCGGACCGGAAACTCGGTAGTTGACTTTCTTGACCTGCTGTCGGGCGGCGCGGTCAGCAATTTTTCGATCATGGCGATGGGTGTCTATCCATACATCACTGCATCAATTATCATCCAATTGCTGACGCCGATTATCCCGCAGCTTGAAGAACTGCAATCGGAAGGCGAAACGGGCCGCAACAAGCTGAATCGGTACACCTATTACCTGACAGTGCCGTTGGCGTTTCTGCAAGCCATTGGTCAGATTCGCCTCGTCGGCTTCAGTCTGGCCGGCGGCGTCGAGTCGATCATGCCCAACTTCGGCTTTAGTGCGGACAACTTATTACCGACCCTGACGACCCTGGTGGCCATGGTCGGCGGCACGATGTTCGCCATCTGGATTGGCGAGCGCATCACCGAGGAAGGCGTCGGCCAGGGTATCTCGCTGATCATCTTCGGCGGTATCGTGGCCGGTATCCTGCCTTCTCTGGCCCAGATGTTCACGCTCGAGCAAACAACGGCGCGCGTGTTCTCGATTGTCACCTTCTTTATCTATCTGATTCTGACAGTGCTGGTCATTGTTATTATCCAGGAGGGTGAGCGAAGAATCGCAGTGCAGTATGGCCGGCGGGTGAGAGGACGCAAGATTTATCAGGGACAGAGCACCCATGTACCTTTGAAGGTCAATACGGCCGGCATGATCCCGATTATCTTTGCCCAGTCGATCCTGACTTTCTTCCCGCTCATCGCCGGTCTGTTCATTACCGGCAGCGGTGGATTCGTTGACCGATTGGCGAGTGGTATCGCCCAGTTCGGAACGACAACCGATCCGACGGTTGCGCCGTTTGCCTTCACAGCTTACTGGGTTCTTTACTTTTTGCTGGTCGTCGCCTTCACGTTCTTTTACACCGACGTCATGATCCGGCAGCAGAACCTGCCCGAGACGTTGCAGCGCCAGGGTGGTTTCATCCCCGGCATTCGGCCCGGCAAGCGGACGGAGACGTACATCATGTCCGTCGTGCGCCGGATCACGCTGGTTGGCGCGCTGTTTCTGGGCGTCATCGCCGTCATGCCCGGCATCATGGCCGTCATCGCCAAGCTGCTGCGGATCGAAGGCCTGGAGCAAAGCGTGCTGGTCATCAGCGGCTCCGGCTTGATCATCGTTGTGGGCGTCGTTATCGACACCATGCGCCAACTGGAAGCGCAGTTGCTCATGCGCCACTATGAGGGCTTCATCAAGTCATGAGGTTCATCATCTTGATCGGTCCACCGGGAGCCGGAAAGGGCACCCAGGCCAAGATGCTGGAACAGTCACTTGGCTTGCCGCAAGTGTCGACAGGCGACTTGTTTCGTTATAATCTGAAGAATGAGACCGCGTTGGGTAAGCTGGCCCGAAGCTACATGGACAAGGGCGAGCTGGTACCCGATGAGGTGACGGTGGCGATGGTGAAAGATCGTCTGGCGCAGCCGGATGCGGCCGAAGGGGCCATCCTCGATGGCTTCCCGCGCACCCAGGCTCAGGCCGACGCGCTGGAACTATTGCTGGGCGAGATCGGCGGCCGAATTAACGTCGTGCCCAACATCGTCGTCGAATATGAAGAATTGATTCAGCGCCTGTTGAAACGAGCGCAAATCGAGGGGCGCGCTGACGATTCGGAAGATACAATCCGAACCCGAATGCGCGTCTATGAGGCACAGACGAAGCCGCTGCTGGACTATTACGAACAGCGCGGCCTGGTGGTCAATGTGAACGGCGGACAAAGTATCGAGGCCGTTCAGCAGGAGTTGCATCGGGCGATCGAGCAGGCTTCCTGAGGGTTATTGCCGGGGCTGGTGTCCGGGCAGGAGAATTGAATCATGAAGGTAACATCATCTGTCAAGCGGCGTTGTCCGAAATGCAAAATCGTCAAGCGTAATGGCGTGGTGCGTGTGATCTGTTCTGATCCGAACCACAAGCAGCGTCAGGGTTAAGGGAGATAGAGAATGGCTCGTATCGCAGGGGTTGATATTCCGCGCAACAAGCGCGTTGAGATCAGTCTGACGTACATTTATGGCATTGGCCGGACGTCCAGCCACCAGATTCTCGCGGCGGCCGAAGTAAACCCGGACACGCGTGTTCGCGATTTGTCCGAGGCCGAAGTGACCCGCTTGCGCCAGATCGTCGAGAAGGAATACACGGTCGAAGGCGATCTGCGTCGCGAAGTGGGGATGAACATCAAGCGCCTGGGCGAGATCGGCAGCTACCGTGGCCTGCGCCATCGGCGGCACTTGCCCGCTCGCGGCCAGCGCACCCGCACCAATTCGCGAACGCGTAAAGGCCCCAAGAAGACGGTTGCCGGGCGCGGTCGTCGCAAGGGCGGCAAGTAATAATTGTTGAGATCTGCCGGCATATGGGGCGAATTACCGCCCCATATGCCGAATAGACGGAGCATTAAGGAAAGATGGGACGCAGAAGACAAGCACAAACGACGCGAAAGAAAGCCAAAAAGATGGTGCCAAAGGGGCAGGCCCATATCTATGCCGCCTTCAATAACACCATTGTGACGATAACTGATACCAAGGGTAATACCGTGTCCTGGTCCAGCGCCGGGGCGGCCGGCTTCAAGGGTTCTCGCAAGAGCACGCCCTATGCCGCTCGCCTGGCCGGTCAGAATGCGGCTCGTGTCGCCGTCGAGAACGGCGTGCAGGAAGTGGACGTCGTCGTCAAAGGGCCTGGCCCGGGTCGCGAGGCGGCCATTCGTTCGATTCAGGCGAGCGGCATTCGTGTGACCTCGATTCAGGACATCACGCCGGTACCCCACAACGGCTGCCGGCCGCCGAAGAAACGTCGTATTTAATCATTCGTGTTGTCGAGAGGGAAGAAGGGTAGCCAAGCCTGTAAACCTCTCCCGACCCTGACCGCTCGGCGACAAGGTGTCGCTGTGGCGGACGGTACTTAATAGGAGGTACCCAAGTTGGCGCGATATACTGGCCCTGTTTGTCGGCTTTGCCGGCGTGAGGGCGAAAAATTATTCCTGAAGGGGTCGCGTTGTCTGACCCCCAAATGTTCGGTCGAGCGTCGCGGCTACCCGCCCGGTCAGCATGGGCGTGAGAATCAGTTCCGCCGCGGCCGCGCGTCTGACTATCTGTTGCAGTTGCGCGAAAAGCAAAAGGCACGCCGTATTTATGGCGTTCTGGAGCGTCAGTTCAATCGATATTTCGAGCGCGCCTCGGCCCAGAAGGGTCTGACCGGCTACAACCTGTTGGCCATCCTGGAGCAGCGCCTCGATAACGTCGTCTACCGGCTGGGTTTGGCCGATTCGCGTCCCCAGGCTCGCCAGCTGGTTCAGCACGGCCATATCATGCTGAATAATCGCAAGACAAATATCCCATCGGCTCTGGTTTCCACAGGCGATGTCGTGTCTGTTCGGTCAGAGAGCAGCCGCAATACCTATTTCAAGGATTTGCGCCAGAATCTGGACGATCGTCGCGTTCCGCGCTGGTTGGCGGTTGAACCCGCGAACCTGTCCGGCCGTGTGTTGCACGTCCCGACTCGCGAGGACATCGACGTATCGCTCAACGAGCAGTTGATCGTCGAGTACTACTCCCGTTAACGGCAGTTGCTCATCTTGAAACAAACCGATGTATGGGAGTCGACGAGCACGATGGGAAGGAATTTATCAATAACTATCCCGCCGGCAGGTTCCCCACAGGGAGGTAATTGCCTTGACTATCAATAATCTTGTCATGCCGAAGGTCGAAGGGACGGCTATGTCGTCTGAATATGGCCGTTTCGTGATCGGGCCGCTGGAACGAGGCTATGGCACCACGCTGGGCAATGCGTTGCGGCGTGTCCTGCTGGCGTCGTTGCCCGGCGCGGCCGTCACGTCCGTTCGCGTCACCGATGTGCCGCATGAGTTTTCGGCCATCCCCGGCGTTCGCGAGGATATGATGCAGTTCATTCTGCATGTCAAACAGTTGCGTTTGCAACTGGTTAATACAGATATCGCTCGCATGCGTCTGGAAGTGCAGGGCGCCGGCCCGGTCACCGCGGCCGACATCCAGGTTCCGCCGGAAGTTGAGATCATCAACCCGGACCTGTACCTGTTCACGGTCGATTCGGATGATACCTATCTGGAGATCGAGCTGATGGCCGAGACCGGCCGCGGCTATTCGCCCGCTGAGGAACGCGGCCGCTTGCCCATCGGCGAGTTGCCCGTCGATGCCATCTTCAGCCCGATTCGTCGGGTGGCCTATGAGGTCGAGAAGACCCGCGTCGGCCAGGCGGCGGACTATGACCGCACGGTCATGGAGATCTGGACCGACGGCACGATCAAGCCCGAAGAATCATTGGCCCAGGCGGCGCAGCTACTGATCCAGCACTTGCGGCCGATCGCCGGCGTCAGCGAAGAGACGTTCATCTCCATCGAGGAAGATCGGGAAGAGGAAACGATTCCCAACGAGATCTACGACACACCGATCGAGTCGCTTGACCTGAGCGTCCGCGTCTTCAACTCGTTGAAGCGCACGGGCATCACCAAGGTCGGTGAGATGCTGGAGATGCTGGATCGCGGTGAAGAAACGATGCTGGCCATCCGCAACTTCGGCGATAAATCGCTGGATGAGCTGAAGCAGCAGCTGCGGCTTAAGGGTTTTCTGCCCGAAGAAGATGATGCCAAGCGGTCGGCCTGAGCCTCCGATGGCTGTTAGAGGAGTTTACGATGCGTCATAAAGTACATGGCCGCCGGTTGAATCGTGACACCGGCCATCGCAATGCACTGCGGCGGAACATGATCGCCGATTTGCTGGTATTCGAACAGATCACCACCACCGAGGCCAAGGCGCGAACCATTCGCCCGGCCGCGGAGAAAATGATCACCTTGGCCAAGCGCGGTCTGGCTGATGGCGAGGCTGCGTCCGCCGTCCATGC